>DASYNT010000040.1:0-29993 GCA_036008405.1 Xanthobacteraceae bacterium
GGGCTGGTCGAAGCCCGCTCGTCCTTGTGGCGAAAGATGATCCGGCCTTTTTCGAGATCGTAGGGCGACATCTCGACGATCACGCGGTCGCCCGCCAGTGTCTTGATGCGGTTTTTCTTCATCTTGCCGGCCGTGTAGGCGATGATCTCGTGCCCGGTGTCGAGTTTGACCCGATAGCGGGTGTCCGGCAGGATTTCGGTGACGAGTCCCTCGAATTCGATCAGCTCTTCTTTCGCCATGCATTGTGCTCCGGTCAGCGCTGCGGACGATTCTGGGAGTTGCGTCGCGACTCCGATCCGCGCTGCAGGAAAGCGACGCCGCTCAGACCCTTGGGCTCATGTTGTACAGCAGCCGGGCTCGGATTTGCAGGCCCTTGATGGGCCGGCTGGTGCGAAGGCTTGTGGGCAGGCCGGGGATGAGCCGGCTTGGCCGATGCGGCATGTGCGCTGGCGGGCTTGGAATGCTGCGGCGCACCGCGGCGGCCGCGCGGATGGCGGTCGCGGCGCGGCGCCTCGAATCGCCCGGGTGCCGGCGGGTCGAGATCGCGTCCCGGACTGGAGCGCCGGTCGGTCGCCGGCAGGCCCATACGGATGAGCTTCTCGATCGACCGCAGATACGGCACTTCGTCGCGGTCGCACAAGGAGATCGCAATGCCGGTGGCGCCGGCGCGAGCCGTGCGCCCGATGCGGTGGACATAGCTTTCCGGCTCGTTCGGCAGATCGTAGTTCACCACATGGGAAATGCCGTCGACATCGATGCCGCGGGCGGCGATGTCGGTGGCGACCAGGATTCGCACCTGGCCCCGGCGGAAGGCGGCGAGCACCCGCTCGCGCTGCGGCTGGGACTTGTTGCCGTGGATCGCCTCCGAGGTGATCCGCGCCTTGGCAAGGGTCCGCACCAGTTTGTCGGCGCCATGCTTGGTGCGGGTGAACACGAGCGCGCGTTCCATCGCCCTGTCGTTGAGGATCTCGGCGAGGATGCCGGCCTTGCCGGCGCGGTCCACATGCACGACGCGCTGGCTGACCCGCTACACCGTCGAAGCCACCGGCGTCACGGCGACCTTTGCGGGATTTTTCAGCATCTGCCCCGCCAGCTCGGCGATCGCCTGGGGCATGGTGGCGGAGAACAGCAGCGTCTGCCGCTGCGGCGGGGTCTTGGCTACGATGCGGCGGATGTCATGGATGAAGCCCATGTCGAGCATCCGGTCGGCTTCGTCCAGGACGACGACCTCGACCCGGTTGAGCCGCAGCGCATTGCTGTTGACGAGGTCGAGCAGGCGGCCCGGAGTGGCGACCAGCACATCGACGCCGTTCATCAGTGCGCGCACCTGCTTGCCCATCGGCACGCCGCCGATGGCGAGCGTGGTCGTGAGATCGAGGTGGCGGCCATAGGCGTTGAAGCTGTCCAGGATCTGGCTGGAGAGTTCCCGGGTCGGGCTGAGAACCAGGACCCGGCAGGTCTTGCGCTCGAGCGACACGGGGCTGTTGGAGAGCCGGTGCAGGATCGGCAGGGCGAAGGCGGCGGTCTTGCCGGTTCCGGTCTGCGCGATGCCGATGACATCGCGGCCTTCGAGGACGAGCGGCACGGTCTGTGCCTGGATCGGGGTGGGGGTGACATAGCTCTCTTGGACCAGAGCGCGAGCAATCGGTTCGGCGAGGCCGAAACCATCAAAGGAGTTCAATGTGTGACTTTCCAATTTGCGAATGAGCGCCGCCCGGCCACGACCGGACGCGCAAATCGCGGTGATAAGGACATCCCGCGTGTTCTGGGCTGCCGTCGAGTGAGCGGATATGGCCGAAACCGTCTGCAGGAATCGTGCACGCGGCCATTGGGACCGACTCTAGGGCCGATCGTCCGAACACCGCGTATATGGCTTAATCCGAAGTGGTTTACAAGCATAGATCGCGGCATCGCCGGCTTTTCTGGCCTGCCGGAGGCACAATGGCATGGTTTGTGGCGCCGAGGCCGCACTCTTTTGCCCAATTAACCGCACACTAACCTCCTCGGTACGGCGCGGCGCGGAGGGCGTAGGCGGAATAGCGCGCATGCCGCCGATCGCAGGCCGAATCGGCGCAATACGCTATCGCGCCTGCGCCGCCATGATCGCGGTTACGAGGCTTGCGGCGGCGCGCTCGAGATCGCCGACATTCTCGATCACGTGGTCGGGCGAAAGCTCGGCGTATGGCGGCGCCATGCGGTCGATGCGCTGCGCAAAATCGCCATCGTCGGCGCGGCCGCGCATCGCGAGGCGCGTCGTCCGCACGTCGGCCGGCGCGGTGACCAGCACGACGCCGAGGCGGACATAGCGGCGGCGCAACGCGGCAACGATGCCGCGCGACACATTGCAAACCACGATGCGGCCGGCGCGGATGTCTTCGTCGATTCCGGCGGGCAGGGCATATTTCAATCCGTGCGCCTCCCACCAGAAGGCGAAGGCGTCTCGTTGCGCTGCCGCCGCGAAGTCGCGGGCGGAAATGGTGTGGTGATCCTCTGCGGCCGAGGCCGCCCGGGTGACGATGCGGCGGGGAAACACGACCGTGGAGTCGTCCGCGAGCAATGTACGGGCGCAGACGATGAGCGTGTCCTTGCCGGCGCCGCTCGGTCCGACGACGACGACCAGCGGGCCCGGGCCGATCATCCGATGGTCCGTGGCGGCGCCGGCCGACATCAGGCGACGCGCCGGCCGGCGCGCCACACCGACCGCGCCACCGGGACTGCCTTTGCGACATGGACGCGAACGAGATCGGCCCGTTTTCCGGCCGCGATCTCGCCGCGGTCGTCGAGGCCGACCGCCTCGGCCGCGGTCTTGGTGACCATGCGCACCGCCGCCGGCAACGAGATCGCGGGCACCGCCTGCGGCAGGTCGAGCGCCGCCATCAGGAGGCTCGCCGGCACGTAGTCCGAGGACAGCACGTCGAGCACGCCCGCGTGCGCCAGATCCGCGGTCGCGACGTTGCCGGAATGGGAGCCGCCGCGGACGAGATTGGGTGCGCCCATGAGGACGCGCACCCCGCTGGCATGGAGCGCCTGCGCCGCCGCGACGGTGGTCGGGAACTCGGCGATGGCGACGCGGTCGGCGATCGCCCGGGCGACATGCTCGGCGGTGGTGTCGTCATGGCTGGCCAGCGGGATGCCGCGCGCATGGGCCATCCCGACGAGATCGCGATAATTGGGCGCGGCATGGCGCCGGGCTTGCTCGCGCCGCTGGTCGAACATGAGGTCGAGCTCGCCATCGGTGAGGCGGCCGGACTTGCCGCGATAATAGTCGCGCAATTTCTGCTCGTCGCGGAACTGGCGCTGGCCCGGCGTGTGATCCATCAGCGAGACGAGGCGCACGTCGTCGCGCCCGATCAGCTCGCTCGCCTCCTCGACCACCCGCGGCATCGGCACCTCGCAGCGCAGATGCAAATAGTGGGTGATCCGCAGCATGTCGGCGTCGCGCGCAGTGGCGATGGCCGCAGCGAGCAGCACCGCTTCGCCGCCAATATCCTGGGCGCCCTCCTCGCGCCACACCCGCAGCGAGTCGAGCACGGTGGTGATCCCGCAGGTCGCGAGCTGGGCGTCATAGGAAACCACCGCCGACAGCGGATCCCAATGCACCTTCGGGCGCGGCATGTAATGGGCTTCGATGTGGTCGGTGTGCAGTTCGACCAGGCCGGGAATGACGAGGTCGCCGCCCATGTCTTCGGCCTTGGCCGGCGGCGCGCCGCGGCCGAAGTCTGCGATCACGCCGTTCTCGGCGACGATCCAGCCGCCCTCGATCACCGCGTCGGCGAGCACCAGGCGAGCATTGGCGAGGGCGAGGGGCTGGTTGCGATCCATGTTCACGCTGCCGCGGCAAACCGGGGAGATATCGACGAGGCAATGGGCTCGTCAAGCAGGAGGAGGGGCGTGCGGGCCGGAATCTCGTCCGGACCGCGGCTGCTCGCCGAAGCCGGTTGCGGGGGCCGCCGCCGCCGCCCTCCGGCGGCAGCGCCATCGTCTTGCCCGGCGATGCGGCGGCGACTCGGGTCGTCGCGCCGCCGCGAAATCCTGTTGCAAAGCTGTCCAGCGCAATAGCCAACTCTGCCGGTGGAGTGAAACCATGGCGTCGCTGATTGATCGAAAGCGTGGGGATCGCCGATGCCGGCTGCGGCTGACGGGGCGGCGCCCGTGAATCCGAGATTCGCGATCTATTTTATTCCTGCCGCGGACAGCGCGCTCTACCGGTTCGGCGCCGCCGTGCTCGGCTATGATTGCTACAGCGGGGGCGATGTCGGCTTTCCCGGCCCGTTGCCGATCGAGCAGTCTGCCTGGCGCGACTTGACCGGAGAGCCGCGCCGCTACGGCTTTCACGCGACGCTGAAGGCGCCATTTCATCTGGCAAATCCGGCCGCGGAATCCGATCTGGTCGACCAATTCCAGGCGTTTTGCCGCTCCGTCGACTCGGCTCCGGCGTTCCAGCCGATGGTCGCCTCGTTGCAGGGCTTCGCTGCGATCGTGCCGACCGCGGCACCGGCCGCGATCGAGCGCCTCGCGACCGCCTGTGTCACCGCCTTCGATCGCTTTCGTGCGCCGTTGAGCGCAGCGGACCGCGACCGGCGAATGGTCGGCCTCAGCGAACGGCAGCTCGGCCACCTCGACCGTTGGGGCTATCCCTACGTGTTCGACGACTTCCGGCTGCATCTGACGCTGACCGGCCGGCTCGCTGCGGACGAGCACGATGCCGTGCTGTCCTGGCTCCGGGACGGATTCGCCGCCGCCCATGGCGCACGACCTGTGGCGATCGACCGCATCGCCCTGGTGCGCCAGGACCAGCCCGATGCCCGTTTCCGCGTCATGCGCGATGCGGCGATCGGCATCGGCCGGTAATCCGCCTTCCTGACACGCGATGCGGAATGAGCACGCATGCAAATCGATCAGGCCCGCGCAGCAGAATTGTCCCTCGTAGCGGACATTTTCGAGCGCGCCGGATGTCGGCATGCTAGAGCATCCCGAGGCAGGCGAACGCCGTCATTCGTCGCGTCGACCGGCTTTGCCCCGCCTGAAAACACCGCGCAAGCGGTTTCAATCAAGAGCAAGGGAGAATTCCATGTCACGTCTGACCACTGCGGTGCTCGCGGGTGTTCTGACCGCCGCGGCGCTGCCGGCCTCGGCGCAAGCTCCGGCGGCGCCCCCGTACTCGACCACCAAGGTCGAAGGCACCGACGGCGTCTACATTTTCCGCTATCAGGGCCACCAGGCGATGTTCGTCGTCACGCCGGACGGCGTGATCGCCACCGATCCGATCGGGGAGCGGCGGCCCGCAGCGGCGGCCTACATCGCCGAGATCCGCAAGATCACCCAGGCGCCGATCAGGTACGTCATCTACAGCCACAGCCACTTCGACCACATCGCCGGCGGCAAGCCGTTCAAGGATATCGGCGCCCTCTTCATCGCTCACTGGAGGACCAAGTCGCTGCTGGAGCAGCGCAAGGCGCCGGACGTCGTGATGCCCGATCTCGTCGTCGACGACAGCGGCAGCAAGATCGAACTCGGCGGTACGACGCTGGAATTGCTCTATCTCGGCAAGAACCACGGCGACAATTCGCTGATCATGCGCCTGCCCAAAGAGAAGATCATCTTCGTCGTCGACTTCCTGCCGTTGTCCGGCACGCAGTTCCGCATCATGGCGGATACCTACCTTCCCGACCAGGAAGACGCCATGAAGAAGATCCTGGCGATGGATTGGGATCGCCTGATCGCCGGACATCCCGGCGCCGGCGGCCGGCAGATCGGAAACAAGGAGGACGTCAAGGTCGACCTCGATTACATGCTCGATCTTTCGGCCGCAGTGAAGAAGGCGACCGAGGAGAACAAGTGCTACGCCGGCGCCATCGCCGAGATCAAATTGCCGAAATACGAGAAGCTGGCGGGCTATGAGGCCAACCTCGCCGGCAATATCGAGCGCTACTGCGACTTCTGGAACCGCGGAATCTGATTCTCGCGCCCGACCGCAGCCGGAGCGATCTGGCTGTGGTTATCTCATCCGCGGCCGGCGCCTGCCGGTCGCGGGGTGCCTGCCTACGTGGTCCAGCCGGCGCCCGGTGCGGCCGTTGCGGCCGGTAATTGAAGCCTCTATCGTTGCGACGGCGAGGAAGATCCGCTCGCGTCTGCCGGGCGAACTCGCCGCCACGGAGGATGCTCGATGCACACCGGAACCGCCAAGCCGGCTCTTGCAGCGATATCAGCGTTCACAAGCAACGCGGCGCGCGCCGCGGCTGCGTTCCTGTGCATGACTGCGCTCGCGGCGGCGCAGCAGCCGATCACCATTCGCGCTGGAACGCTCATCGACGGCAAGGGCGGCGTGCAGCGCAACGCCGTCATCGCGGTTGAAGGCTCGCGGATAGTCAGGGTCGGCGACGGTACGGCGACGGGTGCCACCTACGATTTCCCGCGATTTACCGTCCTCCCTGGAATGATCGATACGCATGTTCATATCGGCGTGCATTTCGGCAAGGACGGCCGCGCGTCGACCCCCAGCGAGACTCCGACCCCCAGCGAGACTCCGGCCGAGGAGGCGCTGTACGGCGCCGCGAACGCCTACGCCATGCTGATTGCGGGGTTCACCACGGTACAGAGCATTGGCGCGCCCAGCGATCTGCCGCTGCGCGAGGCGATCGCCAGCGGGCGGCTTCCCGGGCCGCGGCTGCTGACCGCGGTTACCCCGCTCACGGACACGCGCCTCACGATCGAGCAGGTCCGGGCGCATGTCCGCAAGGCCGTGGCCGACGGCGCCGACGTCATCAAGATTTTCGCCTCCAAGAGCATCCGCGAGGGTGGCGGGCAGACGCTCAGCGACGAGCAGATTCTCGCCGCGTGCAGCGAGGCGAAGGCGCTGGGCAAGCGGGTCTGGGTGCATGCGCATGCGGCCTCCGCGGTCCGCGCCGCGACGCTCGCGGGCTGCACGACCGTCACCCATGGTTCCCAGATCACCGACGCCGAAGCGGACCTGATGGCGGCGCACGGGACCTTTTTCGAGCCGCAGACCGGGCTCCTCCTGCAGAACTACATCGAGAACAAGGCGCGTTATCTCGGCATCGGCAATTACAACGAGGCCGGCTTCAAGTTCATGGAAGACGGCATTCCGCTCAACGATGCCATGTTCAAGATGGCCATCCGGCACAAGGACCTGAAGATCAACATGGGGACCGACGCCGTGGCCGGCGCCCATGGGCGCAACGCCAACGAGGTCGTTCATCGCGTCAAGGTGGACGGACAACCCGCCATGGATGCCATCGTGGCGGTGACCTCGCTCAACGCCGAGGCGCTCGGCCTGCAGGGCATGATCGGTTCGCTGGCGCCCGGCATGGAGGCGGACCTGATCGCCGTCGACGGCGATCCCGTGACCGACATCACGGCGCTTCAGCGGGTGGTCTTCGTAATGAAGGGCGGCAAGGTCTTCCGCAACGTCGCCCCCGGCCGGTGACACCGCACCGGCCCCGCCGGTTGCCGGCATCGCCATGTTGCGCCAGGGGCGCTCCGTCGCGCATGCCCGGTCGCGCGTGTCGCGTCGCCGCGCGCCGCCTTCAGGCCGGCAGCCGCAGCACCGCATATTGGGCGTAGTCGCGGTACGGGCGCTCGAACATGAGGCTCGCCCCGGCCGCTTGCGCCCGCGCCCGCAGGACGGTCTCCATCTCGTCGCGCGGCGTGACGTGGAACAGCGTCAGCCAGCGACGCAGCAGAGCGCGGAACACGCCGGGCAACCGCTGCTGGCCGCCGAAATCGACGATGTGCAGCTCGCCGCCGGGGGCGAGGCTGGAAATCGAGCCGTCGATTACCGCCTGCCAGTCCGGGATCATCGACAGGCTGTAGGAGATGAAAATCCGCTCGAACCGGGCGATCCCGAACAGCGCCTGGGGATCGAAGCGGGTGGCATCGGCGTGGGCCACGCGGATCTGCGACGCCAGGCCGGCGCGGGCGATGGTTGCGATCGCCGTCGTCAGCATCTGCGTCGAGACGTCGATGCCGAACAGGCGGGCGCCGGGATAGCGGGCCGCGGCGGTGGTGAGGTTGCGTCCGGTGCCGCAGCCGATCTCGAGGACGGCATCGCCGCGGCGCGGCGCGAGCTCCGCGATCAGCCGGTCGCGGCCGAGCAGATAGTATTTCCGGGTGAAATCGTAGAAGTGGCGCTGATGCCGGTAGGTGCGGTTCATCAACTCGGTCGAACTGACCATCGTCATGTCACGCCCCGAGAACATAGAGGTGAAACCCGCCATAGATGGCGGAGCGGTCGCGCCGCGTCAGGTCGCGCGATTGATCCGCCTGGTAGCGCCACTGCGCCAGGACCGGCTCGTCGACGCGCCCCGGCAGCAAGCTCGGTTCCGCCGCAGTGCGGAAGATCACCCTTGCGCCGGGCCGCGCGGTGCGGGTGATCTCGCGCCACAGGTCGTTCAACTGCAGGTCCGACATCCAGTCCTGGGCATCGAGCAGCACGTAGCGGTCGAGCGATTGGGGCGGTCGGCTCTTGAGGTACTCGGTGAACGAGCGATTGAGCACTTCGACCCGGTCGGCGCGATCGCGAATCGTATCGAAATGCGCGCGCTCGAGATAGGGCGGCACCGGGCCGGAACCGCCGTCGGAATAGGAGCGCCCGAACGCCTGCCAGGCGAAATAATTGTCGTCGATGCTGAACTCGCAGGACAGCTTCTCGACCCGGTCGCGCAGCACCGTCGCCATGTTCGGCGCGCCCGACCCCAGGGCTGCGTACTGGGCCGGCGGAATGCCGAGGCCGTAAAGGGACAATTGCCGCGCCGTGGCCCAGCGCACGAACGGCTTGTCGAACAGCGGCGCCAGGTAGGTCTCGAAGAAAGCGCGCTGCTCCTCGAGCGAGCGGGCCAGCAGGATCTTGTTCAACTCGACGCCATAGGCGCGCGCCACCAGATGGCCGAGACCGATGGAGTAGCCGAGCAGCCCGTAGCGATAGAGATTGCGCGAAAACATCGAAATGCGGCGCCGGCCGAAGCCGGAAAGAGCGCGACCTTCCCAATAGGCGCGCGTCTCCTCGTCGAGGTGGTCTTTGAGAAAGCGCCAATAGGCGGCGACGTTCGCCTGCTCGTCGGCCTCGCCGAAGAAACGGTAGAAGGACTGCCATGACGGCAGGCGGCGGGCCGCGGCGAGCTTCAACCGGTTGAGCGCCACATGGGCGCGGCTGAGATCGACCGCCGTGATGCGTCCGGGATCGGCGATGAGATAGGAGAGGACGTTGCACCCTCCCGACGCGATCGCCACCACGTGGCACTGCGGGGTCAGGGCAAGGGCCTCGAGATCGACCTCGGGATCTTCCCAGATTTGAGGATAGACCAGGCCTTTGAACGCCCAGGTGAACATGATTTCGAGCAGGCCTTCGCTCGAAAAGGCGCGATTGCGGCGCACCGCCTGATTGAGGCGATGGCTGGCCGCAGCTTTGGATGCGGACGTCAAGCCAAACTCCACATGATCAATCGAATCGAGGGGGATTAGGCACCGGGGCGGATGTAAGTTTGATGACGGCGCCGTTAGCGAAGCGATTCGGGGCCTCCAAGGTTCGCATTCCCGACTATTCTCCGGGCCATGCCGCCGGCTCGAGCAGGCGTGGCGCGGACTTGCTGGCGGATTCGGCGGCGACGCTGGGCGCGCGCACGAGATTACCGATGAAGCACCGCGCGCTCTCCTCCCACGTCATCGTGTCCGCATGACGGCGGCAGGCGGCGCGGGGTATAGTCAACGCCTTCAGGCAGGCGGAGCGCAAGTCCTCGTCGAGTGCGGCAACCGGCGCGGTGCCGACCACGTCGCGGGTCGCGGCGACCGGAAAGCCGGCGATCGGCAGCCCGCTCGCCAGCGCCTCCAGTAGTACGAGGCCGAAGGTATCGGTGCGGCTTGGAAACACGAAGACGTCGGCCGCTGCATAGATCGACGCGAGATCGGCGCCGCGCCTGGTCCCGAGGAAGGTCACGTCCGCAAACCGGCGCTCCAGCGCGTCGCGGGCCGGCCCGTCGCCGACCACGACCTTGCTGCCGGGCAGGTCGAGGGCGAGGAATGCCTCGACATTTTTTTCGACCGCGAGGCGGCCCACCGCGAGAAAGACCGGGCGCGGCAGACCGAGGTCGCGGGCGCGATCGGGATGGAACAGGCGGGAATCGACGCCGCGGGGCCATCGCAGAATGGTGCGGAATCCCTGTTTGCGCAGTTCGTCGGCAAGGGAGGCGGTCGACACCATGGTGCCGCGCCCGGCATTGTGGAACCACCGCAGCCAAGCCCAGGTCCAACCTTCCGGGACCGGAAACCGCGCCGCGGCATAGTCGGTGAACCTCGTATGGAAGCTCGTCGTGAACGGGCGCCGGTTGGTCACGCAGTACCACCGTGCGAAGTGGCCGATCGGCCCCTCGGTGGCGATGTGGATCGCGTCCGGGCGGATGTCGGCGATGCGGCGGAAAATCTCGCGCCGGCGCGGCAAGGCGAGCCGGATGCCGGGATAGCTCGGCAGCCCGACGCTCGGAAAGCCTTCCGGATTGAGGAAGACCACTTCGGCGCCGAGCGCCTTTGCCGCCTGGGCGTTCGCCTCCAGCGTTTGGACCACTCCGTTGACCTGGGGCCGCCATGCGTCGGTGGCGATGAGGATGCGCATCAGGCCGCTCGCGCCCTCTGGGGGAGGGGAGCGAGGTGCTCCGCCGGTGCGGTCCACAGGAGCTCGATTTCGCCGCTCCGATTCTCGACCGCGACCGTGCAGCTTTCGATCCAGTCGCCGCAATTGACGTAGCGGACGCCGCCGATGTCGCGGTTGGCGGGATGGTGGATGTGGCCGCAAACGACACCGTCGCAGCGATGGCGGCGTGCCTCCGCCGCGAGCGCCTGCTCGAAATCGCCGATGTAGTTGACGGCCTTCTTGAGCTTGAGCTTGGCCCAGCCCGACAGCGACCAATAGCCGAGGCCGAAGCGGCGGCGAAACCAGTTGGTCAGCTTGTTGATGGTGATGGCGAGCACGCTGGCCTGGTCGCCGAACAGCGACAGCCACCGCGCGTGTTTCACGACGATGTCGAAACGGTCGCCATGTGTGACGAGATAGCGCTTGCCGTCGGCGGCGATATGCACGGCATCGGCAACCACCTCGATGCCGCCGAAATGGGTGCCGAAATAATTACGCAGGAACTCGTCATGGTTGCCGGGAACGTAGACGAGCCGGGTTCCCTTGCGGGCCTTGCGCAACAGCTTCTGGACCACATCGTTGTGGGGCTGCGGCCAGTACCAGCCGGTCTTCAACTGCCAGCCGTCGACGATGTCGCCGACGAGATAGATGGCATCGGCCTCTAGGTCGCGCAGGAAGGCGACGAGCCGGTCCGCCTGGCACGTCTTGGCCCCCAGATGGACGTCCGAAATGAAGACGGTGCGATACGGAGCGGGCTCTGTCTGCTGCACGTCGTGACCATCGCTTGCGGTCAATAATTTAAGCTCGACGGCACCTTGTCCGATTCTTGCGTCATCTCCATGACGCCTTTGTCGCAATCCTGTCGTTTCTCGGGAGGCAAGATCGACATCGGATTCGCTCGGCGCCGCTCTCGCGCACGGGGCTCGCCCGAATGCGGATGCCGCCCCGTCGGGGCGTTGGCGCCTTGTCGCAAGGAGGGGGGCGATTGCTTAAGCGGTTGCGGAGCCTGGCGGGGGCATTCGGCGCCCGCTTCGGGTGGAATTGGATCGGGTTTGCCCTCGGCCTCGCGATCGTCGGCATATCGCTCTACGTATTGAGCCATCTTCTCCGGGATATCGAGCCGTCGCGGGTGTTGGCGGCGGCGCGGGCGACCCCGCCGCGCAGCATCGCCTCCGCGATTTTCTTCATTGCCTGCGCCTATGGCACACTCACCTTCTACGACTATTTCGCGCTCCACATCATCGATGCCAACCAGGTGCCCTACCGGATCGCGGCATTGGCGAGCTTCACGAGCTATGCGATCGGCCACAATATCGGCGCCACGGCGTTCTCGGGCGGCGCCGTTCGCCTGCGGATCTATTCGTATTACGGCCTGGGCGTCATCGACGTCGCGAAGATCTGCTTTTTGACCGGGCTCACCTTCTGGATCGGGAACCTCGTCGTGCTCGGATCCGGGATGGCGTATCGGCCGGAAGTGTCGAGCCTCATCCTGCAACTGTCCCCCGGCGCGGTCCGGGCGCTCGGAATCGTCGCACTTGCCGTGCTGTCCGGCTACATCGCCTGGGTGTGGCGCAAGCCGCGTTCGTTCGGCCGCAACGGCTGGCGCGTGGTGCTGCCGGGCGGATTCTCGACCCTCATCCAGGTCGGAATCGGGCTCGCCGACCTCACCTTCTCGTCGCTCGCCATGTACAGCCTGGTGCCGTCGGTGCCGCAGGACGATTTCATCACCGTGGCGATCGCCTGCGTCTCCGCGACTCTGTTGGGATTTGCGAGCCACGCTCCGGGCTCGCTCGGGGTGTTCGATGCCGCCATGCTGGTGGCGCTGCCCGACGTCGGCAAGGAGGAACTGGTCGCCGCCCTCATCATCTACCGCGTGTTCTATTTCATGATCCCCTTCGTCATCGCGCTGCTCATCATGGCGTATTGGGAATTGACCTTGTTCCTGGGCAGCACATGGCGGCGCGGCGGCGAGCCCGGGATCGAGAAGAGGGAGATGACCACGGCAGCCAAGCACAGGGATCGGTAGTGTCTCGGTTCGAACTTCTGATTGCGCGCGCCGCACAATCTCAGCGGCGATTTGATGTCAATGATCCGCCGCTATCGACCCGAAGCGGAAGCCGGCGCTTGATTCGTGTTAAATGCGCCCGAGCGCGAAGTTACGACGGATGCGGGTCGCGGTGTCGATCCCTCGGGCGCCATCCAGTCCGAACTCAGAAATCCGGATGGTCCGCTCTCGGTAACCCGATCCACTCGCCTTCATAATGTTCGACCGGGTTCTCGGCGCAAACCTGTTCCTGCCATGGCACGAGCGAGCGCCGATAGGTGACAAGGACGGAGAGCGGCGCCGCAAAGACGTTGGGGTCCTCCATCGTCAATTCAAGCTGCAATCCCTTGGGACGCGTATCGGGGTCGCCGCGCCCGGCGACGACGCCCTGAACCTTCTCGTAATTGTCCTGCGCGGCCTTGGCGGCGGCACCGTCGATCAGCCGGTAGCGTTCGATCACGTGCATCGCCGCGCTCTGCGGCGTGCCGTACATGTCGGCCGCCGAGAAAGCGTTCGTCTTGATGCCCACGGTATCGATGACCAGCGTCTCGCCTTCCCAGTGGCCGACCGCATCGCCCATCGGCGAAGGCACAAGATCGGTGGGATGGGTGGCGTTCATGTGAATGTGGCGGACATTATCATCCTGGTTGTAGATGATGGTTATGTCGCCGTCGTTCCTCTGCAGCATCTGAAAGCTGAGCTGCATTGCAAAGGTGAAAGGCGGTGCATAGTGCCGGCACTGGTCCGATAGATTTGGAAAGCCCTTGCCGGCAATGGCGAGTTCGCCCTTTTGCTTCACCACCGCCCCGGCTGCTGGTTTGAGAATCGGATTGTCGTAGTTGCCGACGAGCTGGGTGCCGTCGCTGGTGCCGTCCCGACGCCTCTTCAGGTTGGTCACGGGCTGCGGACCTGAGGGCAGCGGCTCGTAACCGAAGGTGTTGCGGCCCCAGTGAACCCCGGTGATGCCCGCATCGTCGCCGGCGGCAAACGCCGGCACGGTGAGGATCGTCGTTGCAAAAATGCCAAAGAACAGAGTTTGCCGTTTCATCTTTCGTCTCCTTTTCGTCTGCGTCCGTAAAGATCCCCTTGCGTTCCGCGTGTCGGCATCGGCTTCAAACGCCGCTCGCCGAGGATGCCCCTCTATGCCGCTTCCGGGAACGCTGCCGACTTCACGGACATGATTTTCCATCTCTGATGGACCCGGAGCCAACATGCCGATGACTTCCTCATCGCAGCCGGGACCGCGGGGCGGAGGCGCGGACAGCGGCGGTGATCGCGAAGCTCGGGCGTGTCAGCCACTTGTCGCCTTCCCTTCGATCCTCACCCTCAGAAGTCCGGCTTCTCGGCGCGCGGAACGTTGGTGTCGCTGTGGTCGTAATAATATTGGTGGATGTTTTCGGCACAAACCTCTTCCGCCAAGTGGTCTTCGCCGGGCACATAGGTCAGGGTCGCGGTCCAGGGCGTCGTGAAGACGCCGTCATCTTCGATCGTCAGGTGGAGTTGCAGGAACTTGCCCCGGTGGTTGCTGAAGACATCGCCCAAGAATAGCCAATTCTCCTTTTTGTTCCGTTCGATTGCGTCTTTCACGTCATCGTAGTCGCGCAGCCGATATCGTTCTACGATATGCAATGATTTTGTATAGGGCGTGCCGAAAAGGTCGATCATCGCATAGGGCCGATCGGTCCTGACGCCGACGGTGTCGATCACCAGCGTGTCACCCTCGTAATGGCCCACGCTATCCCCATACCAGGACGGCGTCAGCTTGGCAGGATGATGCTCATTGAGCCGCACGCGGCGGATGTCCATATGCTCGCCGTACAAGAATGTGATCCGGTCCGGCTGCTGAATAATCTGCACCTGGAATTGCTTGTAAATGAACGGCATCGGTTCGGGCCAACACTGGTTCGACGGGTTCGGATAGGTGATGCCGGCGCGTGACATCTCGCCGAGCTTCTTCACGACCTCCGCTGCCCAGGGCTGCAAGATCGGATTGGTGTAGTCGCCGACCAGCTGGTCGTAGTCGCTTACGCCTTCCACGCCCGGAGGAAGCGGGGGAAGAGCCACCGTGCCCGAAGCAGCGTCGCTGCGCACCTGCGGCCAACGCGACAAGTTCGTTATCGGGCCGTGCCCCGATGCCGGCGGCTCGAACCAGGGGAAGGACGGGTGAAACCATACGCGGGAAAAGTCCGGGATCGACGCGGCACCGTTCGTTGCGCCGCTGCCCGGCGAAACTGGCGTCGCTGTTTGCGCCGGCGCGGAGGTCGCAGCCGCCATCGCTAATCCGACGTATAGAAGAAACGTCCCTTGCTTGTGCATCCCCAACTCTCCTCTGGTGGTGTGTCCGCAAAGCAGCCGGCACATTTGGGCCAATCGTTTCGCAGGGGACATCGGATCAAGTTTTGAGAGTGCGCGTCCCGCCGTGGGCACAAACGCTGCTTCAATCGGCGGGGTACGGCGGGCCCGCTGGCAGCTTTCGGAGAAAGTTACAACGATTGCCATCGCTCACGTAAGGGGACGCTCGACTTGGCAGTGCAAAATCGTAGCGTGCCAGCCGCGACTTTCTTTCGCGGCGTGGGAGGCAGTGCGGCCCTTCCCGTCGTTTGCTGCGATGCAGCAATTTGGCGGCAATCCGCGCCAAGCATCTCTGCGCCACGCATCTCCGCGCCAAACATCAGGGACGTTGGTCGGCTCTTTCAGTCGCGGCAAAAACGCGAGCTGATCCGCCACCCGGGGATCGCTTCGATTGACTTCCCAGTCGTCCTGCGCTGTTTCACCGGCGGCGGCTCTGAAGGGCCTTCGCGCGGACAGCTTTTTCTCCATGGAATTTTCCGCCCGGCAAAGCTCGGTCATCGCGCTCCTGGTCGCCGGCGCGCTCTTCATGGAGCAGCTCGACGGCACCGTGATCGCCACTGCGCTGCCGCAGATGGCGAAGACGTTCGCGGTCGGTCCGGTCGACCTCAATATCGGCATATCCGCCTATCTGCTGACCGTTGCCGTCTTCATTCCCGCGAGCGGCTGGGTTACGGACCGGTACGGGGCCCGCGTGGTGTTCGGCTCGGCGATCGCGACCTTCACCATCGCCTCGATCCTCTGTGCCGCCAGCGGCAGTCTCTTCGCGTTCACCGCGGCGCGCATCGTCCAGGGCATCGGCGGCGCGATGATGGTGCCGGTCGGCCGCCTCATCGTGCTGCGCAACACCGAAAAGCAGGACCTGATCCGCGCCATTGCCTTCCTCACCTGGCCGGCCTTGACCGCGCCGGTGATCGGCCCGCCGCTCGGCGGACTGATCACGACCTACAGCTCGTGGCCGTGGATTTTCCTGCTCAATGTTCCGCTCGGGATAATCGGCCTCGCGCTCGCGCTGATCCTGATCCCGAACTCGCGCGTCGCCGCCACCGGGCCGTTCGACTGGAGCGGATTTCTGATCACCGGCTTGGCGAGCTTCGGGCTGATGTACAGCCTCGAATCCATTGCGCGCAGCCGGATCGACTGGCGCATCGCGACCTTGCTGCTGGCCGCGAGCGTCGGTACCGGCTTCTACGGAATTCGCCATGCGCGGCGCGCGGCGCACCCGCTGCTCGACCTCACCGCTTTCGCGCTGCCGACCTTCGCGATCACCGTGCGCGGCGGCGTGCTGATCCGCACCGCCATCAGCGCCGCGCCATTCCTGCTGCCGCTGATGTTCCAGCTCGCCTTCGGCCTCGATCCGCTCGCGTCCGGATTGCTGCTGCTCGCGGTTTTCGCGGGCAATCTCGGGATGAAGCCGGCGACCAGCGCGGTCCTCAAGACCTTCGGCTTCCGCCGCACCGTGCTGGTGAACGGCAGCCTGGCGATGGCCACCATCATGGCGTGCGGGCTGATGACGCCGCAGACGCCGAAGGCGCTCATCGTCGCCGTGCTGTTCGTCAGCGGGCTGTCGCGCTCGATGCAGTTCACCACCATCAATGCGCTGAGCTTTTCGGAACTCTCCCAGGAGCGCATGAGCGGCGCCAACACCCTGTTCAGCATGATGCAGCAGGCCGGGAACGCCCTGGGCGTCGCGATCGGCGCCGTCGCCCTGCACGTCGCGGGGCTTGCCCATCCGGATTCGGCGACGGTCACGATCGGCGATTTCCACATCGCGTTCGTCGCGGTCGGCCTCATCGGCCTCGCCGGGGTGTTCGAGTTCCGGCGCCTGCCGCCCCACGCCGGCGAGGTCCTGCGCTGAGACGGAACCCCTGCCGCGCCGACATCGAAGCGCCGTGGTATCGGATCGCCCGGTCGAGGCGGACGATGCCGGCCGGGGATCGGCCCGTCGCGTCGCAGGCCGATCGGCAAAACAGATGAAACCATCTGTTCGGGTTGCAACCGCTCAACGGCCGCCGGCGAAGCCGTCCGTCACGGCTTCGTAGCGCCTGCACCCGCCCCGGCGGGCTGTCCTGTCGGCGCCTCGCCCGGTGGCGTGGCCGGCGGCGCTCCCGGCTGATCGCCGGGCTGCTCGGCCGTCGGCGGCTCCGGCGCCTCGGCGGTCACGTCGTTGGCGGTCCAGCTGAGGATCTCGGTCTGCTGGCTGGGCAGGCGGAATTCGAAGCCGTCGGTCTTGGTCGTGATCGCGTTCGCCTGCTCGCGCTTGGCGTCGTCGGTGGCCTCCGCCTTGATCTGCACCCATCCGTCGGAAAGGGCGCCGACATTCGTCAGCGTCAGCCGCAACCCGTCGGCCTCCGCCGTGATGTGACGGGCGTCCGCCGGCGCCGGGCCGGTGCGGCGGCGCACGTCCTGGAAGCCGAAGGCATCGAACAACGTAGCGAGCTGCGAAACCTTGAACGACTCCGGCGTGCGCTTTTCCGGCACGTTCTGGAGGGTGAATTCGCCGGGCTGGGCAGCGGTCGCGGCCACCGCGCCGAGGTCGCCGCCGGTCATTTCGAGCGCCTTGATCTCGCTGCGCTTGACGTTGAAATCGATCGGTACGAACCAGTCCGCCCGGTTCGCCGGCAATTGCACCGTGCCGCGCGCCAGCCAGGTCTGCGGCCCGCCCTTGAGGCGGACATACTGGCCGCCGCGGGCGCTGCCCACGGTCGCGTCGCGGTTGCCGAGGATGATGTCGGCGATCTCGCCGCTGCCCGCACGGAACACGATCTCCTTTCCGCCGTTCTCGCCGCCGGGATCGGCGAGCCCGAGATCGCCGTAACGGGCGGGATCGCTGGTGCGTGACTCCTCGAAGCCGAGCTCGGCGCTCGACGTCACGACTTCGCGTACCGTGTCGAGTTTGACGGGATAGCCGGCGTCGGAGACGAAGTTGTTGTCGCGCCGTTCGACGGCGAACGTGGTGTTGCCGTCGCGGATGGTGAGGCTCGCGAGCTCGTTGGCCTGGCTGCGCAGGGCCGGCAGCACGGCTTCGCCCCGGCGGTCCGATGCGACGGTCGTGGCATTGGTTTTCATCACCGCCGCCGTGGCGGCGACGCTGACGATCGCAAGCCCTGCAAGAACGATGAGTTGCCTCGCGTTCATGATTGGCGCCCTTCCTTGACCGGCACCGGCCGCCGCGGCCGGCGCATTGCGAATATCAATGCGATGATCGCCACTGCCAGCGGCACCGCGCCGACGTTCACCGCCGTGACCCAGCTCTTGAGATCGTCGACGTTGCGGCGCAACGCGAACTGCACGTCGCGCAGCTCGGAGCGGATCGACAGCAGCTGGGCGCGGAACCCGTCGATCGCCTTCATCTGGTCCGGGGTCAGCACGTCGTTGGAGCCCTCGGCCGCGCGCGGCATCTGGGCGAGCTTCTGTTCGGTGTCCCTGAGCTCCTGGGTGAGCTGTTGCTCCTTGGCGCGGAAGCGCTGGTCGGCCTCCGCCTCCATCTGTTGAATGAGCTCGAACGGACGCCACGAGACGCCGCGTCCGCGCAGATCCGACAGCGCCGCGCCGCCGGCCATCTGCTCGAGTGCATTGATGAGGAAGTCGCCATTGTTGGCGAATGCCTGGGCGATCTGCTGGCCGAGCACGTTTTGCTGCTGGATCCAGTTGCGGTCCATCAGCATGTCGGCATCGCCCACCAGGATGACGTTGAGCGGCTTGACGGAACGCTTGAGCGCCTCGGTCTTTGCCTCGGTCTTTGCCTCGGTGTTGGCGGCCGGCGCGGCCTCAGGCGTCGTGCCGGCGGCCGGCGCCGGAGGTCCGTCGGGAAACGCGCTGTCGACGGTTCCCGACAGTCGCGCCGCCAGTACCGGCGGCTTGTCCACCCGCTTGAGGCCCGAAAGTAGGCGGCGCGGGTCGGCGGTTCGATCGGCTGCGGCTGCGGCATCGATCAATACGGCGTTGCCGGAGGCGGTCAGCAGCGGCCGCAGGGTAACGCCGTCCTTGGTGGTCTCGAAGGCGCCGGCATTGGTGACGACGATGGCCGAAAGCTGCGCCAGGATCGCCTCGTCTCGCGCCAGCGCGTCGCCGCGCAACGCCAGCCAGGGCAGGTTCTGCGCCACCACCGGGCGGCCGCCGACATTGCGTTGGGTCTGCAGCGAATAAGTCGGATCCCCCACCACCTTGGTGGTGTCGAATTTCACCCCCCAGGTCGTGAACAGCGGCTCGAGCGTCGAGGGGATTTGCGGCGGCGGCATCCCGGGCATGGGCGCATTGGCCTGGTTCTCCGCGAACGGATCGACGAAAATGATCGCCGGTTTTCCCGCCAGCACCCATTGATCGATGTTGTAGAGCATGGCCTGGGACAGCCCGGTCGGATGCACCACCATCAATACCTGGGCGCCGTCCGGAAGCTTGTCGCCCGAGGCGATCTGGACATCGAAGAATTGCCGCATCTGGACGAGCGTCTGCGGCTCGGGGATTCGCCGCTGCGGATTGCCTCCGGTGAGGCCGAGGCCGTCGATCAGCGCGACCACGGGCTTGCCGCGGATTCCGAGCTGGGAAACCATGCGCGTGAGGTCGTATTCCAGGAACGTTTCGCGGTCCGGCGTGAACACGCTGATGGTAGCCCGGCCGGTGGTCGAGTTGGTCGCGGCGAGGCCGAAGAACAGCTGCTCGCCGCCGGTGCCCTGGAACGATTGGATGCCGTAGGCGACCGCGCGGTCCTCATCCTCGGAGAACGGCCGCGGATCGATGACCTCGAGCACGATGCGGCCGTTGGAGGCGGCGACATAGGCATCGAGCAAGGCCCGCACCCGCGCCGCGAAGGCCGCGAGCTGCGGCGCCTGCTTGGTCAGCGCGCTGGACATGAACAGGCGGAAACGCAGCGGCTCCTTGATCTCCCCCAGCAGCGTGCGCGTGCCCTGGCTCAGCGAATAGAGATGCTGCTGGGTGAGGTCGATGCGCGAATTTTGCAGGACCTGGGAGCTGATGATGTTGACGCAAACGAAGATGACGGCGCCCAGCAGCGCGGCGACTACCGCGATGCGCCCGGTCGAATATCCGGTGGCTCTCGGCCGGCCGGGGTTTCGTGGATCGGCGTTCGCTTGATCGGACGTCGTCTGGTCGGACGTTATTTGATCGGACGTTGTTTGATCGGACATGGCGATCCTCAGGCCGCTTTCTTGACTTCGATGGCACGTACGTTGAGCCACAGGCAGAACGCGATGAACGTCACGAAGAAAATGATCGAAGGCAGGTCCAGCACGCCTTCGGTGATGCGCTGGAAATGGCCGAGAAACGACATCGACCGCACCGCGTCGACGATCACCGTGGGCGCCCATGATCGCACCGCCCCGAGGACGAGATCGAAGCCCGCCATCACGAACAGGAAGCTCACCGCGGTGGCCCCTATGAAGGCCAGCACCTGGCTCTTCGTCAGCGCCGAAATGGCCGCCGCCAGGGCGAGGAACGCGCCGGCCATGAGCCATGAGCCCACATAGGAGGCGAGGATCACGCCGTTGTCGGGCGAGCCGAGGACGTTGACCGTGATCCACAGCGGGGTCGTCAGCGCCAAGGCGAGCGCGGCGAACGCCCAGGCGGCGAGCCATTTGCCGAGCACGATCTGCCAGGGCTGCACCGGGAGCGTCATCAGGAGCTCGACGGTGCCGTTGCGCCGCTCCTCCGCCCACAGCCGCATGGCGATGGCCGGCATCAGCACCAGGAACAGCCACGGATGCCAGAAGAAGAAGCTGGACAGATCCGCCTGGCCGCGATCGAAGAAACCGCTCATGAAGAAGGTGAGGCCGGCGGCGAGCGCGAGAAAGACGATCAGGAACACCGCCGCGACCGGGGTGGCGAAGTAGGCGGCGAATTCCCGCCGGAACACGAGCAAGGTCGGGCGCATGGTCAGTTCTCCGCTCCGTTCGTGATCTGGCGGAACACGTCATCGAGGCTCGCGTGCTTGACGAACATTTCGGAGACCGCGATGTCCGAGCGGCCGAGCACGCCGGCGAGCTCGGCCACCGTCGGCCGGCTCTGCGGAGCGTGGACCAGGAGCCGGGTGACGCCGTCGACGCGTTCGGCGACGTAGACCTTCGAGATGCCCGGCTGGGTGGAGATGATCTCGATCGCCCGCTGCGGGTCGACGGTGACGATCGTTATCGCGAAAGCGTTGGCGCCCTGTGCCAGCAGCTCGGCCGGCGTCGCATCGGCCAGCATCCGTCCCTTGGCGATGATGATCGCGCGGGTGCAGACGGCTTCCACCTCTTCCAGGATGTGGGTCGATATGACGATCGCCTTTCGCGCCGCGATCAGCCGGATCAGCTCGCGCATGTCATGCTTCTGGTTGGGATCGAGGCCGTCGGTGGGCTCGTCGAGGATCAGCACGTCGGGATCGTGCACCAGCGCCTGGGCGATGCCGACGCGCCGCTTGAAGCCCTTGGAAAGAGCCTCGATACGCTGGTTCCAGACCTCGGCGAGACCGATGCGTTCCACCAGCTCGGCGAGCCGGTCATTAGCCTGCCGCTTCGACATGCCGTGCATGGCGGCGATGAAGCCGAGAAAGTCGGCGACGCTCATATCGCCATAGGCCGGCGCGCCCTCCGGCAGATAGCCGAGCCGGCGCCGCGCCTCGATCGGCTGGGTGTGGCTGTTGTAGCCCTCGATAAAAGCCTGCCCGGAGCTCGGCTCTAGGAATCCGCTGATGATTTTCATCGCGGTCGACTTGCCGGCTCCGTTCGGGCCGAGAAAGCCGACCACCTCCGCGCGATCGACGGCAAACGAAATGCCGTCCACCGCGGTCAAGGACCCAAATCGTTTGACCAGGTCCCGTGCTTCGACGAGCGCCATCTGTTCTGCTCCTGGCATTTGGGCCGGACCGGTCGGAGGCGACCAAGCCCGGGCGTCCTTCCTGTAGCGGGCATATCCGTCCCGCGGTGCGTCGGATTACCGTGATCGCAGCAAAATTCAAGAGGGATTCGCGACGCACTCGCCGTTCGGCCGGATGGCGAAACCATTTCCCGACCTTGCGGTGCGCAACCGGCAACTGCACGCACTTCTTGGCGATATCGTGAACATTCCTCTGTCGGGTCGCTGCGGACATGCGACCTTTCGACCTATCCGCGGCGTGATCGAGGCGCCTGCGATGGGCCGGTCGGGCCACATTGACGACAATAGCGCAGAACCGCAAACGGGGGTTTGGCCCGATCGAGAAACCCGTGCGGGACGACCGGCGGCGAGCGATGGTTAGGGGTCATTTTCCCGTGCTCAGTGGTCCCGGACCCGGCTTTCTCGCACCGCACCGTATTCCGGCGCGCCTTCCCGTATTAGCCTGCTTCGAAATTGTCGTACCGGTTTTCAAGCCGTCGGGCGTGTCGATGGTCGTTACCATTTGTTGGACCGGGTTTGTTCGGGAGTGATTTTCATCCGATACGGCGCGGTTGCAGCCAAAAGACCTTGGCTAGTTACAAAAGCTTTCCGGCCGGGGAAAGAGGCCTCGAGCGGCACATTGCCGGGCCCCTGGAGCAAACCATATCTTCACCGAGATCCCGAATTGAGGCTTTAAACACGAGGGGATAGACTTGCCAATGGCACAATCCTAAGCTTGCATTTGTCTTCGGTTCGCTATAATGCGGGGCTATCCTGAAAGGAGCGACCTGAAAATGAATTTGAAATCGATGAAGATCGACGCGCTGATTGGGCTGAAAGGCCGCATCGATGCGGTGCTGGCGTCGAAGGTATCCGATGAGCGTCGTGCGCTCGAAAGCGAGCTTGCCAAGTTGACTCGTTTTGAGTCGGGCGGCGCGCGTTCAAAGTCGGTTGGACGTGGGGTAAGGGGAAAAGTTGCGCCGAAGTACCGCAACCCCGAAAACCCCTCGGAAACCTGGGCCGGTCGCGGGCTGAAACCCCGGTGGCTTGCCGCCGCGATCAAATCCGGAAAAAAGCTCGACGACTTCAGCATTTCCGGGGCCATGAAGGACGGCGCCAAGAAGCCTCGGAAAAAGCGCGTCGCCAAGAAGTAACGGCTGATATATCGGCGGCAACGTTGTAGCCATCGGCCGTGCATATCGGTCATCGACCGGATGGGGCCAGCGTTGGCGCAGGGTTCCGAAAGCGAGATGACGCGCGCACGGTCGCACGTTTAGCGTGCGCGCCCTGTTATTTCGCGTTAAATTTGGGGTCCGGCCGGCGTGACGCTGCAGACGTGACGCTGCAATCGTGGACGGATCCGGCGCCATATTTGAACACGCGCTCGGGTAACTGAGCGCTCTCCGCGCATCGGTTTTGCATCTCACCAGCCGCCATGCGCTCGGTTCTATATCGCAACCGCTAATTTTGCCGCTCCGCGGCTGTAGGTGGCGACTCGATGGCGCTCTGCGGCATGTCGTGCCGCGACAGCTTGTATCCAGCACCCCCCGATGCAGACCGCGCGCCAAGCGGTTCTTTTCCAACCCGGTTCTTTTCCAACCTGGTTCGTTTCCAACCTGGTTCATTTCCATCCGTAGAGCGCCGCGGGATTGTCCGCGAGCACACGGTTGCGCATGGCCGGGTCCGGAATCCAATCGCCCAACAGGTCGGCCAGTGCGCCGTCATTGGGCATCGGGATGGTCCATTTCGTCATAACGTGAGGCCAATCGGTTCCCCAGACGATGCGGTCGGGCGCGGCCGCGAGCAGCATATGGGCGAATTCATTGGTGTCGGAATGGGGCAGCGTCTGTGATGAAATCCGGTACGGTCCGGTGAATTTGACCCAGGCGCGCCCGCCCCGCAGCAAGCGCAACAGCGCCTGGAATCCCTGAACTGCGGTACCCTTTTCGCTGCGTACATAGCCGAGATGCCCGAACACGACGTGGACCGGCAGCGCGTCGAGTATTCGATCGAGCGCGGGAAACTCGTCGACATGCATGAGAAACTCGATGTGCCAGCCGAACGGCGCGATGCGGTCGGCGAGTCGCTCGATGCGCTCGACCGGCAATTGTCCTTTGCCGTCGCGCAAGTCGACGATGTTCAGCCGGGCACCGCGAATGCCGGCCGCATGCATCTGTTCGAGGTCGTGCGCGGTGGTGGCCTCCCCGATCACGGCGACGCCGCGAAAGGCGGGGCCGGCCGCCTTCATCGCCGCCAGCATGGCGGAATTGTCGGTGCCGTAGAAACTCGGCTGTACCAGCACAGCGCGCGCGCAGCCGAGCGCGCCCAGCAGCCGTCGGTAATCCGCGAGCAGGGCGTCGGGCGGAGTATAGATGCGCTCCGGGATATACTCGTAGGCCGCCTGCGGCCCGCAGATATGGGCATGGCAGTCGCATGCGAGCGGCGGAAACGCGAACTTCGGGGCCCGCGGCGCCGGATCGGGGGGTGCGCAAACCGGGATGTCCTTATCGACAACTGCGGCCATTACCAACTCCTTCCGGCCGTCGGTCTGTCGACTGCCGGCCATCGCGACCGCCGGCCATGGCGCGCGCGCCGGATGTGATGGAAAGTAACGCGCGACGCAAAAGGAGACAAATTGATGAGCCGGCCACAGCCAATCGAATATGCCGATGCCTCCGCGCAAGTGCGCGCAGTGTTCGACGATATCAAGCGGAGCCGCAATGTCGAGGATGTCAACAATTTCTGGAAATATCTGGCCCACGATCCGGCGACGCTCGAGCGGACCTGGACGAGCGTCAAAGAGATAATGTCGCCGGGCACGCTGAGCCCGCTGGTCAAGGAAATGCTCTACGTCGCCGTGAGCGTCACCAATGGCTGCGGCTATTGCATTGCCAGCCACGCCGCCGCGGCGCGCAAGGCCGGCATGACCGAGGCCATGTTCGGCGAGTTGATGGCGGTGGTCGGAATGGCGAACGAGACCAACCGTCTCGCCAACGGCTATCGCGTCCCGGTCGACGCGGCGTTCGACCGATAGCAAGGCCGGGCGCTCGCCGTGGGCTCGCCGAGCCGGCCCGGTGTGCTCGCCGGCGGCTCCGGGCCGAACTCGACGAAGCGCTTGCGCAGCAACACCGCACAGACGTTTTAACCGAAGCGACGAGAAACCAGGTGATAGGATCGCTGCATCGAACGCGGGCGAGATCTGCGAGGGAGCGACCATGTTCCTGAAAAACTTCTGGTATGTTGCCGCCTATGACCACGAAGTCGGGCGCAAGCCGCTGGGCCGGACGGTTCTCGGCGAGCCCGTGGTGCTGTTCCGCAAGGAAGACGGCACGCCGGTGGCGTTGGAAGACCGCTGCGTCCATCGCCATCTGCCGCTGTCGATGGGCCGACTCGTCGGCGATACCCTGCAGTGCCACTATCACGGGCTGCGCTATGACGCGTCCGGCGCCTGTGTGAAGGTACCGGGTCAGGACACCATCCCGCCGGGGGCCCGCGTCAAGACCTATCCGGTGGTCGAGCGCTATCGCTGGCTGTGGATATGGATGGGCGACCCGGCGCGCGCCAATCCCGCGGGGATTGCCGACTTCCACTGGCTCGACGACCCGGCCTGGGGCGCCAAGGGCCAATATCTGCATGTCGAGGCGAACTGGCAGCTGATCGTCGACAATCTCCTGGACCTGACCCATCTCGCCTTCGTGCACGAAACCACCATCGGCAATGCCGCGCTGGTGGAGAATGCGAAGGTCGAGGTCGAACGCGCCCCGAACCAGGTGGTGGTGACGCGCTGGATCGTCGATGCGCCGGCGCCGCCCACCTTCGTCAAGGCCGGCGGCTTCACCGCCAATGTGGATCGCTGGCAGATCATCGACTTCGTTCCGCCGGCGTTCCTGCGTCTCGACGTCGGCTGCACGCCGACCGGCACCGGCGCCCCGCAGGGCCGCCGCGCCGGCGGCATCAACATGCGAAATCTCAACGCGGTCACGCCGGAGACCGAGACCACCAGCCACTATTTCTGGGGCCAGGCCCACGACTGGGACATTCACGACCGCGCCACCACCGACATGTTGGTGGAGCAGATCAAGACCGCGTTCCTGGAGGATGTCGCGGTGTTCGAGGCGCAGCAGCGCAACATGACGATGCTTCCCGGCGCCCCGCAGATCGAAATCAATGCCGACAGCGGCCTCATCCAGGCGCGCCGCATCCTCGATCGCATCTACCGGGAAGAGCAGGCGGCGGCCGCGCTTTAGAGGGTGTTCCGATGAGATCGACGCACCCGCGACGTCATCGCAGGGCTCGCCCCGGCGTGTTCGACCACGAAAGCACGGTGCCTCCATGATCGAGATGGGCCGGGACGATTCCGTATGCAGCCGCTCAGTTGATGGCGAAGCAGTAGAACAGGCCGCCGCCGCCGGTGCTCTTGAGGTCGGCCTGGCTGCAGCCGCCGTCCGATCCACGCGAGGGATGCGAGGCGTTCCAGGACTTCGATGCGGCGTCGTCGCTCAGGCCTTCGCGGTCGATATGGCCGAGCATTGCCGAGCCCTGGGTGCTGCTCGTCCAGTTCTTGCAGGTCCGGTCCTCGCCGGGCGGGTAGGCGCGGCCGTCCATGGTCGAGCCCGTGAGTGCGTCATGCTCGTTGGGGGTGTCGCCGCGCACCTTGGTCGGGGTTCCCTTCTCGGAGAGCGCGGTCTGCTTGCTGAGATTGTTGGTACCGTGAAGCTCGTCGACGCTCTTTGCGATCACGGCGCCCTTGGCGTTCTGCCACGGGCCATTGCCGATACGATCGCGCGCATTGACGGCGGGCTGGCCGTTTGCCGCCTGGGTGCTGAGATAGGCGTGCCAGGTCTTGGCGCCGGCGCCGGCGGCCTGGGCGAGCTGCTGGCAGTGCCGGTCCGCGCCGGCGAGGCCGCCGAGATCGGCGCCTTTGCCCGACCCGATGCTGGTGACGAAGAAGCTCATATTGGCCTGCTGGGCCTGTGCGCCGACACACAGCGCCACCGACAGCAGCGCGGAAGCCAGGATCGGCAGACGGGTCGTATTGCTCATGAATATTCCTCCGGTTATTGGCTTTGATGCTGCGGCCAGCGATATCGCCGCCAAGCGACAGGCTGCCGGTGGCGAGGCCGCTGCGGACCTTCTATCATGAGGCCGTGCGTGAGGCGTAGCACCCGCCGCAGAGGATTGAGCGGGCGGGAGGCACCCTACATACGCGCCTCACACGACGTGATGTGTCGCGCCGAGGAGACGGGCGAAGATGTCCGAAGGCATCCGCAACAACACCGCGCTCGATCGCTTCGAGCTCGAAGTCGACGGGCAGTTGGCGGTTGCCTATTATCGCATGACGCCGGGGGTGATCACCTTCGTGCACACGGAGGTGCCGCAGGCGCTGTCCGGTCGAGGGATCGCGACGAAACTGATCCGCGGCGCGCTGGAGATGGTGCGGGGGCAGGGCCTCAAGGTCGTGCCCCAATGCCCGTTCGTATCGGCCTTCATGGGCAAGCATCCCGAATACAACGACCTGCTGCAATAGCGCCGTCCTACGCGTCGCCCTGTTGTGCGAACCGTGCCAACTCGGCCGGCGACTTGCCGGCGAGGCCGAGCCGCTCCAGCGTCAGGCCGTCGCGCGCATAGTCGATGCCGAGCGCGACCGAGCCGAGTTGCACCAGCGCATCCATGGTCGGCGTCGCAATCCCGGCGAGGCGGCCGAGTGCGGCCATGGGCACGAGGCCGTAGCCGATATCCTCGTGGATGTAGCGATGGTCGAGCCGCGGCGGCGCCTTGATGGTCCGGTTGGGTTCGCTCTCCTCGCAGGCGCGCGCGATGTCGCCGCTGTCGCGCGCAGCCTCGGTGGTGAGCCCCGCCTCATGGAAGATGTCGAGGAACGGCATCGCGGGAACCCCGAGCGCGCGCGCCACCGCTATCCGTTCCGCGTCGACCCCTGCGGTGACGCGGCCGACCGCGGGCGTGAAGCCCTGGCGGTAGAACAGAAAGTCGCCGCCGGTGCGCTCGAGCCAGCCTGCATTCATGATCATGCCGGGCGGATGGAAGATCGCATTGAGATTTCCAAGCCCGGTCTCGAGCACGCTGGTCGCCTCGACGATCTCCGGGTAGAGCGGCTTCACCAGCGCGAACATCCGGGCCGCATTCCGGCCGGGCAGGGCGGCGAAGCGCAATCGCCTCGTGTAGCTGTAGATGTTGACCTTGGCCGGACCCTCCATGCGGGTGATGTAGGTCAGCGTCACCGTTTCGCAGCTGCGCAGCGTTCCGCGATAGCCGGCGCGGCGCATCTCATGGAGAAAATGCAGCCCGCCGCCGGTGTGTCCGGGATTGAGAAAAACCGGCTGGCCGGCGTCGATGAGCGGAGCAAGGGCCCGCGCATAAGGCGCGTGGGCGACGGAGGGCACCACCAGCATGATGAGGTCGGCGCCGCGCACCGCAGCGGCGAGATCGGTCGTCATCAGCGCCACGGGAACGAGCCCCTGCCGCACCCCGCGCACCTCTATGCCGCCGTGCTCGCGCAACGGCGCCAAGCGTTCGGCGCTGCGCGCATGCAGGCGAACTTCGTAGCCGCGCAGGCTGAGATCGGCAGCCGCCGCGCAGCCGCCATGTCCGGCGCCGAGAACCGCCACCGTCCGGATGCTCATCGCCGTTTCCTGCGATCACGTGAACGGGATCATGGGCGGCACCGTCCGGTTGTCAACCAAGGGCCGGTCTTGCCGCGGCGCGAGCGGCGAAGCACGAGCCGCCGACGCAGCCGGCCTTCCGGCGCCGTCACCAAGCCTGTACGATCAAGGCGTGCGGGGTCCAAGACGATCGAAGCGATTGAAGATGTTGCCCGGGTCCGTGGTATGTCACCCCACCTGCCGCGTGATCGCGCGAAGTTGCGGACTTCGAGGCAAGATAATGCGCAGCGCCCGAGGAGAAGCCTGACATGAGAACACTGCTGATTGCCTGCCTTGCCATTCTGGCGAGCATCGGCGCTGCGGCGGCGCAGACCTATCCGTCGCGGTCGATCACGTTGATCGTGCCGTTCCCGCCGGGCGGCAGCACCGACGTGCTGGCGCGCATCATGGCCGAACGGATGCGCGCGACTCTCGGGCAGCCCATCGTGATCGAGAATGTCGGCGCCGCCCAGGGCAGCGTCGGCGTCGGCCGGGTCGCCCGTGCCGCGCCCGACGGTTACACCATCGACATCGGCCAGTGGGACACCCATGTGGTGAACGGCGCGATCTTTCCGCTGCAATACGACCTGGTCAAAGATTTTGAGCCGATCGGCCTGTTGTCGAAGAACCCGCTGATGATCATCGGCAGGAAGACGTTGCCGCCCGATGACCTCCCGGGCCTGATCGTCTGGCTGAAGGCAAATCCCGACAAGGCCACGCAGGGCAACCCGACCGCCGGCGGCCATGTCGCCGGCGCCTATTTCCAGAAGGAGACCGGCACCCACTTCACCTTCGTGCCCTATCGTGGCGCCGGTCCGGCAATGCAGGACCTGGTATCCGGGCAGATCGATCTCCTGATCGTCCAGCCGGCGGTGGCGCTGCCGCAGGTGAGCAGCGGGGCGATCAAGGCCTTCGCCGCCACAGGTAAGACGCGCCTCGCGGTGGCGCCAGAAATCCCGACCGTCGCGGAGGGCGGGCTGCCCAGCCTCGAAATCATGGGATGGTACGGGCTGTTTGCCCCGAAGGGGACGCCGAAGGAGATCATCGCGAAGCTCAACGGCGCCGTTACCGAGGCCCTCTCCGATCCGGGGGTGCGCTGGCGCTTCGCCGAGCTCGGCCAGGAAATCCCGGATCGCCCCCAGCAGAGCCCGGAGGCGCTCGGCGCCTTGCAGAAGACCGAAATTGAGAAGTGGTGGCCGATCATCAAGGCAGCCAATATCAGGGGCGAGTGAATTGCCTAGCGGTTCCGGGCGGTGACACGACCGGGCCCATCGGCTAATGCTTCGGCGCCAACGCTTCGCAGCTCCCGCCCGGCGGGAGCTCGAGCGCAGCAAGCGCAAGCAGAGGATGCGCCATGGATATTGCCCGTCGCCGATTGATGCTCGGCGCGTCCGCCGCGGCCGCGACGCCGGTGCTGTCGCGGGTGGCGATGGCCCAGGCCTATCCG
>DASYNT010000041.1:0-4622 GCA_036008405.1 Xanthobacteraceae bacterium
CGCTTGCCGGTCATCTTGAAAGACACCACCTGCACGATCACCGAGACCGCCTCGAGCACGAACAGGCCGCCGATGATGCCGAGCACGATCTCGTGCTTGGTGACGACCGCCACGGTGCCGAGCAGGCCGCCGAGCGCGAGCGAGCCGGTGTCGCCCATGAAGATCGATGCCGGCGGCGCGTTGAACCACAGGAAGCCGAGACCGGCTCCGAGGATGGCCCCGCACAGCACGGCGAGCTCGCCTGCGCCGGCGACATAATTGACCTGCAGATAATCGGCAAACACCGCATTGCCGATGGCCCAGGAAATCGCCGCGAAGCTCGCGGTCGCGATCATCACGGGAACGATGGCGAGACCGTCGAGGCCGTCGGTGAGGTTCACCGCATTGCCGGCGCCGACCACGATGAAGGCGCCGAATGCCACGAAGAACCAGCCCAGATCGAGCACGACATCCTTCAGGAACGGAAACGCGATCGAGGTCGCGAGCGGCGCGCGGCCGATCTGCGAGATGATGAGGCAGGCACTGCCGGCGATGGCGAATTCGAGCAGCAGGCGGGTGCGGCCGGAAAAGCCGGCATGGGTCTGCTTGGTCACCTTCAGGTAGTCGTCATAAAAGCCGATCGAACCGAACCCGAGCGTGACCCCGAGCACGACCCAGACATAGGGATTGGCGGGATTGGCCCACAGCAGGGTCGACACCACGAGGCCGGACAGGATCATCAGGCCGCCCATGGTCGGCGTGCCGACCTTGGTGACGAGGTGCGACTTCGGCCCATCGGCGCGAATCGGTTGCCCTTTGCCCTGCTTCACCCGCAGCGTGGCGATGATGGTCGGACCGAACAGGAACACGAAAATGAGCGCGGTGACGACGGCGCCGCCGGTGCGAAAGGTGATGTAGCGAAAGACGTTGAAGACCGAAACCGTGTCGGAAAGCTCGATCAGCCAATAAAACATGCACTCAGCCCCGCGCTCGCGCCGGTTCGGAGGCGCCCTGGGTGGAATGGCGGCGCACCAGCGCCTTTGCGATCGGCCCCATACGCGAGCCGGCGGATGCCTTGACCATCAAGACATCGCCGCTGCGTACCGCCGCGAGGACCTGCGGTTCGAGCTCGGCCGCACTATTCGCATAGCCGCCCCGGGCCGCCGATGGAAGAGCCTGCCACAGGGCGGTCATCAGGGGCCCCGCGCAAAATACGAGATCGACTTCGTTCTCGCCAATCGGATCGACCAGGCCGCGATGCAGCTCGGCCCCCGCCGGGCCGAGCTCCAGCATGTCGCCGAGCACGGCGATGCGCCGCCCGCCCCGGCCCGGCGTCGCCTGGCCGAGCAGCGCCAGCGCGGCACGCATCGAGGTCGGATTGGCGTTGTAGCTCTCATCGATGAGCAGAGCCTGACCGTCCGGCAGTTCGAGCGTGATGCGGGTGCCGCGGCCGGCCGCCGGCGCCTGACGGGCCAGCGCCAGCGCCGCTCGTGCGAGATTGGCGCCGCACAGGCTCGCGGCGGCGAGCACGGCAAGCGAATTCATCACCAGATGCTTGCCGGGCGCGCCGACCTTGTAGGCGAGGTGCACGCCGAGGATGCTCGCCTCGACCGTCGATCCGGCCGGCTGCAGCGCATATTTTAGCAGTCGCGCATCGGCGCCGGCATTCTCCCCGAACGAGAGGATGCGCTGCACTCCCGCTTCTGCGGCACGCTGCTCGAGCCGCCTGAAATGCGGATTGTCGCGATTGAGGAGCGCTGCGCCGCCGGGTTCCAGGCCGAGGAAGATTTCAGCCTTGGCGTCGGCGATGGCGGCGACGGAAGCGAAGAATTCGAGATGCACCGGCTCGACGGTGGTGATGACGGCGACATGCGGGCGCACCAGGCGGGTCAGTGGCGTGATTTCGCCGGCATGGTTCATGCCGATCTCGAACACCCCATAGCGCGCCGAAAGGGCGAGCCGCGCCAGCGACAATGGAACGCCCCAGTGGTTGTTGAATGATGCGGCCGAGGCGTGGGTCTCGCCGTCGGCGCCGAGCGCGAGCGCCAACGCCTCCTTGGTGGAGGTCTTACCGACCGATCCGGTGACGGCCACGATCCTGGCCGCCGAGCGCGCCCGCGCCGCAGCGGCGAGGTCGCGCAGCGCCGCCAGCACGTCGTCGACGATGACGAGCGGCGCCTCATCGCCGAAGGCGGCGCTGCGGCCGGCGACGCGATCCTCACAACGGTCCTTGGCGACCACGGCGAGGCCGGCGCCGGCCGCGAGCGCGGCGGCGACGAACTCATGGCCGTCATGGACGTCGCCCTTGATGGCAAAATAGGCCTCGCCGGGCGCGATGGTGCGGCTGTCGATCGAGATGCCCGCGACCGCCTGCGGCCGGCGCCCGGCGCCGGCGCCGCGTGTGGCCACCTCGATCGCCTTCGTCGTCCATAACGCGGTCATGGGTTCGCCTCGGTCGGGTTGGCCGCGGTCGGGGTTGCCTCGGTCGCCAACGCCGTTGCGACCGCCTCATGGTCGCTGAACGGCACGATTTTGTGGCCGATGATCTGGCCGGTCTCATGGCCCTTGCCGGCGATCAGCAGGACGTCGCCTTGCTCGAGCGCCGCCACCGCGCTGCGAATCGCCTCGTTGCGATCGGGAACTTCGCCGGCGCCCGGCGCCGCCGTCATGATCGCGGCACGGATCGCGGCGGGGTCTTCGCTGCGGGGATTGTCGTCGGTGACGATGACGAGATCGGCCTTCGTGGCAGCGATGGCACCCATCAGCGGCCGCTTGCCGGCGTCGCGGTCGCCGCCGGCGCCGAACACCACCACCAGGCGGCGGCCGACATAGGGGCGCAGCGCTTCCAGCGCTTTGGCGAGGGCATCCGGCTTGTGCGCGTAATCGACGAAGATCGGCGCGCCGGCCTTGCGGCCCACCAGTTCGAGCCGGCCCTTGGCGCCGGTGAGCCCTTCGAGGGCGGCGAACACGGCGGCGGGATCGCCGCCCGCCGCGAGCGCCTGCCCGGCGGCGATAAGCGCATTCTCGACCTGGAACGCACCGACCAGCGGCAGGCGCACGTGATGCGTGTTGCCGGCATGGGCGATGTCGAGTCGCTGAGAAAACCCGTCGATGGCGCAGTCGACCAGGCGGACGTCGCGTCCGCTGCGTCCGACCTCGATCACGCGCAACCCGCGCCGGCGCGCCCGTGCCGCCACCTCGCCGGCGAGTTCGTTGTCGGCCGCGACCACCACCGCGCCGCCCGGATGCACGAGACGCTCGAACAAGATCATCTTGGCCTGGAAATAGGCCTCGATGGTGCCGTGATAGTCGAGGTGGTCGCGGCTGATATTGGTGAAGCTCGCAATGCCGACCCGCACGCCGTCGAGCCGGTGCTGGTCGAGCCCGTGGGAGGACGCCTCGAGCGCCAGATGTGTCACGCCCTCGCCGGTGAGGCCATCGAGGGTGCGGTGCAGTTCCACCGGATCGGGCGTCGTCAGCGAGCCATAGACCTCCCGCGTCGGCGTCACCACGCCGACGGTGCCGATGCTCGCCGCGGCGTGGCCGAGCCGCGCCCACACCTGACGCGTGAAAGCCGCGACCGAGGTCTTGCCGCTGGTGCCGGTGACCGCGGCGATGGTCGCGGGCTGGCGCGGAAAGAAATTCGCTGCCGCGAGCGCCAGCGCGCGGCGGACATTGGCGACCTCGACCAAGGCGACATGGTCCGGCAGCGGGCCGGGCGGCGCCCGCTCCGCCATCACGGCGCTGGCGCCGGCCGCGAGCGCCTGCGGCAGGAAGGCGAGCCCGTCGGCCTTGGTTCCCGGGACCGCGGCGAACAGGAATCCGGGCTTGACGGCGCGGCTGTCGGCGGAAATTCCACGGATATCGAGCGCTTCGAACCGCGGTTCGAAGCGTGCATCGCCGGGCAAGAGATCGCGCAGCTTCATCGGGCCTGGCCGAAATGTCTCCCGGCCCGGGAATCGACCGGGCTGTCCGGTTTACCGCGTCTCTTTGGCGGAAGCGAGGAGCAAGCGGTCGGCCGGTGGAAGATCAAATCGAGGCTCCATGCCGAGCAGGGGAGCAATCCGCTCGATCAACTTGGCCGCCACCGGCACCGCGTTCCAGCCCGACGTGGCGAAGCCGTGGGTTTCCGCGATCGCCTGCGGCTCGTCGAGCATGATGAGCAGGAGGTAGCGCGGCTTGTCGGCCGGGAGCACCGCCATGAAGTCGGTCATCAGCCGCGTCTTGGAATAGCGTCCGTTGACCACCTTCTCGGCGGTGCCGGTCTTGCCGCCGACATAGAAGCCCTTCACGTCCGCCTTGGTGGCGGTGCCTTTTTCGGCATTGAGCCGCATCAGGTAGCGCATCGCCGCGCTGGTCTCCGGCTTGATGACGCGCTTGGCGAGCGCCAGCGCCTCGGATTCGCTGCGCTTGAGGAAGGTCGGCGGAATGAGATAGCCGCCATTGACCATGGCGGCGACCCCCATCACCGACTGCAGCGGCGCCACCGAGAGCCCATGGCCGAAGGCGATGGTGACGGTGTTGATCTCGCCCCAGCGCTTGGGGACGATCGGCTCGGCGCTCTCCGGCAGCTCGGTGCGCAGCCGGTCGAGCTGGCCGACCTTGCGCAGGAACGCCTTGTGCGCTTCGACACCCACCGACAA
>DASYNT010000042.1:0-11905 GCA_036008405.1 Xanthobacteraceae bacterium
CAAGATCGCCGCCATCCGCGTCAAGACCATCGCCAATATCGGCGCCTACATGTCGACCTTCTCCTCCTCGGTGCCGACCTATCTCTACGCCACCCTGCTGTCGGGCCAGTACGACATCCCGCACATCTATTGCGAGGTCGACGCGGTCTATACCAACACCGCGCCGGTCGACGCCTATCGCGGCGCCGGGCGGCCGGAAGCCACCTTCGTTGTCGAGCGCCTGATCGAGGTCAGCGCCCGCCAGCTTGCGATCGCGCCGGCGGAGCTGCGGCGCAGGAACTTCATCGGCAAGTTCCCGCACCAGACGCCGGTGATCATGAACTATGACGCCGGCGACTACGACGCCTCGCTCGCGAAGGCGCTGGAACTCGCCGACTTCAAGAATTTCGCCAGGCGCAAGCGCGAATCCGAGCGTGACGGCAAGCTGCGCGGGCTCGGCATCTGCGCCTATATCGAGGCCTGCGGCATTGCGCCGAGCCAGGCGGTCGGCTCGCTCGGGGCCGGAGTCGGCCTGTGGGAATCCGCGGAGGTGCGGGTCAACCCGACCGGCAGCGTGGAGGTTCTCACCGGCTCCCACAGCCATGGCCAGGGCCACGAGACCACGTTCGCACAAGTCGTGGCCGAGCGGCTCGGCATTGCAATCGAGAACATATCGGTGGTTCACGGCGACACCGACAAGGTTCAGTTCGGGATGGGCACCTACGGCTCGCGCTCGGGCGCGGTCGGCATGTCGGCGATCGTAAAGGCGCTCGACAAGGTCGAGGCCAAGGCCAAGAAGGTCGCGTCACATCTGTTGGAGGCGGCCGACACCGACATCGTGTTCAAGGACGGGCGCTTCACCGTGGCGGGCACCGACAAGTCCGCGGCGTGGAGCGACGTCTCGCTGCACGCCTACATCGCCCATAAGTTCACCGGGGCCGAGCTCGAGCCGGGCCTCAAGGAAGGGGCGTTCTACGACCCCACCAACTTCACCTTCCCGGCCGGCTGCCACATCTGCGAGGTCGAGATCGATCCCGACACCGGCCTCACCCGCATCGTCAATTGGGTGGCGGTCGACGATTTCGGCGTCATCGTCAATCCCATGATCGTAGAGGGGCAGGTGCATGGCGGTATCGCCCAGGGCGTCGGGCAGGCCCTGCTCGAAGGCGCGGTCTATGACGGCGGCGGCCAGCTCGTCACCGGGTCGCTGATGGACTACACCATGCCGCGCGCCGACAATCTGCCGTCATTCACCGTCGGCACCACAGTGACGAAATGCCCGTCCAATCCGCTCGGCATCAAGGGCTGCGGCGAGGCCGGCGCCATCGCCGCGCCGGCCGCGGTGATGAATGCGATCACCGACGCCATCGGCTCGGAAGACGTGGCGATGCCGGCCACCCCGCAGGTGGTATGGGCGGCGATCCGCAAGGCCAATGCTGCCCGCGCGGCGAAGGGGCATTCGTAAAAGAGGATCGGAGACGAGCCATGTACAATTTCACCTTCCACCGCGCCAGCGGGCTGCGCCAGGCGACCAACATGCTCGGCAAGTTCGAGGAGGCCAAGCTGCTGTCCGGCGGCCAGACCCTGCTGCCAACCATGAAGCTGCGGCTGGCTTCGCCGTCCCACATCATCGATCTCAACAAGATCGAAGGCCTTTCCGAAATCGAGATGAAGGGGCGTGCGGTGGTGATCGGTGCGATGACCCGCCATGCCGATGTGGCGGCCTCGCCGGTGGTGCGCCAGGTGATTCCGGCGCTGGCCGACCTCGCCCACATGATCGGCGATCCCGCGGTGCGCCACCGCGGTACCATCGGCGGCTCGGTCGCCAACAATGATCCGAATGCGGATTATCCTGCCGCCTGTCTCGGGCTCGGCGCCACCATCATCACCACCAAGCGCAAGATTGTGGCTGATGAATTCTTCAAGGGCCTGTTCGAGACGGCGCTCGCGCCCGACGAGATCATCACCAGGGTGAGCTTCCCCATCCCGAAGAAGGCGGCCTACCAGAAATTCCGCAACCCGGCGTCGCGCTTCGCCCTGGTCGGGGCGTTCGTCGCCAAGCGGCCATCGGAAGTCCGCGTCGCCGTGACCGGGGCGGGCGGCTCCGGCGTGTTCCGGATTCCGGAATTCGAGGCGGCGTTGAAGAAGCGCTTCTCGCCGAAGTCGCTGGAGGGGATGACCATCCCGGCGGATGGCCTCGCCAGCGACATCCACGGCAGCGCCGAATACCGCGCCCATCTCGTCGGTGTGCTGGCGCGGCGTGCCGTCGCCGCCGCGGTGAGGTGAAGCCACGGGGCTTTAACGCTCAAATAAGGACGTCATTTCGGGGCGCGCGCCTTCCTTCGCGCGAACCCGAAATGACCGTGCAAAAGGCAGCCGCTCCGCGTTTGCCTGGGATTTGCGAGAGCCCGTCGCGCAGGGCATATAGAGACGGCCCCTCGTTTTCGGGGCTCACGGACCAGATATGTCCCGTCGAAAGGCTGCTTCGTGACTGTCCCCAGAGCCGTCCCCACATCCATCGGCGACACGCTGGCGCTGCTGGCCTCGGCCGATTATCTCGCCGACCGCTCGCTGGCGACGGTGCTGTTTCTCGCGTTGCGTATGGGGCGGCCGATCTTTCTCGAGGGCGAGGCCGGCGTCGGCAAGACCGAGATCGCCAAGGTGCTGGCGTCGACGCTGGGACGCCGGCTGATCCGGCTGCAATGCTATGAGGGCCTCGACGTCGCCGCCGCGGTCTACGAGTGGAACTATGCCGCGCAGATGATCGCAATCCGGCTCGCCGAGGCGGAAGGCGGTGTCGACCGCGATCGCCTCGGCCATGACGTGTTCTCGGAAAGCTACCTGATCAAGCGGCCACTGCTGCAGGCGCTGGAGCCCGATCCGGCCGGCGCGCCAGTGCTGCTGATCGACGAGCTCGATCGCACCGACGAGGCGTTCGAGGCGTTCCTGCTCGAAGTGCTCGCCGATTTCCAGATCACCATCCCCGAGCTCGGCACGGTCAGGGCGGCCCATCCGCCGATCGTCGTCATCACCTCGAACCGCACCCGCGAGGTCCACGACGCCCTCAAGCGGCGCTGCCTCTACCACTGGGTGGGCTATCCCGATGCCGAGCGCGAACTCGCCATCGTGCGCGCCAAGGTGCCGGGCATCGCCAAGCGCCTGTCGCTGGAGGTGGTCCACTTCGTCCAGGCGCTGCGGCGGCAGGATTTGTTCAAGTCGCCGGGCGTCGCCGAGACGCTCGACTGGGCCACCGCGCTGTCGGAGCTCGATGCCATCGCGCTCGATCCGGCGACCGTATCGGACACGCTCGGCGTGCTGTTGAAGTACCAAGACGACATCGCGCGCATCGAAGGTTCCAGGGCCAAGGAGCTGATCGACGGGCTGCGCGCGGAATTGCGGGCGGCCGAGTGAGCACGGCGCCTGCCGGCGAGGCGCGCGAGGGCCGGCTCGCCGAGAACATCGTCTATTTCGCCCGCGCACTGCATGCGGCGGGCATTCCGGTCGGGCCCGGCGCGGTGCTCGATGCGCTGGAAGCGGTCAAGGCGGCGGGCGTCGGCGAGCGGGAAGACTTCTACTGGACGCTGCATGCGATGTTCGTGAAGAAGCACGAGCATTCCGTGCTGTTCGACCAGGCCTTCAAGATCTTCTTTCGCAAGCGCGGCTATCTCGACCAGTTGATGGCGATGATGCTGCCGCAGGCCCGCAGCGTGCCGCAGCGGCCGCAGCCGGGCTCCTCGCGCATCCAGGAGGCGCTGTTTTCCGGCCTCGAGGACAAGCTGCGGGAAGAACAGCGCGAGATCGAGATCGATTCCCGCCTCACCGTGTCCGACCGCGAAGTGCTGCAGGGCAAGGATTTCGCCCAGATGTCGGCCGCCGAAATCGCCCAGGCCAGGGAGGCGATCCGGCGCATGGTGCTCGCCCTCGACGCGGTGCGGACGCGGCGGCTCGCGTCCGACCGCCGTTCCCGTGCGGTCGACATGCGCCGCACCCTGCGCGCCAGCATGAAGGCGGGGGGCGCGCTGATCGACCTCAAATACCGTGGCCCGAAAACCCGGCTGCCGCCGATCGTGGCCTTGCTCGACATTTCGGGGTCGATGGGGGAATACACCCGGCTGTTCCTGCATTTCCTCCATGCGGTGACCGATGCGCGAAAGCGCGTCCACTCGTTTCTGTTCGGCACCAGGCTCACCAACGTCACCCGCGCGCTGCGGGCCAAGGATCCCGACGAGGCACTCGCCGCGGTGTCGGCGGGCGTCGCCGATTGGTCCGGCGGCACCCGGATCGCCACCTCGCTCCATGTCTTCAACAAGCAGTGGGCCCGCCGGGTGCTGACGCAAGGCGCGATCGTGCTGCTGATCACCGACGGGCTCGAACGCGACCCAGACGAGCGCCTCGCCTTCGAGATCGACCGGTTACACCGCTCCTGCGGGCGGCTGATCTGGCTCAATCCGCTGCTGCGGTTCGAGGGCTTCGCCCCCAAGGCCCGCGGCGTACAGGCCATGCTCCCCCATGTCGACGAGTTCCGCCCGGTCCACAATCTCCGCAGCATGGAAGAGCTGTGCCGCGCGCTGTCGGGCCGGGGCGCGGGGCAGGGCGATCCGAAGGCGTGGCTGCGAAGGGTGGCCTGATCCGAGCGGGGCGATGGCCAGCGCCCTGTCTGCGACGTTTGAATTCCATTGTTGTCATCGCTGGCTCGACCGGGCGATCCAGTAACCACGGTACTTGATCTTGGTCACGGCATGAGTCCACGCGATCGTTCGGGGGTATTGGATGTCCGCTTTGGCGGGCATGGCATCGTAGATTCCGATCGTAGCGGTAGAACCGGAACACGAGTTGCGTTGGGTATGTGGCGGCGGACGCGCGCTCTCCCCGCCGGAGGCGGCACTGGCCTAAAGTGTCCAAAACCACCATATTCCGTCCCGGCAGCCCGGATCGAAGGAGACATTCCATGCTCGCGCGCGACGAAGACATTCTCAAAGCGGCGGAGGATTGGCGGCGCGCCGGGCGCGGCGTGGCGCTGGCCACCGTGGTGGAGACCTGGGGCTCGGCGCCGCGGCCGGTCGGCTCCAATCTCGTGATCGACACCGACGGCAACTTTCTCGGCTCGGTGTCGGGCGGCTGCGTCGAGGGCGCGGTGGTCACTGAAGCTCTCGACGTGATCGACTCGGGCAAGCCCAAGATGCTGGAATTCGGCGTCGCCGACGAAACCGCCTGGAAGGTCGGCCTCTCCTGCGGCGGCACCATCCGGGTGTATGTAGAGAAGGTGGAGTAGATTACGCGTCATTTCGGGCGCGTGTCGCTACTTCTCCCTCTCCCGCTTGCGGGGGAGGGTCGGGGAGGGGGCACGGACAGTGCGAATTGGTGCGTCGGTGGGCCCCCTCCCCATCCCTCCCCCGCAAGCGGGAGAGGGGGCAGACAACCCTCCCCTTTGAGCAGAGGCGGAAAATAGACCCCGAGGACATCTGAATGCGTCTCGACATTCTCCATTCCCTCAACACCGAACGCGCTGCCCGCGGCGCCGCCGTCGTCGTGACCGATATCGCCACCGGCGCCCAGCGCTTCGTCGCCGCCGCCGCTGTGGTGGACGATCCCCTGCGCGACGTGCTGGAGGCGCGCCTGCGCAGCGGCAAGAGCGGCATGGAGGAGACTGCCCAGGGCCGCGTGTTCCTCACCGTGTATGTGCCGCCGGCACGTCTCGTCATCACCGGCGCGGTGCACATCAGCCAGGCGCTGGCGCCGCTGGCGCGGATGCTCGGCTACGACGTGACGATCGTCGATCCGCGCACGGCATTTGCGAGCCCCGAGCGGTTTCCCGACGTCGAGGTGATCGCGGCGTGGCCCGACGTGGCGCTGCCGCCGCTCGGCGTCGACCGTTACACCGCCTTCGTCGCGCTCACCCACGATCCCAAGATCGACGACCCCGCGCTGCTCCATGCGCTGGGGCGGGACTGCTTCTACATCGGCGCCCTCGGCTCCAAGAAGACTCATGCGCGGCGGCTCGACCGGCTCAAGGCGCAGGGCGTGACCGATGCGGCGCTGGCGCGCATTCACGCGCCCATCGGGCTCGCGATCGGGGCAGTGTCGCCGCCCGAAATTGCAGTTTCGATCATGGCGGAGATCACGGCGTCGCTGCGGCTTGCGGCGGAGCAGGCGAAATGAAATTCGGAGCGGTGACCCCCGCCGAGGCGAAAGGCGGCATCGTCGTTCACTCGGTCCGCAAGGCCGGATTGGTTCTCCGCAAGGGCGCCATGGTGGGTGACGCCGAGATCGCGGCGCTGAACGCCGCCGGCGTCGGCGCGATCACGGTGGCGCGACTGGAGCCCGGCGACGTGGCGGAAGACGTGGCGGCCGCGGAGCTCGCGGCGGCGGTGGCCGGTGCCGGAGTGCGGGTCGACCGCGCTTTCACCGGGCGGACCAATCTGTTCGCGGAGGGCGCCGGCATCGCCGTGGTCGACACCACCGGCGTCGACCGCTTCAACGAGGCCGACCCCGACATCACGCTGGCGACGGTGGCGGCCTTCGCCCCCGTGGTCGCCGGCACGATGATCGCGACCGTGAAGATCATTCCGTTCGCGGTCGCCCGTGCCGGGCGCGACCGCGCGCTCGCGGTGGCGCGCGACGCTGCGCCGCTGGTGCGCGTCGCGCCCTATCGCATCCGCAAGGTCGGCGTCATCTCGACGGTCCTGCCCGGCCTCGCCGACAAAGTAATCGAGAAGACGCTGCGGATCACGGCGGACCGGCTGGCCCGCGCGGGCGCCGCGATCGTCGCCGAGCGGCGGGTCGCGCACGAGACCGCGCCGCTCGCCCACGCGCTCGACGAGATTCTCTCGGCGGGGGCCGAACTGGTGATCGTGTTCGGCGCCTCCGCCATTGCCGACCGGCGCGACGTCATCCCGGCCGCGGTCGAAGCCGTCGGCGGCGCCATCGAGCATTTCGGCATGCCGGTCGATCCCGGCAACCTGCTGCTGGTCGCCTCCGCGCGCGGCCGCCCGGTGATCGGCGCGCCAGGCTGTGCGCGCAGCCCCAAGGAAAACGGCTTCGACTGGGTGCTGGTGCGGTTGCTGTGCGGCCTGCCGGTGCGTCGCGGCGACCTCACCGCCATGGGCGTCGGCGGCCTGCTGATGGAGATCGTGACGCGCCCGCAGCCGCGCGCCGTGGTGGAGAAGCCCGGGCGCAGCCTCGCCGCCCTTGTGCTCGCCGCCGGCCGCTCGACCCGTATGGGCGGTTCCAACAAGCTGCTCGCCGAGATCGCCGGCCTGCCGCTGGTGCGCATCGCGGCGGAGCAGGCGCTGGCCTCCCGCGCGCGGCCGGTGATCGTGGTCACCGGGCATCAGCGCGAGCGGGTCGAGGCGGCGCTGGCCGGCCTCGACGTGACGTTCGTGCACAACCCCGATTATGCCGAGGGAATGTCGACCTCGGTGAAGGCCGGTATCGCCGCGGTGCCCGCGGACGCCGACGGCGCCATCGTCTGCCTCGGCGACATGCCCCAGGTCGACGCCACGCTGATCGACCGCCTGCTCGCCGCCTTCGATCCCGAAAAGGGTGCGCTGGCGGTGGTGCCGACCATGGACGGCAAGCGCGGCAACCCGGTGGTGTGGTCGCGCCGCTTCTTCCCCGAGCTGGCGGAACTCGGCGGCGATGTCGGCGCCAGGCACCTGATCGCGAGCTATCCCGAAGCGGTCGCCGAAGTAGCAGTCGCCGGGCGCGGGGCGCTGGTCGATGTCGACACGCCGGACGCGCTGAAGGCGCTCAAGGCGGAGATCGAGCGGGCGTGAGGGGGTGTGGTCGCGGGCGTGTCGCTTGTAGCCCGCATTGGAGCGCAGCGGAAATGCGGGGTGCGATTCCGGATGTCGCTGCGCTCGTCCGGTGTACTCGCTTTGGGGGTAACACATGGCCGATCAAAGTCAGATGCTTGAGGCACTCAGGACCATTCTCATGCCCAGTCTGAAACGCGATGGGTTTTCCGGATCGTTCCCGCATTACAGACGTCGAAGGCCAGACTTCTACGATCTCATGACTTTCCAGTTCGACCTACGGGGAGGAGGAGGTTTTATCATTGAAATCGCTCGCTGTTTGCCAAGCGGAATCGACCACCCAACAGGCCACGTTCAGGCAGGAAAGGCCAGAGCGTGGGATCGCCATCCGAATTATCGAAAACGGATAAAGCCAAGACACGGCGCCGGAACAGACTCCTGGTTTCGTTACGACCGCGAGGAACCGGCCGAGGTCGCCAATGCCGCCTTGCGTGCGGTTAGCGATCCGGCCATTTGGAGCGATGTTTCTCCCTTTGGCAGCGAGACGCCCTTTCGCCGGTAGACTCGATCACCGTAGGAATCGCCACACCACAATCAGTCCGCGAGCCCCATGACGAAGGCCAAGGCGATATTTAGGCGTCCGACGTCACCTTCGTTGAGGCGACCGATGAATTGTCGGATCCGTCCCCGCCGAACGGTGACCGGTTTGTCGGCCATTACCTGGGAACGCTCGCGCAAACCGTTTCCCTCACTCGGATCGATCGTGACACGAAAATCCGGGGCATCGACCATTTCGGTTGTCATCTGGCAAATCACGACCGAGGCGTGCGTTTCGGGAAATGCGTCGGTCTGGACAATGACCGCCGGCCGGGGTTTTCCGTAGTCGCCCGCAGCTGCGACGATTACCACATCGCCACGTTTCATCGTCCGTTTGGATCGGTGGTGTCGAATTCCGAAACCGCTTCGATCCAGTTCAATGCTTCGTCCTCCCCGCTGTGATCGAGACGGGCGACCTCAGCCGCTATGCGCAATCGGACGGACGCCAACCGAGGGTCCGGGACCACAAGGCGCAATTCACGCAGTCCCCGTCTGCGCCGCCGCTTGCGCATCATCCTCATTCGTTCAGCCGGTGCGGGCACCTACGATATCCCCAGTGGGTCGCAATGCCTTACTGTAACGCGTTACAAGCCTGGATGCAACGATCGATGGCGGACGGGCGGTGGGGCGGATGTCGGCACGCTCATCGAGCCTACCGGCTCGCCAGTGTCCCACGAGACGGACGTCTCCGGTTTCTCTACTCGGGGGTCCCAATCACAATCGATTGACTGGCTGGTCAGTCAGATTGCAAGCAAATGGCGGATATTGTATTCTACGACTGACCAGTCAGTCAGGATTGGACCACAGCGCGCAGCCCAAGCGATCGATGTGAGTTGGCATGGGCCGCGCGCGCAGGCGGACCGGAGAGGCGCAATGGCGAAGGCGAAACCGGTCAGTGCGAGCAGGGAAGGACGCTCCGCCGGCTCGGGTTCATCGCTGGATAGCCCCGCCGCCCGCAAGGCCGCTCCGCGCGGCAAGGCCACCCGCGCCGACAAGTCCGCGTTGCGCCGCGATGCGATCCTGGCGGCGGCGCTCGAGGAGTTTTCCGCACGCGGCTACGCGGCGGCGCGGCTGGAAGACGTGGCGCAGCGCGCCGGCGTCGGCAAGGGCACCATCTACCTGCATTTCCGCGACAAGGAAACGCTGTTCCAGGAGCTGGTGACGACCATGCTGGTCCCGTTCATCGCCAACATCGAGGCGGCGCCGCCCGCGGACCTGCCGATCCGCCTGGTGCTGGAGCGGCTGCTCGACCTGTTCGTGCGCGAGATCTACGGCACCGAGCGTCGCCAGCTCATCCGCCTCGTCATGACGGAGGGGCCGCGGTTCCCGCAGCTCGCCGAGTTCCACTATCGCCATGTGGTCGCCCGCGCCATGGTGGCGATGCGAGCGCTGCTCGATGCGGCCCATCGGCGCGGCGAATTGCGCAACGATGCGCTGGTGCGGTTTCCCCAGCTCGTCATCGCTCCCGGCCTGATGGCGGTGGTTTGGAGCGGACTGTTCGACCGCTTCGCGACGCTCGACGTCGCCGCGCTGATGCGGGCGCATCTCGACCTGATCTTCGGCACCGGAGAGGCGCCATGACGACGTCGGCGCGCGCCTTCGCGGTTTGCCTCGTGGTGGCGCTGGTCGCCGGGCTGCCCGGCTGCTCCGATCCGCCGGCGCCGACCTACCAGGGCTGGATCGAGGCCAACCTCATCTTCGTCGGTCCCGACGAAGTCGGCCGCGTCGAGACCCTGAGCGGCCGCGAGGGCGACAAGGTCGAGGCCGGCGCGCCGCTGTTCACCGTCGATGTCGACCTGCAGCAGGCCGACGTGATGCTCAATGAGGCCTTCGTGAAGAACGCCCAGCAAGCCTATGACCGCGCGATGAAGCTTTTCAAATCCGCTGCCGGCACCGAGAAGACCGTCGAGGACGCGGAATCGGCGCTGCGCACGTCCCAGGCCAGGCTCAACTCCGCCAAGACCCGGCTCGCCCGCCGCAACATGGCGAGCCCCGTCGGCGGCACCGTGCAGCAGGTTTATTACCGTCCCGGCGAGCTGGTGCCGGCCGGCCGGCCCATTGTCGCCCTGCTGCCGCCCGGCAATCTCAAGGTTCGCTTCTACGTGCCGGAAGCGGCGCTGCCGCGGCTCGCTTACGGCGATATCGTCACCGTCCATTGCGACGGCTGCGCAGCCGATATCACCGCCCGCATCAGCTTCATCGCTAGCGCCTCCGAGTTCACGCCGCCGGTGATCTACAGCCGCGAGGAGCGCTCGAAGCTCGTGTTTCTCATCGAGGCGCTGCCGAACCGGCCTGAGGCGCTGCGCGTCGGGCAGCCGATCGACGTCTCCCTGGGCCAGCCCCAGCCGGAGAGGGACGCCAGGCAGTGACCGCCGGCGACCTCCCGGTAACCGCGACCGCGACAGTCGGGGGCGCAACCGACGAGATCGCGACCGACAAGATCGCAACCGACAGGTTTCCGCCCGCCCATGTCGCGACGGCCGGTGTCGCATCTTCCGACGACATCGCGATCGAGGTCGAAGGCCTCACCAAGTCCTTCGCCGGCAAGGTGGTGGTGCGCAACCTCACCATGAAGGTGCGGCGCGGCCTGATCTACGGCTTTCTCGGCCCCAACGGCTCCGGCAAGACCACCACGATCCGGATGCTGTGCGGGCTGCTTACGCCGGATTCCGGCCGCGGCACCTGCCTCGGCTACGACATCCTCACCCAGTCCGATCAGATCAAGAGCCGGGTCGGCTACATGACCCAGCGCTTCAGCCTCTACCAAGACCTGTCGGTGCGCGAGAACCTGGAATTCATCGCCCGCATCTACGGCATCAGGGACCCGCGCGGCGCAGCGCGCGCCGCCGTTGCGCGGCTCGGCCTGACCGGACGCGAGGAGCAGATCGCCGGATCGCTGTCGGGCGGCTGGAAGCAGCGCCTCGCGCTCGGCGCCTGCACGCTGCCCGATCCCCAGCTGCTGCTGCTCGACGAGCCGACCGCGGGCGTCGACCCCAAGGCGCGCCGCGAGTTCTGGGACGAGATCCACGCGCTCGCCGCCGACGGCCTCACCGTGCTGGTTTCGACCCACTACATGGACGAGGCCGAGCGCTGTCACGAGATCGCCTACATCGCCTACGGCGAATTGCTGGCGCAAGGCACCGTCCAGGAGGTCGTGGGCAATTCCCACCTTTCCACCTACGTCGTGACCGGCTCCGGATTGGCGGGGCTCGGGGACGAGTTGCGCCATCGCGACGGCATCGTCATGGTGGCGCCGTTCGGGGCGAGCCTGCACGTCTCCGGCCGGGACGCGGCAAAACTCGAAGCGGCGATCGCGCCGTGGCGCGAAGATCCCGCGCTCGCCTGGCAGCACGCCGCGCCGTCGCTGGAGGACGTCTTCATCGAACAGATGGGCCGCGGCCGGGACAACTTCCAATGAGCGCGGGCCCGACGAGCGTGGTCCGACGAGCGTGGTCCGGTGAGCGCGATGCGATGAGCACACCGAGGATGGCCGGTTTCGGGTTCTGGCGGCGCACCGGCGCCATGCTGCTCAAGGAATTCCTGCAGCTGCGCCGCGACCGCGTCACCCTCGCTAC
>DASYNT010000043.1:0-2997 GCA_036008405.1 Xanthobacteraceae bacterium
GGGGTGCCAGCAGTCGAAATCGGTGACCATGGCCACCGTGGCGTAGCAGATTTCCGCCTCGCGGGCCAGCTTCGCCTCGGGCATGTTGGTCATCCCGATCACGGAATAGCCGAGCTGCTTGTAGGTGAGGCTTTCGGCCAGCGTCGAGAACTGCGGCCCTTCCATGCAGACATAGGTGCCGCCCCGGGCGACCGCGATGCCCTCGGCCTCCGCCGCGGCGGCAAGGTGGATGCACAGGCGCGGTGACACCGGATGGGCCATCGAGACATGGGCGACGCAGCCACTGCCGAAGAACGAGCTCGCACGGCCGTAGGTGCGGTCGATGAACTGGTCGACCAATACGAAGGTGCCGGGCGGCAGCTCCTCTTTGAACGACCCGCAGGCGGACAGCGAGACGAGATCGGTGACGCCGGCGCGCTTGAGCACGTCGATATTGGCGCGGTAGTTGATGTCGGAGGGCGACAGGCGATGGTTCCTGTCGTGGCGCGGCAGGAACACCACCGGCAGGCCATCGATGTCGCCGGTGCGCAGCGGCGCCGACGGCTCGCCCCACGGACTAGCGACGCGCCGCTCGGCGATGTTGGCGAGGCCGGGGAGGTCGTAGATGCCGGACCCGCCGACAATGCCGAGCACGGACGCGGTCATGGTGCGGCTCGCATGACGTTAGGGCGAAGTCGCCTCGGGTTCCTGTCCGTGGGCGGCCTCGCCGGGCGCATGGACGTCGCGCCAGACCTTCTTCTTGGTGAAGTACAGCAATCCCGACAGGATCAGGAGATAGAGGAGCACCTGAAAGCCGATGCGCTTGCGCGCGTCGAGCGTCGGCTCGGCCGCCCACATCAGGAATGCGGCGATGTCCTTGGTGTACTGGTCCAACGTTTCCGGCGCGCCGTCGGTGTAGCTCACGACGCCGTCGCTGAGCGGCGGCGGCATGGCAATCCCGTGGCCCGGGAAATACGTGTTGTATTGCATGCCCGGCGCAATCGTCACGCCGGCCGGCGCGGGCGCGTATCCCTTCAGGACGGCGACGATGTAGTCGACACCGAGCTCCTGATACTGGGTGAAGATATCGAAGATGAACCACGGAAAGCCGCGTTCGTACTGGCGCGCCTTGGCGAGCACCGACATGTCCGGCGGCAGCGCGCCGTTGTTGGCGAGGCGTGCCGTCTGCTCGTTGGGGAACGGCGGCGGGAAGTAATCGGCGGGCCGGCCGGGGCGCTCGAACATTTCGCCCTGATCGTTCGGGCCGTCCTTGATCCTGTATTGGGCGGCGATCGCCTCGACCTCGGCCTCGGTGAATTCCGGACCGCCCTCCTGGCCGAGCGTTCGGAACGCCACCAGCTTGAGGCCATGGCACACCGAACAGACTTCGCGATAGATCTTGAAGCCGCGCTGGAGCTGACCGGGATCGTAGCGTCCGAACATGCCATGGAACGACCACGCGTTGCGCGGCGGCTGCAGCTGCTCGAATTCCTGCGCCGATGCCGGCGACGGCGACCCGAGGCACAGCGCGGCGCCGGCGAGGAACACGGCGAGGCCGGCGATCGCTTTCTTGTTCCCGAGTACGGCCTGCGATATCGAGTTCGGCACCGGGTGGGGCTTCTCGAACAGGCCGAGCAGCGGCAGCACCAGTACGAAATGGAGAAAGTACCACGCGGTCAGCACCCGGGCTGCGATCACGTAGCCGCCCTCCGCGGGCTTCGACCCGAGCCAGCCGAGGCCGACGCATACGATGACGAAGATCCAGAAGAACTGACGGTACAGCGGCCGATAGGTCGCCGAGCGCACCCGCGAGGTATCGAGCCACGGCAGGAAGGCGAGAATGGCGATCGAGCCGAACAGAGCCGTCACGCCGAGCAGCTTGTTGGGGATCGAGCGCAGGATCGCATAGAACGGCAGATAATACCATTCCGGCACGATATGCGAGGGCGTCACCGCGGGATTGGCGGGAATGTAATTGTCGGCGTGGCCGAGATAATTCGGAATCTCCAATACGAACCACGCAAAGACGATGCAGAACACCGCCAGCGCGAAGACGTCCTTGAGAGTGGCATAGGGCGTGAAGGCCACGGTGTCCTTCTCTTCCTGGGGGTCGATGCCGGCGGGATTGTTCTGCCCGACCACGTGGAGCGCCCAGATATGCAGCGCGACGACGCCGAGGATGACGAACGGCAGCAGGTAGTGCAGCGAGTAGAACCGGTTCAGGGTGGGATTGCCGACCGAGAAACCGCCCCACAGCCACGTCACGATGGGTTCGCCGACCACCGGAATGGCCGAGAACAGGTTGGTGATGACGGTCGCCGCCCAGTAGCTCATCTGGCCCCAGGGCAGCACATAGCCCATGAAGCCGGTCGCCATCATCACGAGATAGATGATCACGCCGAGGATCCACAGCACCTCGCGCGGCGACTTGTAGGAGCCGTAATACATGCCGCGGAACATGTGGATATAGACGGCGAGGAAGAACATCGAGGCGCCGTTGGAATGCAGGTAGCGCAGCAGCCAGCCGTAATTCACGTCGCGCATGATGTGCTCGACGGAATTGAAGGCGAGGTCGACATTGGCCGTATAATGCATGGCCAGGATCACCCCGGTCACGATCTGAGCCATCAACATGAAGATGAGGATGGAACCGAAGGTCCACCAGTAGTTCAGGTTGCGCGGGGTCGGATAGGAGACCGCGGCGCTGTAGCCCAGACCGAGAATGGGGAGCCGCGCCTCCAGCCACTGCAGCACCGGATGCTTCGGCTCGAGGGCCGGCTGCTCATAGGCGCTGCCGTCGGCGCGCCGCAGACGGTACGGCCAGGCCGGCGGGGTGGACGACTTGGTGCTGGCGGGTCCGTTCATGATGTCTCTCGAAGCTGCGCTCGTCAGCCGATCCGGATCTTGGAATCGGAGAGGAAGGCATAGGGAGGCAAGTAGAGATTGGCCGGCGCCGGTCCCTGGCGGATGCGCCCCGAACTGTCGTATTGCGAGCCGTGGCAGGGGCAGAACCAGCCG
>DASYNT010000044.1:0-10001 GCA_036008405.1 Xanthobacteraceae bacterium
GCCGACCTCTCCCCGCACGCGGGGAGAGGTGCCGCATCCGGCACACTCTGCGGCTACCGCAGCCTGACCCATGGCCCTCCGCTTCGACGATATCGGCAACCGCCTCAAGGCGTTCCGTCTCGGCTCCGGGCTCAGCGCCGACGAGATCGCGAGCCGGCTCGATATTTCGCGCACCGCGCTCTACCGCTTCGAGAAGGGCGAGCTGGCGAAGATCGAAACGCTGGAGAAGCTCGCCGAGCTGCTCGGCGTCTCGGTGCCCACATTGCTCGGCGTCGGGGTGGAATATATCGGCTCGGCGGTCGCCTATTTCGAGCGCATGCGCCAGATCGAGGAGACCGCCGAGCACATCATCGTGCTGGCGGGGCCGATCTCCTATCTGCTGGCGTCGGACCGCTTCGACGGCTCGCTCGCGGAAATCCTGCGCGAAAGCATTCCCGACGCCGCGGAAGGCCGCAAGCGGGCGCTGGCCCAGGTCGACGAGGTGATGGCGGTGCTGCGCCAGCGCAAGGAGACCTATCGGCGCCGCCAGCCCGGCATCGTCAACCTGATCTCGGCGGCGGAAATGCAGCACTTCCTGCGCAACGGGCTGGTCGGGCGGCTCGACCTCCCCGACAAGGTGCGGCGCGAGCGCCGGGCGCTCGCCCGCGCCGAGGCGGAGCACTTCGTCGCGTTGATGGAGGACGAGCCGATCGGCGTCCAGATCGGCATCGTGCCCGACACCCTGCCCCACGCCAGCTTCCAGATCTTTCGCCAGCCCGACCGCCAGGTGCTGGCGCTGTCGCCGTTCCGGCTCGGCGAGGAGCCCAATATCCGCGTCGGCGTCGCCATGATCACCTCGGCGCCCGAGGCCCTGGCGCTCCACGACAAGATGGCGAAGGACCTGTGGCGCCGTGCCCTCAAGGGCGCCGCCGCGGTCGCCGTGATGCGCCAGATGACCGGGAGCATGTCCCATTGAGAGGGAGGCACGACCCCATTTCCACGACGGAGATCCGCCTCCCTCGAGGAGTGTCCGCCAACGATCGAGCATTCCGCTCCGCGACTTCTCCGCCCGCCGCTCGGTCAGTTCCGGCGGCGTCCTGTAGAGTTGGGCGACCAGTTCCTGGATGCGCAGGCCCGCCCGCTCGAGCCCCGCGATGATGTGGGTCTACGCCGCGGTGAGGTTGCCGAACCTGATCAGGTTCTCTTTCTGCTTCTCGTTGCGCGGCTTGAGCTTGAACAGGCGCGCCGCGGTGCCGCCGAGGATGTTGTGCTTGCCCTTCTCGGAGACGAAGGGCAGGTCGAAGATGGTCGACGGCAGGTCGAAGTCCCAGTGCGGATAATCGGAAGCATAGAGCAGATGGTTCTCCGCATCCATCATGCGGAAGGTCTGCTCGAGTGCGGCGTGGTCCTGGATCTCCATCGGCTGCGAGGAATAATACATGTCGCGCATGTATTCGCTCGGCTTCTTTTTGAGCAGCGGGCACTCCGACGGCCGCATCATGTATTCGTGGTCGAGCCGCTGCATCAGGAACGGCACCCAGGCGAGGCCGGACTCGATCCAGATCACCGGCAGCTTGGGGAAGCGCTCGCCCAGGCCGTTCACCACCCAATTGGTGCAGTGGAGTATGTTGTAGAACGAGAAGCCGAGCGCGTGCACCGCGATGAAGCGGTTGCAGCCGCGGAACACATTTTCGTTCCAGTTGAATGCCGAATGGAACGACAGCACCAGGCCGCGCTCCTCGATGGCGCGGTAGATCTTCATGTAGGCGTTGTCGTGCACCGGCAGCGTGCGCACGGTGGTGATCATGAAGCCGCCGACGTCCTTGCGATGGCCGAAGGTCTCGACATGGCGCAGCGCCTGGTCGGGATCCGACAGCGGCAGCGTGAGCATGGAATACATGCGGCCGCCGGATTCCGGCAGCACCTTCTCGGTGACCCAGCGGTTGTAGGCCCAGCACAGATCGGCCTCCATCTCCTTCTGAGGATGCAGGCCGATATTGAGCATGCCGGTGGGGAACAGGCAGGAATAGTCGACGCCCATGGCGTCCATCCAGCGATTGCCCAACTGGATGTCGCGATGGCTGCCGGGCTCGGTCTTCTCCGATGAGCGCATGGTGTAGCGGGTGACGCGGCCGCCGATGTCCTGATAGCCGATCTGCTGGGGGATCAGCGTGCCGCGGCCGCCCTTCATGCCCTGCGTCATGGACAGGTGGCGCAGCACGTCGTTTTCCATGAAGGGCAGGATGTCCATCATGGATTCGTTCTCGTAATGATGGGCGTCGACGTCGACGATCAAGATGTCGTCGAACTTGCGCTTGTTCGCCTGCTGGCGGGCGTGGGCGAGGAGCCGCGAGGTGTTGAGCTCGTCTACCGTGATGCGCCGGCCGCGATCGGACATGAGTTCCATGGCGTGCCTCCAAAAGACGGGTGCCGAATACCGGTCAGCGGCCGGTCCAGCTTTGCCACATTCCGAGTTCGAAAACGGCGAGGTTGGCCGATTTCAGCAGTCCGCTCGCCGTTACCATGACGTCGGTCGAGGTCACGCGGCTGCGGCTCGCCAGCGGGGGGAAATTGCCGCCGGCTTCGATCCGGGCCGAATAGCTCCGGCAGACCGCCGCCATCAGAGCCTGCAGCGCTTCCTCGCTCAGGAAGTCGGCGCGGCCGGCATCGAGGGCGCGGTCGATGTCGCGGGCGAGCCGCGTGGCGGCTTCGCAGGCCTCCTGCGCAGGCGCGTCGTCGGCGCTCGCGGCGGCGGCTGCGACCGGCCTGGCGCGCGCCGCTTTGGTGCGACCGGCGGGCTTTGCGGGGACCTTTGCCGGCGCCTCGGCCGCAGGCTTCATGGTCCGCTTGGGTGCAACCTTGGTGGCCGCGGGCTTAGGCGCGGACATAAATCTCGTCCCCCTTCTGGATCACCTCGTATTTGCGCAGCTTGAGCTTGCGGTCGGAGACGCACTCCCCGGTCTTGATGTCGTATTCGTAGCCGTGCCACGGACACACGAAATGCAGTTCGGTGTCGGAGAAGTACAGCCCCTTGGAGGTCTTGTCGGGCATCAGCCGCTCTTCGACCTTGGCGATGGTCAGTCCCTCGCAGGCCGGCCCGCCCTGGTGCAGGCAGTAATTGCTGTAGGCATAGAATGTTCCGTGTTCCCGGAAGACGCCGATCTCGTTATCGCCGACGAACACGATGCGGCGGTCGCCGTCCTTGAACTCGGACGCCTTGCCGACGAGTTTCTCAACCATGAGAAGCGTTCCCTCCCGGACCGTGTACCCGGCCTGTTGTGTTGAATCGAGCTTTTATATCCGAAATCGGCAGCAGCAACCATCCGATTGCGCAAGGCGCGCCGCCGGCGATCGTGCCTGCACGGTCCCCCGGTTCTTGCCAAGCGCGCCGCGAACCGGTTTGGTGCCGGGCACGAAAGGGAGGCGACATGGCGGGCTATCGGCTGGTGACCTATGCCTCGGCCGCGGGGCCGCGCGCGGGCATCGTGATCGGGGACGAGGTGTTCGACGCGGGCCGCGTCACCGGGCATGCGGGCGACGCGACGGTGCTCGGCATTCTCGACGACTGGGCCGCGGCGCGCGACCGCCTCGGCAATGCCGCCCCCGCACCGGGCGCGGGCCAGAAGCTCGCCGCCACGCGGCTGCTGGCGCCGGTGTGGTGGCCGTCGGCGATCTATTGCGCGGGGGCGAATTATGCCGACCACGCCGCCGAGATGGGCCGGCTGCACAACCGGCCGCCCGAGCCCGACCCGCATACGCTGGGCCTCAAGCCGTGGCACTTCATCAAGTCCGGGCGCAGCACGCTCGCGGGCCCCGGCGATGCCATCCCGATATCCGCGCTGTCGAAGACCATGGACTGGGAGATCGAGCTCGCCGCCGTGATCGGCCGCAGCGCCAAGAACGTCGCCCTGGAGCGGGCCTTGGACCATGTCGCCGGCTACACCATCGCCAACGACCTCTCCGCCCGCGACATGGGCCGGCGGCCCCACGTCCCGGACGCCTCGCCGTTCAAGTTCGACTGGGTCGCCCACAAGAATTTCGACGGCTCCTGCCCGCTCGGGCCGTGGATCGTGCCGGCCGGCGACATTCCCGATCCCCAGAAGCTCGGCTTGAAGCTGTGGGTCAACGATGTCGTCAAGCAGGATTCCAACACCGCCCGGATGATCTTCACCATCGCCGAGCAGATCGCCCATCTCAGCTCCCGCATCACCCTCAATCCCGGCGACGTGATCCTGACCGGTACCCCGTCCGGCGTCGGCGCGGCGCGCCAGGAATTCCTCAAGCCCGGCGACGTGGTGCGGCTGTGGATCGAGCACATCGGCACGCTGTCGAACCGGATGGCGTGAGCCCGACTTGTGCATATGCGGGCGCGCCGACCCCGTCACTGTCATTGCCGTCACTGTCATTGCCCGGCTCGACCGGGCAATCCAGTAGCCCCTGTGCCGCGAGTGAAACGCGGCCGTGCCCGGATCGCGGTCCGATGGTTACTGGATCGCCCGGTCGAGCCGCGGTCGAGCCGGGCGATGACAGCGCAGTGTGTGTCAATTAAGCTCGCGCCAACGACGCCGGCGGAATGCCGGTCCACATGAGGGAGAACTGCAATGGAGTTTCGCTTCTGTTCCGGCCGCAGCGTGCTCGGCGCGATTGCGCTCGCCGCGGTGCTGGTGTCGAGCGCCGTCGCCGCGGCGGAGGAGGCGAAGAAGTATCCGGACTGGGAGGGCCTGTGGAACCGCGGCAGCCCGGTCGGCTCCTGGGACCCCAGCAAGCCCCCGGGCCTCGGGCAGCAGGCGCCGCTGACGCCCGAATACCAGGCCGTATTGGAGGCGAACCTCGCCAAGGGAAAGGCCGGCATCCAGTTCGACATCAAGGGCACCTGCGGCCCGGTCGGCATGCCGCGGCTCATGATCATGTACGAGCCCATGGAAATCGTGATCAAGCCGAAGGTCACCTACATGCTGGTGGAGTCCATGAGCCCGATCCGGCGCATCTACACCGACGGGCGCGACTTCCCGGCCGAGCCCGATCCAGCCTTCGTCGGTTATTCCGTCGGCAAATGGCTCGACACCGACAATGACGGCACCTACGACACCCTCGAAATCGAGACCCGCCACATGCGCGGGCCGCGGCTGTTCGATTCGGTCGGCATTCCGCTGGCCAGCGACAATGAAACGGTGGTCAAGGAGAAGCTCTATCTCGACAAGGCCGATCCGGACATCCTGCGCAACGAGATCACCACCTACGACCACGCGCTGACGCGGCCGTGGACGGTGTCGCGGTTCTATCGCCGCGAGCATCACCCGATCTACGAGGAATACAATTGCACCGAGGACAATCACTGGGTGACGATCGGCGGCGAATTGTATCTCACCGATTCCGAAGGCTATCTGATGCCGATCCAGAAGGGCCAGGCGGCGCCCGACCCGAAATATCTGCAGAAATATTTCCCGCAGGCGAAAAAATAATGCTCGCGGGCAAAGAACAATGCCCGCCGGCGCCACGCGCCTTGCGCGCCGACCCCGGCCGCCGGGGGCGGCGCCGATGACCTGGAACCTGACCAGCCTCGTGGTTCAAATCATCGCCGGCCTCGTCGGCGGCCACATCGCGGCCGCCGCCGCCCACGAGCACGCCTTCGGCGCCGTCGGCCACACCCTCACCGGCCTCGGCGGCGGATTCCTGAGCGGCGCCTTCCTGCAGACCCTGGCGGTGACGATGGTCACCGGCTCCGGCACGTTGAACGAACCGAGGCCCGCCGATGTATTCATGATCCAGGCGCTGACCGGGCTCGCATCCGGCGCCATCGCGACGCTGGTGATCGGGTTCGTCAAGCACAGCATCGACCAGCACAGGGGCCCGAAGGGATAGGCTGCCCGCGTGCACCGAGGCACGCTTTCGCCAAGCCTCCGTCCGTCAAAGCCTCCGTCCGTCGAAGCCTCCGTCCGTCGAAGCCATGTCCGTCCACGCCGCGTCCGTCGTGGCCATGTCCTCCGCCCCGCGGGTCGGCTACACTGCGCCCGCAACCAATCGTCGTGCGCCCCCAAGCAGGGCGCGCGCCCACCGGGAGGACGTCATGATCCGCACGCTCGCCATCACGGCCGCGCTCGCCGCGGCGCTCTCTGGTTCGGCGGCCCAGGCGCAGGAGCCGCTCGCCATCGCCAAGCAGGGCTATTTCTTCGTCGGCGGCAAATACTCCAAGGTCGGCGACAAGCAGGTGATGAGCGGCCAGATCTATGTGGAGTATCAGGTGCCGCGCCGGCGCACCCAGCCCTACCCGCTGGTGATCGTGCCGGGGGCGGCGCAGACCGCCACCAATTTCAACGGCACCACCGACGGCCGCGAGGGCTGGACCCAGCATTTCCTGCGGCGCGGCTATGCGGTCTACATCGTCGAGCAGCCCGGACGCGCGCGTTCGTCCTATCAGCCCGACACCGAGGGGCCGCAGGCCTATCCTCAGGTGCTTTCGGTGCAGCAGCGCTTCACCGCACCGGAGAAATACAATCTGTGGCCGCAGGCGCACCTGCATACCCAGTGGCCGGGCACCGGCATGGCCGGCGATCCCGATTTCGACCAGTTCTTCGCCTCCCAGGTGCCGTTCGTGCAGAAGCCGGACGTGATCCAGGCGCTCAACCGCGACGCGCTGGCGGCCCTCATCGACAAGCTCGGGCCGGTGATCGTGATGACCCATTCGCAATCCGGCGCCTATGGCTGGGAGGCGGTCGACCAGCGGCCCAACCTCGTCAAGGCGCTGATCCAGGTCGAGCCGTCGGCGCCGCCGGTCCACGATCTCGAGCTCCTCGGCGCGCCCGAATGGTTCCGCGACGGCGCGCCCACCCGCAGCTGGGGGCTCACCGCGATCCCGATCACCTACGCGCCGCCGGCAACCGACGCCGCCGAGCTCGCCTTCGAGCAGCAGGACAAGGCGGACGCGCCGGACCTCGCCAAATGCTGGCTGCAGAAATCGCCGGCGCGCCAACTGCCCAACCTGCAGAAGCTGCCGATCGCCATCGTCACCGGCGAGGCCTCGTTTCACGGGCCCTACGAGCACTGCGTGGTGAAGTACCTGGAGCAGGCCGGCGTGCACCCGACCTGGCTCAATCTCGGCGCCATGGGCATCCACGGCAACGGCCACATGATGATGCTGGAGAAGAACTCCGACCAGATCGCCGACGTGATGGAGCGCTGGCTGCGCAAGGCGCTGTCGGAAAAATCCGCCGCCGCGAATAGTCACCGCGCGTCACGATAGGCGGGCGCGGCGCGCGAATGGTGTCTTGCGGCTCGGGGCGCCCGTTTTCACACGACTTCACGCCGCGGGCGCCCCCGGCGGGAGGGGGGATTTGTTTTTCGATGATGCCTCCATTCGCCCGGCTGCCGGGCGGTCGTGGGCCCAAGAAAAACGGCTGTTGAAAACATCAAACCAATCCGGTCCGCTTGAGCTTGGCCGACGCTCGGATGTCAGTGGCGGTTGTCGGGATCGGAGAGCGCGGCGGCGTTGATTTCACCGTCCGTCATGCGGCGGAGCGCTTCCCAATCGGCGCCGTCCGCTGGAAAGGGACGCGTCGACCCGTCCGGCAGCACTTGAACGAGCGTGCCGTCAGGGAGGCGTCTGGCTACGATAGTATCGCTTTTGGTCATCACTCGCGTTCGGGCACCGGGACGTTAAATCCGTTGAGCGTCGTTGATACGAGGCAGTAAAGGCCAACGAGATAAATAAGTTCATTGGTTCCGTGCTGCCCGAACGTCGCGACGGCCAACCGGTAAAGCGGCTCCGGCAAGGTACCACCCCGAACGAGCTTGTAGGCGACATCGAAGGCGACGTTCTCATCCGGCGTAAGATCATTCGGCTTGAGATCGGCCACCAGCGTCGCAAGGCGCTCGGGCTTCATTCCTTCACGCTCGGCGACCGCGATATGCGCATAAATCTCATATGCCGCGTCGAACCGGGCGCCGACGACGAGGATCGCGATCTGGCGAATGTTGTCGGGCAGCGTCGCGTTGGCAGTCATCGCCAGGGTCAGGTCCCAGATCGCCTTCCCGATCCCCGGCTCATGCAGCCAGGGATTCCACGGACCCATCAGCGCCCCGTCTTCCCGTTCGACCTTGAACGCATTGAAATTGCCGGCGATGCCCTTGCGCATCGCGTCGTAAAGCGAGCGTTGCTCGGCAGTCAGGTCGGCGGGCGGTATCAATGGCAGGCGCATGGGGCGGTTCCTCCGGCCGGCGGCACCCCAAGCGTAGCACGGTCATTTGGAAAGACATGTCAATGACGTTTCGGGCACATGTCGGCGAGCTGCCGGGCGATGACGGCCTTGATGGCGGCGGCCGTTATCTCCTCGCGAATCCCGGCCTCGTCGAGCCAGCTTTCGAAGGTCGAGCCGATATGGGGATCTCGGTCATGATGCCACCTCTTCGAATCGTTGTCGCATGACCGCCAGATCATCCGCTGCCGTCTTTATGAAGGCGTTCAGCGCGATCAACATGGCTTGGTCAAACCCGAACAGGATGTGCGCTTCGTGCCGGCCTGTCGCACAAACGACCGCCAAGTCGACCCTATAGAGCCAAAATGATTTCGGGTTCGTCAAACCAACCGTTTCCAACCATGCTCCTCCGCACGAGGTCCGGTGCTTCCGAATACGCGACGATCGCTAAGCTTTGGCGGGCGCGACTGCATGTTACATAGAAGAGCCTTCTTGTTCGATCCAACGAAGTTTCTTTGCCCTCTCGCATATTTTTTTGGTCGGCGGCTGAAGGCGGTTTGGCTCCGAATAACTTTTCATAGTCAAACATGAACCCGCGCGTGTCAAGCGGGTCCATGAGCACCATTACGCGTTCAAATTCCCTCCCCTTTACTCCTTGATGGGTGTCGTATGGCGCTGCATCGGACACATGCTGTGCATAGGCTCGAACCTCCAAAAACGGTGCATTCAAAAAAGCCTCCAACGCTCGAATCCGCTCGGGCAATTGATCGATTTCGTTTACAATATTGCCCTCGGCACCTGCGATCTTCACCTGCTTAAGCGCGAGGAGCGGCTTTAGACTTTCGGGTACGACAAAAAGCCCAGACGCCGCAACACACTCTAAAATGGCACCGCAAGTTGGCTCCCCTTCGTCCCAGAGCGCCATCAAACTCTCGACCGCGTTCTTCGCGGCCCGCAATTGAATACGAGGCTCAGCAGCGGCCTTCAGCGCTGTATCACTCAGCAACGGGGATGACTCCCGAACCACCTTCGCAGCCGCGAATTTATCGCCACGTTCCTGTGCAGAAACTAATTTGAGGATCGTTGTTCCAAACAAACGAGTGGCGGGCAGCGTACCGTCAAGAAGGCCGGTCCGAAAATCGTCCACTTCATAGAGCGGCTCGAATATGCCTTGAAAGCCCATACGCCTCGCCGCCATGTGGTGTTCGAGGGTCAATATCTTGCAGCGCTCGCGGTCCTTCCAGTTCACATCTTTCGTCGCCTCCGCCATGTAATGCCTTGCCGACGCCTCGATAGCGGGCTTATCCGTTGTCCCGGCCGGGAACACGAAAAGCCTTACACAACCCTCGATGCTATTCGCCACCGGCTCCTGCTGTTGATCATCAACGTCCTGACGAATTCGATTTATCAGCCGAACCACGCGCTTCGGGCATCGATGGTTCAACTTCTTGACTGGCTTTTGCCATTCGGCCGGTAGCTCGGCCTCAATACGTTCCTTTCCATCGTTATAGATGCGTTGCATGGTATCACCAAAGAGTCCAAGGCAAAATTTAGTGCGATGCGTTGCCTCCGCGCTTAGCAACGCGTCGATCAAATGCCGATTTGTGTCTTGACCTTCGTCGATCAGAAGGAAAGGATATTGATTGACCAGAATACTCTGCATCAGGGGCTTTTCGGAAATGAAGCTAGCCGTAATTACTCACCCCTCTGCGGCGTTGTGACTCGGGTCTGAGGAGTTGAGCCGAGTGCGGCGAGCTGATTCACGCTCGCCATGCCGCAGAGAGAGATTGATTCGCCGAGCAGTGGTGGCGCCCAACTGGTGGCGTCGCT
>DASYNT010000045.1:0-1752 GCA_036008405.1 Xanthobacteraceae bacterium
GTGGTCGACGAGCCCGCCGTGCTGGCGGAGGCCTACACCACCGGGCGCGGCTCGTTCCGGGTGCGGGCACGCTGGGACAAGGAGGATGGGGGCCGCGGCACCTGGCAGGTCGTCATCACGGAAATTCCGTGGCTGGTGCAGAAGTCGCGCCTGGTCGGGAAGATCGCCGAACTGCTCAACGACAAGAAGCTGCCGCTGGTGGCCGACGTCCGCGACGAATCCGCCGAGGATCTGCGCCTCATCATCGAGCCGCGGGCGCGTACGGTCGATGCCGAGCTGATGATGGAATCGCTGTTCAAGCTCACCGAGCTGGAAAGCCGGATTCCGCTCAACATGAACGTGCTGGTGCAGGGCAAAGTGCCCAAGGTGCTCGGCCTCGCCGAGGTGCTGCGCGCCTGGCTCGACCACCGCCGCGATGTCCTGCTGCGCCGCACCAACCACCGCCTGCGCCAGATCGAGGAACGGCTCGAGGTGCTGGGCGCCTATCTCGTCGCCTATCTCAATCTCGATCGCGTCATCAAGATCATCCGCACCGAGGATGAGCCCAAGCCGGTGCTGATCCGGGCTTTCAAGCTCAGCGACGTCCAGGCCGACGCCATCCTCAACATGCGGCTGCGCAATCTGCGCAAGCTGGAGGAGATGGAGATCCGCGGCGAGGACAAGGATTTGCGCAGCGAGCGCAAGTCGCTGCGGGACCTGCTGGCGTCGGAGAAGGACCAGTGGAAGAAGATCGGCGACGAGATCAAGGCGGTGCGCACCACGTTCGGGCCGAAGACGCCGCTCGGCAAGCGTCGCAGCACGTTCGCCCAGGCCCCCGCCCATGACGAGGCCGCGATCGAAGAGGCGATGGTGATCCGCGAGCCCATCACCGTGGTGGTGTCGCAAAAAGGCTGGATCCGCGCGCTGAAGGGAACCGTGACCGAGCTTGCCGGTGTGACCTTCAAGGGCGATGACGGCCTGCGCTTCGCGTTCGCGGCGGAGACGACATCTAAGTGCCTGATCCTCGCCACCAATGGGCGCTTCTACACCATCGAGGCGGGAAAGCTCCCGGGCGGGCGCGGCCATGGCGAGCCGGTGCGCCTGTTCATCGATGTCGAGCAGGAATCCGACCTGGTGTCGGTGTTTCCGTTCGTCGGCGGGCGCAAATTCCTGGTTGCCAGCCGCGAGGGCAGGGGATTCGTCGTCCCCGAAGACGAATGCGTCGCCAACACCCGCAAGGGTAAACAGATCCTCAATGTCACCATGCCCGACGAGGCCTGCGCCGTCAGCGTCGCGGACGGCGAACTGGTGGCCGCTATCGGCGAGAACCGCAAGATGCTCGTGTTCCCGCTGGAGCAGGTGCCGGAAATGACGCGCGGCCGCGGCGTGCGCCTGCAGCGCTACAAGGAAGGCGGGCTCTCGGACCTCAAGGCATTCGGGGCGCAGGCCGGGCTGACCTGGACGGACTCCGCCGGCCGCCTGTTCAAGCTGACGCTGAAGGAGCTGGCGGACTGGCGCGGCAACCGCGCCGATGCCGGGCGCCTGGCGCCGAAGGGCTTTCCGCGCAGCAACAAGTTCGAGCGAGCTATCGGCGGCCCATCAGGGTGACCGGCGAGCGCCGAGCCGGATTGGCCGGGCCCCGCGCCGGGCCGGGGCGATCGAGCCGCATCAGGGCCGGGCGGTGCGCCATGCATTGCGCAGAGCAGGCAGCCGCCCCAGCGGGTAGCGCCGATAAATCCCGTAATGCATCAGGAACCGTCTGATGAAGGCGTG
>DASYNT010000046.1:0-9007 GCA_036008405.1 Xanthobacteraceae bacterium
TCTTGCCATCGGCGACGAGCCGCTCCAGTGTCGTCCGGTCACTGGGCCTGACATACAGGCATGCATCGATGTCTCGCATGCCGCCATTAAATCCGATCTGCAGGTCCTTGGGAATCCTATAAATGGGTCAGAACACTAGACGCTAATGCAAAGGTGACGCTGTCCTTTGAGGGTGTGAAAACCGCCACTTCGTCCTTCGTTAATGTCGCCTTCGTCCAGTTGCTCTCGATGTTTCCGCTCTCGGATATCAAGAACCGTCTGCGGATTGTTAATTCGACGCGCCAAATCAACGACATGATTCGTACCCGTATGGAGCGCGAAGGCGCGGCTGAAGCGAATACGGATTCAAGACGGTCTAATCCCCTGCACGCCTAAGCGGGCCCGCCAACCGCGCCCGAACCTCACCCACGCGCCGCCACCCCCTCGCGCCGCGACAGCGTCACCCATGCCAGCAGCCCGCCCGCCGTAATGATGATCGGCAGCCCGACCTCGTTCACCGCGGTCCAGCCGTAATTGGCGAGGATCTGGCCGGAGGAAAACGATCCCACGGCCATCGCGCCGAACACCAGGAAGTCGTTGACGGCCTGGACCTTGTTGCGTTCGTTGGGGCGGTGGCATTGGGTCACCATCGCGGTGGCGCCGATGAAGGCGAAGTTCCAGCCCGTGCCGAGCAGCACCAGCGCGCCCCAGAAGTGCCAGACCGTGATGCCGGTGATCGCCACGGCCATGGCGGCCGCCATGATGGCGAGGCCGGACCAGATCACGCGGTCGATCCCGAACCGGGTGATCAGGGTTCCCGTGAAGAAGCTCGGCCCGTACATCGCCATCACATGCCACTGCAGCCCGAGCGTGGCGTCGGTGATGGAATGGTTGCAGTCGATCATGGCGATCGGCGCCGAGGTCATGATCAGGTTCATCATGGAATAGCTGGCGACGCCGCACAGCACCGCCACGATGAGGCGCGGCTGGCGGAACAGCACCACCAGCGGCCGCCCCTCCCCGGCCGGCGCGGCGCTCGCGACCGGCGGCGGCGCGCGCAACAGCCACAGCACGCCGGCGGCGGCGACCGCCACCGCCGCCTGGGCGAGATAGCTCGCCGCGAACAGGTATTGCGGCCAGATGTCCTTGGTGGCGATCACGAGCTGGGAGCCGAACAGGCCCGCGAACATGCCGCCCGCCAGCACCCATGAGATCGCCCGCGGCTTGAACCTGTCGCTCGCGGTGTCGGCGGCGGCGAAGCGGTAGGACTGGTGGGCGGCGGCATAGAGCCCGCCGAAGCCCGCCCCCAGGCACAATAGCCCGAACGAAGCGAGATAGGCAGCGAGCGCCAGAGTGAGCCCGGCCAGCGCCCCGAAGCCGGCGCCGACGACATAGGCGGTGCGCCGTCCATAACGCTTGGCGAGATAGCCGACCGGGAGCGTGCCCACCCACATGCCCGCGATCAGGGTGCTGGCGGGAACCGTGGCGAGCCCGCGATCTCCTGCGAACACCCCGGCAATGATCCCGGCGGTGCTGACGATGACGATATTGTTGCCGCCGGCGAGCCCTTGGGCGACCGCCAGCACCAGGGCATTGCGGCGCGCCAACCGGTCGCCGGCAACGAGTTCGGTGGTTTCGGCAATCGCGGACATGTTTCCTGCGGCGATTTGGTGAGGGGCGCCGACGCCCTTGTAGCCGCAGCGGCGCCGCCCGACCAGCGCCGCCCGCGCATATCGGCAGCCATCCTTTAAGGGGGTCGGGACGGCGTGCGGACAAGCGATGGCAACCGCGGCGTTCCCTTCTCGCCGGCGCCGTCATAGGCTTCTCCGAACCGTCGAGAGGGGCCGATCCCATGGACCGTCCGCCGCTGCCGCCCTTTACCGCCCACACCGCCGCGCAGAAGGCACGCCTGGCCGAAGACGCATGGAACACGCGCGATCCCGCGCGCGTCGCGCTCGCCTACACCGCCGACAGCCGCTGGCGCAACCGCGCCGAATTCCTGCAGGGCCGCGAGGCCATCGAGGCGTTCCTGACCCGCAAGTGGAACCGCGAGCTCGACTATCGCCTGATCAAGGAGGTCTGGACGTTTCGCGACCACCGCATCGCCGTGCGCTTCGCCTATGAGTGGCACGACGATGGCGGCTATTGGTTCCGCAGCTACGGCAATGAGAACTGGGAATTCGACGCCCACGGCCTGATGCAGGTTCGTATCGCCAGCATCAATGATGTTCCCATCAGGCCGAGCGAGCGCAAATACCATTGGCCGCTCGGCCGTCGCCCGGACAACCACCCTTCCCTCAGCGATCTCGGGCTGTGAAGCGCCGAGCGCGCCCAGAGCGCCGGTCGGAAGCAAGACCGGCTGATCTGCATTCGGGAGACCTCATGAAGCTCCCCCGCCGGCAACTCCTGCAACTCGACACCGCCGCTGCTCTGCCGGCGGTTGTGCGCGGCTCCTGCGCGCCGATGGCACGTTCTACTTTGCATGGGGTTGTTCTTCACAAAAACGGCTTTCCCGTCCCCGGTAGCCCCGATCGAGCGCAGCGACATCGGGGACAACGCCCTCGGAATCCCGCATTTCCGCTTCGCTCCAATGCGGGCTACACGATCTGGGCGGCCCCGAACCGCAGCGCGCCCGCAACGGCAATGCCGCCATTCGGGTGCTCCATTTACGTGCCATCCATCGCGATCCTCAGAAATGGCTGTAGGACGCCCGTTTGAACGCGAGCGCGCCACCGTCGGCGGCGACGAACCCCGCGCCCCGCGCTCCCGCCACCACCACGCCGATTTCGCTGACCGCGACTCCGGCCTGCGCCGCCTCGGCGCGCAGATCGTCGACGTGATCGCCGGGCACCGTGGCCACCACCTCGAAATCGTCGCCGCCGGTGAGGATCGTCTCGATCGCATGGGGGTCGGCCGCGAGCGCCTGGCGCGCTGCGGCCGACAGCGGCACGCGCTCGACCGCGACCGCGGCGCCGACGCCGGAGACCCGGCAGAGCTTGCCGAGGTCGCCGGCAAGGCCGTCGGAGACATCGAGGGCGGCGCTGGCATGGCGGCGCAGCGCCTCCGCGATGGCGTTGCGCGGCTGCGGCAAAAGATAGCGCCCCAGCAGATGATCGCGCATGGCGTCGTCGAGCTTCCAGCGCATCGCGGCCGTGGGGTCCTGGCGCAGCACGAGGCCGAGCGCGGCATCCCCGATCGTGCCCGACACCACCACGAGGTCGCCCTCGCGGGCGCCGGCGCGCCTCACCATGGTGCCGTGGGGCACGGTGCCGAGCGCTGCGATATAGACCGTGATGGCGCCGGGGCTGCGGTCGGTGTCGCCACCAAGCAGCGGGCAGCGATAATGGGCGGCATCCTCGCGCAACCCGTGCGCAAAGGACTTGAGCCAGTCGGGCGGCAGGCCGGCCGGCAACCCGATCGACATCAGGAAGCCGAGCGGCGCTGCGCCCTTGGCGGCGAGATCGGACAGGTTGATGCGCAACGCCTTGCGCGCCACCGCATCGGCGGGATCGTCGGGGAAGAAGTGCACGCCGCCGATGACGCCGTCGGTCTTGAGCACGAGATCGCATCCCGGCGGCGGCGCAATGGCGGCGGCATCGTCGGTGAGGCCGAACGCCCCGGGATGGGTCGCAATCGGCCGGAAATACGTCGCGATCAGGCGGTCCTCGCCCGACTCCTCGTCCATTTTCGCCAACGCCTCCTGCCGGCACGATACGCGGCGGCGCAACTGTAGAGATTATCCCGGCGAGTTGAAACGGAAAGCGGCCGAATCCCTTTGATTTTGCGCATGATATGGTTCGAAACGTCGGCAGATCGTCGCGACCGGCAGCTTCGCCGCGGTTCAACCCGGCCCGCCCTGCCCGCCCCCGAAATCCGCCCCGCGCAGCTTGCGGGCGAGCTGGTCGAGCACGGCGTTGACCATGCCGGTCTCGGTCTTGTCGACGAAGGCGTTGGCGATGTCGACATATTCCGACACGATCACCCGCGCCGGGATGTCGGCGCGCTTTTCCAGCTCCCAGGCGCCGGCGCGCAGCACCGAGCGCAGGATCGCCTCGATGCGCTTGAGCGGCCAGGTCGCCGCCAAGGCCTCGTCGATGCGCGGATCGAGGGCGCGCTGGGCTTCAACGACGCCAGCGACGATGTCGCGGAAGAACGCCTGCTCGGCCGGCAGGTATTGCTCGCCTTCGACCTCGCGGCCGAGCCAGTGGCTCTCGAACTGCGTCAGGATCTCGTTGAGGCCGGCGCCCGCCATGTCCATCTGGTAGAGCGCCTGCACCGCGGCGAGGCGCGCCGCGCCGCGCCGGTTGGCCTTGCGGGGGCCGGCCTTTTCGGGAGCGCGGCTCATCGCCGCTTGCGCGGGCTGGCCCGGTCCCGCTTGAGGCGCACCAGGGCGAGCGCGGCGGCGGCGGCGACGCCGCCCTTGTCGCCGCCGTCGAGACCGGCACGCGCGCGCGCCTGCGCCTCGGTGTCGACAGTGAGGATGCCGTTGCCGACCGGCACGCCGCGCACGACGCCGATGTCCAACAATGCGCGCGCGGACTCTCCGGCCACGATGTCGTAATGGCTGGTCTCGCCGCGGATGACGCAGCCGAGTGCGATCACTCCATCATAGGCCTCGGCGCCGCGCGCAGCCCCGAGTGCGATCGCGACGGCCTGCGGGATTTCCAGCGCCCCCGGTACGGTGACGACATCGTAGCGCACCTTCGCCGCATCGAGCGCGCGCCTGGCGCCAGCCAGCAGTGTCGCGGCGATCTCCTCGTAGTAGCCGGATTCGACGATGAGGATGCGCACGCCCTGGACGGGCGCGTCCTTTGCCTGCTTGCGTCTGCGCGCCTCGACCATGCGGTTCCGTTCGGGACGAGAAAAAAGAGCGGGGCCGTCAGTACCAAGGCGATGGCGCTGCAAGCAAGGACAACCTTCACATCCCGGTCAGCCGTGCGACATAGCGCGCCACCAGGTCGACCTCGAGATTGACGGGATCGCCCGCGCTCGAGGCGCCCAGCGTCGTCACGGCGAGGGTGTGCGGAATGATCAGCACCGAGAATTCGTCGCCGGCGACCTCGTTGACCGTCAGCGATACGCCGTCGAGGGCGACCGAGCCCTTGGCGGCGATGAAACGCGACAGCGGCGCCGGGGCGCGGAACACCAGCCGCGCCATGTCCTCGAGGTCGTCCCGCGCGATCAGCGCGGCGATGCCGTCGACATGGCCGGCGACCAGATGGCCGCCGAGCTCGTCCCCCACCTTGAGCGCGCGCTCCAGGTTGAGCCTGGTGCCGCGGCGCCAGAGCGCCGCCGTGGTGACCGCGAGCGTCTCGGCGGCGGCGTCGACGGAAAACCAGGTGCGCTCGTCCTCCGCTCCGGCGGCCGCCACCGTAAGGCACACGCCGTTGCAGGCAATCGAGGCGCCATCCGCGATGCCGGCGCGATCATAGCCGCAGGCGATCTTCAGCCGCCGCAAATTGTCGGCGCGGGCATGGACCGCGACCACCTCGCCGATGTCGGTGACGATGCCGGTGAACATCCAGGCTCTTTCTCAGATTGCTTCGCGGATTCTTTCCAGGGTTTCCAGGCTGTCCGCATCCAAAGCCTCGATACCACGCGAGGCAAAGTCCGGCGATGCCGTCAGCGCCGACAACGAGATCGCTTCCAGCGCATCGATGCCATCGGCGCCGATGACGACCGGCGCGCGGAAGATCGCGACTTCGTCGACGAGACCGGCAGCGATGAATGCCGCAGCGACGGTCGGCCCGCCCTCGACCATCACCCGGGTGATGCCGCGGCCCGCGAGCAGGCGCAGCATCGCGGCGAGGTCGATCCGCCCGGCGGCCGTATCGCAGCGCAGGACCGAGATGCCGTGGCCGCCCAGGCGCCGCTCGGTCGCCTCATCCGCCGCCGGCCCGGCCACGACCCACAGGGGGATGTTACGGGCGGCCCGCACCAGCGCGGCGGTCTCGGGCAGCCGCAACGCAGTGTCGAGGACGATGCGCACCGGCGAGCGCGCTTCCATGCCGGGCAGCCGGCAGGTGAGCCGGGGATCGTCGGCGAGCGCGGTCCCGATGCCGATCAGGATGGCATCGTTCATGCCGCGCATGAGATGTGCTCGCGCCCGCGCCGCCTCCCCGGTGATCGGCGCCGGCTTGCGGCCGAAAAGCCCCGCCTTGCCGTCCGCGGACACCGCGAGCTTCAGGGTGACGTAAGGACGGCCGCCGCGGATGCGGCTGAGATGGCCGGCATGGGCGCGCCGCGCCGCCGCCTCGCGCAGGCCCATCTCGACCGCGATGCCGTGGGCGGCGAGCCGCGCATGGCCCTGCCCCGCGACCTCCGGATTGGGATCCTCGATGGCCGAGACCACCCGCGATATCCCGGCGGCGATGATCGCCTCGGCGCAGGGCGGCGTCTTGGCGTGATGCGAGCACGGCTCCAGCGTCACATAAAGCGTCGCGCCGCGGCTACGCGCCCCCGCGCGCCCCAACGCCTCGACCTCCGCATGGGGCCGGCCGCCCGGCTGGGTCCAGCCGCGGCCGACGATCACGGGCTCGCCCCCCGCCCGATCGACCACTACGGCACCGACGGCAGGATTGGGCCAGGCATTGCCGAGCCCGCGGCGGCCGAGCGCCAGCGCAAGGTCCATGAAGCGCTCGTCCTGATGGGAATCGCCGGTCATCGGGCTGCAGTCTGGGTTCTATCAGCCCCCTCCAGCAAGCCCATATATGTCCTGGGGTGCGGTCGTGAAATGGAAAGCCGCGCCAGATCCCGCCTCGGGACCCACATCGCACGAGCGACAGGGATTTGTTGCCGTGGCGAGCGTCATCTTCCCAATTGCGAGGTACGACCGTCAATTGACGGGCCGCACCTTCGGTCTCGTCGAGGACCTATCCGGCGGCGCAAACGCTACGTCGGGCTGAACGATCAGCCCCAACGCCGCCAGAAGATTCACCTGGGCTTGATTATAGGAGGTGATGGCGGTTGCGTAGTTCAGGCGAGCCTGATTCACCGCATCCTGTGCTTGGAGAAGGTCGAGGAACAGCGCCGTCCCGACCTCGAAATTTTCCCGCGTTATGCGCAGTGCCTCTTCGGCCGCCGTCACCTGTTGCTTGGCAATTGGGAAAAGGCTCGCGTTGGTTGCGCTATCCTGCGCGGAGATGACGACCTGGTCGCCGACCTGCTGGAAAAGTCGCCTCACCTCCAGCGCCGCGATCTGTTCGTTTGCCCCTGCAGTCTTGGACTGGCCGAAAATCGCCGGATTGAATAACCACCCGATGCTCGTGGTGTTAATCTCCTGGCCCTTCATCGGATAGGTCGTGCCCGGGGTCCAACTTTTCAACCGGCCGGGCTGGTAACCCGCCTCCAGTGTCGGCATGCCTGCACCCCAAATGATGGCACTGGTATCGGCACCGGCTGCGGCGGCAAGCTCCCTTACGCTCTGGAGATCGGGACGCCACTCCACCGCAATGGTCAGCATCTGCTCGATGCCGAGATCATCGCGGACCAAGCTTTTCGCGACGAGCGCGCCCGACTTGGGAACCAAGGTCACGGTGGGGTCAAGATAGAGTGTCGACCCCAGCTTGACGGAGGCTTTGTAGAAGCCGTTCAGAGCGACTGCCAGATCCTGCTGACGACCCGCAAGAGTGGCCCTGCTCCGAGTCACGTCGACCGGGAGCCCGAACCCTGCATCGACTCGTTTGTTCGCAAGCCGTAATAATTCCTGAGCCTCGGCCAGAGCCTCGCGTGAGACGGCGACGCGCGCTTGGGCCAAGACCAGATCGTAGTATTGCAGGGCAGCGGTTTGGACCGTCTGCATGACGACGGAACGTTCCTGCTGCCCCGACGCGAGCAGACGCTTCTTCGATGCGACCACATTGAAATAGACTTGGCCGGGATTTACCGCCCAGTGGACCAGAATGGCGGGGTTCAGGATGGTAAAATGGGCAGCCTTCATTATGCCGAAGGCGTCGGTGTTGACGCCTTGCAAATGGGTCAGCGCGGCCCCGGGCCCGACCATCGGCAGAACCGCGGCAGCGGCAGCCTCCAACTGTCCGTGTGAAGCCTCCACCTGCTGCTGAGCCTCGAGAATTCCGACGTTGTCGAGGCTGGCGACGCGTGTGACGCTTTCCAGGTCGACGGTCAATCTCTCTCGATACATCGGGCCGATGCGAGAATTGTCGAGCCGCAATGTCCCGTTCGAAGCCTGCCTGACCGGTTTTACATTCGGTGGTCCAAGTTGCAGCGTGGCGTCCGGGTCCCAAGGATCGCTGATGCACCCTGCCGTGAGAGAGGCGAGCATGAATGCGATGAAACGCATCGGAGGCTTCATCGTAACTGCCATTCAACTTCTCCATTTCGACGGGTGAGGAACCGGGTAAGCATGACGTACGACTACATGCACGCTGCGGCGCAGCCCAGAGAACCCGACTCGAACGTCCGACGGGCGGCTCCCGCGGCTCAGCCACCATCGAATCTGCGTACGACGACGGGATCCGCAGCCGGCGCCGGCCCGAAGCTCACCTGCGCATACATACCCGGGAGCAGTTTTTCATCATCATTCGGCAAATCGATCTCGACCCGCATCGTGCGCGTCGCGGCGTCAAGTGCCGCCGCGATACGGGTGACGGTGCCGCTGATGGTCTGCCCGGCCGGCCCGTACAACCGCACCTGGGCCGGCCAACCTTGACGGATGGCGGTGGCACTCGCCTCCGGCACATCCGCAAACACCCGCACGACGTTCAGCTGCTGGCAGGTGAAAAGTGGGGTCGTCGGCCTGGTGGAGGTCGCCGACTGCACCAGGTCTCCGGGGTTGATAAAACGTCTCGTAACCACCCCGTCGAAGGGTGCAACGATCTTGGTGTACTCGAGCAGCGCTTGGACCCTGTGCATGTCGGCGGTCGCGGCCTGCAGATTGGCTTCCGCCAAAGTGATGTCCGCACGCCCCACCTCCAAGGCCGCGCTGGATACGCTTTCCTTGGCCCGCTGCTCGTCAAGCTGTTGGTTGGTCACAGCCTTGCCGGTGAAGAGCAACTCGTGTCGTTTG
>DASYNT010000047.1:0-4272 GCA_036008405.1 Xanthobacteraceae bacterium
TTTGGCGGCAAGGGGCATGTGTACCCCGAAGACCTGCTGGTCACTTTTCTTGCGCGCAAACTCGGCCGGCCGGTGCGCTGGATAGAGGGACGCAGCGAGCACCTGATGAGCGCGACGCATTCGCGCGACCAGCTTCACGATGTCGAGGTCGGCTTTGACAATGACGGGCATATCCTCGCGGTACGCGACGATTACATTGTCGATTGCGGAGCGTGGAACCCGATCGGGTCCGGCGTCGCGTACAACACCGCGGTCCACCTGACCGGCCCGTATAAAATCGAGAATTTGGCGGCGTCGGGAAGGATCGTCGTCACCAACAAGGTCCCGAACGCCCCATACCGCGGCGCCGGGCGTCCGGAAGCCGCGTTCGCGATGGAGCGGACCATCGATTTGGTGGCGCGCGCCCTGGGCCTGGAGCCGGCGGAAGTGCGCCGGCGCAACATGATCTGCGCCGATGAGATGCCATACAGTGTCGGCATCCCTTACCGCGATGGCGAGCCGATCGTCTATGACAGCGGGGATTATCCCGGCGCTTTACAGAAGGCGCTGGATGCGGTCGGCGGGGTCGAGGCGTTTCGCCTGCGTCAGAGCGAGGCGCGGAAAGGGGGCCGCCACCTCGGGCTCGGTATCGGCTGCTATATCGAGGGGACCGGCGTCGGGCCGTTCGAAAGCGCCTTCGTCCGCATCGACCCGTCAGGCAAAATTTACGTCTCGTCGGGGGCCTGCCCACAGGGCCAGGGTATGGAGACAATTTTCGCCCAGGTGGCTGCCGACCTTTGGAAGGTTCCCCCGGAAGACGTCGTGATCTCCCTCGCCGACACGGCGGCGATCGCGATCGGGTTTGGCACGATGGCGAGCCGCAGCACGGTCACATTGTCGGCGGCGATGCACCATGCAAGCGAGCGGCTCCGGGACAAGGTCTTCGCCATCGCTGCCAATCTGCTGGAATGCGCGCCGGCAGATCTCGAATTGCGCAATGGCGGCGTGGGCGTTGTTGGAGTTCCCGGCGCCGCAGTGAACCTCGCCAGGATCGCCCAGGCCGCCCGTCCGGGCTGGGACAACGAACGCCCGCCAGGGGTCGATGCCGGCCTCGAGGAGACCTATTACTGGCAACCGCAGACGGTCACCTGGAGCTACGCCGTGCACGTCGCGATTGTCGATGTCGACGGCGGCACCGGCCGTGTGGGTATCGAGGAGTACGCCGTTGCGCATGATTGTGGTGTCGTCGTCAACCCGATGCTGGTCGAGGGCCAGATCATGGGCGGCGCCGCTCAGGGGCTTGGCGGCGTCTTGCGCGAGGCGATCGCCTATGATGCGAACGGCCAATTGCTGAGCGGCTCGCTGATGGATTACGCGCTGCCGACCGCCAGCGACATCCCGGCAATGCGCATCCTCCACCAGCACTCGCCGTCGCCGCTCAACCCGCTCGGCGTGAAGGGGGTCGGCGAGGGCGGTGCCGTCGCCCCGCCGGCCGCTATCGCCAACGCCGTCTGCGACGCCTTGGCTCCGTTCGGCGTCGAGGTGAATGCGACGCCGATCAAGCCGGAACAGCTCATAAGTGCAATGCGACAGCGCTGAACTCAAACCGTAAATGAGGACGGCGAGTGTTGCCGGCCGCGCGACGGCGGCGGGGACGATCGAGACGCGGCGCTCATGGCTGGTGGCCTGGTCCGCGCTCGGCATCCTCTCCGTCTCTTTCGGCGCGCCGCTCATTACCATCGTCGCGTTAAAGCCGATTGCGGCCGAGTTCGGTGGTGTCCGCTCGGTGCCGGCGCTGGCGTACTCGCTCGCCTGGCTCGGTTCGGCGGTCGGCGGGATCGCGATGGGTCAGATTGCCGAGCGGGTCGGCGTGCGCTGGACGGTCATGTTCGGGGCCGTGATGATCGCCGCCGGCCTCGTGCTGTCGAGCGTCGGCGAGCGCATGGACCTCTATCTCGGCCACGGGCTGTTGATGGGGCTTCTCGGCAACGCCGGGATCAATGCGCCGCTCTACGTCTATGTGGCCCGCTGGTTCGACCGCCGGCGCGGGACCGCGCTGGCGCTGATCGCGAGCGGGCAAGCCGCCGCCGGGACGATCTGGGCGCCGTTGTTCGCACACGCGATCGAATGGTTCGGCTGGCGCCGCACAATGCAGCTCTATGCCGTCTTTGTGATTGTCGTGGTCGTGCCCGCGGCCTTCGTGGTCTTTAGAGCGCTGCCCAAGGCGGCAAGGGTCGGCGGGGGTCTGCCGGAGCCGGCGGCGGGCGCCCCGGTCCTCGGCTTCAGACCGCGGACGGCGCTTGGCCTCCTGTGCCTGGCGAGCTTTCTGTGCTGCGTTCCGATGGCGATGCCGCAAGGTCATCTGGTCGCCTTTTGCAGCGATGTCGGAATTCCCGTCACGCGCGGCAGCGCAATGCTGTCGGTGCTATTGGCCTGCGCCTTCCTGGGCCGCCAATTCTGGGGTTTTGTCGCCGACAGGATCGGCGGATTGCGCACGGTGCTCGCCGGCTCGGCGTGCCAAATCACCGCGATGACCGGCTTTTTGCTGACCCAGGACGAGGCCGGCCTGTTCGCCGTCTCCGCGGCTTTTGGCCTGGGTTTCAGCGGCATCGTTCCGGCCTATGTGCTGGCGGTGCGCGAGCTTTTCCCGGCCGCCGAGGCGTCGTGGAGGGTGCCGACCGTCCTGCTGTGCAGCGGCTCGGGGATGGCCGCGGGCGGCTGGCTCGCCGGCGCGATTTATGACTACGCGGGGTTCTATGCGGCGGCCTTCGCCGCCGGCATCGCCTTCAACCTGGCCAATCTATTGGTCGTCGGGGCGCTGGTGTTCCGCCAAACCCGCGCTTGCCCGCAATCAGGGTTCCGGCCAGATTTCGGGTAACGCATGGAGGCCCGCTATGACCAGACCGGATCGCCCGAATATCATTTTCATCGTCGTTGACGACTGCGGTTACGCCGATCTCGGCTGCACCGGGCAGACCGGTTACCGGACGCCGGCGCTCGACCGGCTCGCCGGCGAAGGAGTGCGCTTCACGCAGGCCTACGCCAATGCGCCGCTCTGCACCAACACGCGGGTCGCGCTGATTACCGGGCGCTACCAGTACCGCCTTAAGCTGGGCCTCGTCGAGCCGCTGCGCCCGGCCAATCGCGACGAGCCGGAGATGGGGATCCCGCCCGGCTTTCCGACATTGCCTTCGCTGTTGCGCACGGCCGGCTATCGCACCGCGCTGATCGGGAAGTGGCATCTCGGATTTCTGCCAATATACGGGCCGCTGAAGAGCGGTTATGACGAATTCTTCGGCATCATGGGCGGGTTCACCGGTTATTACACGCATAAAGGGGAGGGTGGCGAACCCGACCTTTACGAAGGCGAGCTGCCTGCCGAGCGGGCGGGCTATGTCACGGACCTCCTGAGCGAGCGGGCCCTCGCTTACGTGGAAGGGGCCGCCCGGTCGCCCACGCCCTATCTCCTCAGCTTGCATTACAATGCGCCGCATTGGCCGTGGTCGGCCCCCTCGATCGAGGCGGCGGCGCGGCAACGGGAGGTGGACCGCGCGGAAATCATGGAGGGCGGCAGCCCGCGGATCTATGGCGAGATGATGCAGATCCTCGACGCCGGGATCGGCCGGGTCATCGACGCGGCGCGGCATTCCGGCAAGGACACCTTGGTGATCTTCACCAGCGACAATGGCGGCGAGCGGTATTCGAACATCTGGCCTTTCGTCGGCCGCAAATGGGACCTGCTGGAGGGCGGCCTGCGGGTGCCGCAGATTGTCTGGTGGCCGGGGCATATCAAAACCGGCCAGGTCACCGAACAGGTGTGCATCACGATGGACCTGACCGCGACCTGTCTGGCGGCGGCCAATGTCATGCCCGATGCCAGCCATCCGCTGGACGGCAGCGATCTGCTGCCGGTGCTGACCGGAGAGGCGCCGCCCAGCGAGCGCATACTCTACTGGCGGATGGCCAATCGCAGCCAGCGGGCCGTCCGGTGCGGCGACTGGAAATATTTGAAGGTGCGCGACGAGGAATACCTGTTCGATATCGGCTACGACCCGCGCGAGCGCGGCAACATGGCCCGCAAGCGCCCCGATTTACTGAACGAGCTGCGCGCCCTATGGGAAGAATGGAACCGGGGGATGCTGCCGGTCCCATACAACATGGTTCCGCCATTTTCGAACTTGCAGGAGATGCTCTGGTAGCCGCCCCTGCGGGCGGGCCCACCGTCAGCGCGTCAGCTCGACTACCAAGGCAGCGGCAGCCGCGCCAATGCGGGTGACGGCGTCCGCATCGACC
>DASYNT010000048.1:0-16910 GCA_036008405.1 Xanthobacteraceae bacterium
TGGCCGGGCCGCCCGGCGCGAACGGCACGATGAGCTTAATCGGCTTGGTGGGATAGTTCTGCGCGGCGGCGCCGCCGCCGAGCGCCGCCAGGATCGCCAGTGCAAACAGGCCTCGTTTCATCGCCTTCGCCCTATCGTCCGTGCCTCACGGTGCGTGCGTCATCGTCTTGCATCGTCTTGGACCGGGTGCCGCCGAGATATTTGGCGAGATCGCCTTTCGGCAAGGTGCCGAACTCCTCGCCCTCTGCCACGGAGACGATCGCACGCAGCGCATCGAGATTCTATTGGAAGATGACGATGGCGTTCTTGAGCGTGATCCATACGCCCCACGCCAGCGGAATGCCGACAAAGGCCCAGAATGCCATGGCTTTGCCGTCGAACCCGCCCGTGCCGATGCCGAAATCGCCGCCGGCGGTGGCGGCGCCGGCGTCCTTGGCCTGCAGCGCCGCCACTTCCTCCGGTTTCATGAACCACTCGTCCGCCAGCGGCTTGACCATCATGTTGCAGATCAGGCCGAGCACCAGCATGCCGGCCAGGATGTACATGGTGACGTCGTAGACGTGATCGCGCGGCACCCCGGCCGCGATCTCGAACTCGCGGATGTAGTTCACGACCACCGGCCCGACGATGCCCGCGGTCGACCACGCGGTGAGCAGCCGGCCGTGGATGGCGCCGACGAACTGGGTCCCGAAAATGTCCGCGAGATAGGCCGGCACGGTGGCGAAGCCGCCGCCATACATCGACAGGATCACCCCGAAGGCGAGCACGAACAGCGCCTTGCTGCCGATCTGGGCGAACCATGGCGCGGTGGCGTAGAGGACGATGCCGAGCAGGAAGAACGTGTAATAGGTGTTCTTGCGCCCGATATAGTCCGACAGCGACGCCCAGAAGAAGCGGCCGCCGATGTTGAACAGCGACAACAGCCCGGTGAAACCAGCGGCAATGGCGGCGACCAGGACCCGCTGCTCTCCGCTCAAGGCGCCGAACTTGATGTCGGGATGCCCGATCAGCGCGCCGCCGAAAATCTCCTGCAGCATCGGCGACGCCATGCCGATGACGCCGATGCCGGCGGACACGTTGAGCATCAACACCAACCAGATGAGCCAGAACTGCCTGGTCTTGTGGGCGTCGCGCAGATGCACGTTGCGCTGGGTGATCATCGACGAGCCGCTCGGCGGGGTCCAGCCGGCCGGCCGCCAGCCGGCCGGCGGAATCCGGTAGCCGAACGCGCCGATCATCATGAAGACGAAATAGATCGCGGCCATGGTGAGGAAGGTCTGCCACACGCCGACCGAAGTCGGCGTCCGGTAGTAGTTCATCAGCAGGTCGGCGAGCGGGGCGCCGATCATGGCACCGCCGCCGAAGCCCATGATCGCCATGCCGGTCGCCATGCCCCGGCGATCGGGAAACCACTTGACCAACGTCGATACCGGCGAGATGTAGCCGAGGCCGAGCCCGATGCCGCCGATCACGCCGCTGCCGAGCCACAGCAACCAGAGCTGATGCGAGATCACGCCGATGGCGCCCAGCACGAGGCCGCCGCACCAGCACAACGCGGCGACCACGCCGGCCTTGCGCGGCCCGGCACGTTCCAGCCAGCCGCCCCAGATCGCGGCGGACGAGCCGAGCAGAACGAAGAACAGCGTGTACATCCAGCCGAGATCGCTGATCTTCCAGTCGCAGGTGGTGGTGACCAGCGCCGCGAAGATCGACTGGTCCGGGCAGGCGTCGGATTTGGTGATGCCGATGGCGCGCGACAGCGGCAGCCAGAACACGCTGAAGCCATAGGCCATGCCGATGCACAAATGAATGCACAGGGCGGCGGGGGGCACCAGCCAGCGGTTGAAGCCGGCCTTGGCGATGATGCGTTCACGGTTGAGCAGGCCCGGTCCGGCCGCGGGCACGAATATTCCCTGGATCGTCGACATGCTCCACCCTGTCCGAGGTCATTTTGTTGCGTCAAACGACGCACGGCTGGAAACCCGGCCCGCCTCGGTTGTTCGGGGTTCCATTGGAAAAATCGCGTCGTCACAGCGGCCCTGCATCGCCGTAGACGGCAGCGATTCTATCACCGCGTGTATGATTTAAGCGGAAAAGCACGAAGTCGCGCAACCTGAAAAAAGGTCGCGCCACACGACCGGGCATGCGCCGGTCCGATACCTTTTGGCGCGAACTCGAAGGCCGCTATAGTAGCGCATGCGCATCATCGGATTGGCCGGCTGGAGCGGGTCGGGAAAGACCACCCTTCTCGCCAAGATCATCCCCTTGCTGGTCGCCCGCGGCCTCACCGTCTCCACGGTCAAGCACGCCCATCACGGCTTCGACGTCGATACCCCGGGCAAGGATTCCCACACCCACCGCATGGCGGGAGCGACCGAGGTCCTGGTCGCGTCCGGCCGGCGCTGGGCCTTGATGCATGAGTTGCGGACCGAGCCCGAGCCCACCATCTACGAGCTGTTGACGAAAATGTCGCCGGTCGATCTCGTGCTCATCGAAGGCTTCAAGTCGGCGCGGCATGCGCGCATCGAGGTCTACCGGAGCGAGGTCGGCAAGCCGCCCTTCCATCTGGAGAATCCCCACGTGGCCGGCATCGTGTCCGACACTCCGTTTCCCGATGCGGGCCGTCCGGTGGTCGACATCGACGATGTCGAGGGCGTCGTCGAGTTGATCCTCGCCACGGCCGAAAGCCTCGACGCCGTGCTCGCGCGGGCGCGCACCGAGAGCGCCGGCGGCCGATGGCCCAGCTGAGCGACGATTGCTTCGCCTTTAGCGGTCCGCTGCTTCCCGTTGCGGACATGGAGCGGCTGATCGCCGAACGCGTGACGCCGGTCGCCGAAATCGAGGAGGTCGACCTCGCCGCGGCCCTGGGGCGGGTGGTCGCGGCGGATGTCATCGCCGCGGAAAACCTGCCGCCTTTCGACAATTCCGCGGTGGACGGATTCGCGGTGCGCCATGCCGATCTCGCGCCCGGCAACGACACCCGCCTCGCCATCGTCGACCGCGCGCTGGCCGGGCACGAGGCCGCCCACGGTCTCGGCGCCGGCCAGGCGATCCGCATCTTCACCGGCGCGCCGATGCCGCCGGGCGCCGACACCGTGTTCATGCAGGAGGACTGCCGGGTCGAGGCCGATGCGGTGGTGGTGCCGGCCGGGCTGGAGCGTGGCGCCAACAGCCGCTCCGCCGGCGAAGATATCGGCGCCGGCGCCGTCATGCTGCCGGCGGGACGGCGGCTCGCCGCCCAGGACCTCGCGCTCGCCGGCGCCCAAGGCATGACCCGGCTGGCGGTGCGGCGGAAATTGCGGGTCGCCGTGTTCTCCACCGGCGACGAGGTGGTCGAGCCCGGTGATGCACGCCCGGCCGCCGCGATCTTCGATGCCAACCGTCATCTGCTGCGCGGGCTGCTGGAGACGTTCGGCGCGGTGGTGACCGACCTCGGCATCCTGCCCGACGAGAAGCCGGCGCTGCAAAGGGCGATCGCCGCCGCTGCGGCGGATCATGACCTCGTCATCACCTCGGGAGGCGTGTCGACCGGCGAGGCCGACCATGTGCGCGCCGCGGTCGAAGCGATCGGCCGGCTGGTGTTCTGGCGGGTCGCCATCAAGCCGGGCCGGCCGGTCGCCATGGGCGTGCTGCCCGGCAAGCACGGGGCCGCCGCCTTTGCCGGCCTGCCCGGCAATCCCGCCGCGGTCTATGTCACCTTCGTGCGGGTGGTGTGGCCGCTGCTGCTGCGGCTCGCCGGCGCCGCGCCACGGGCGCTTTTGGCGCTGCCGGTGCGCGCGACCTTCGCCTATCGCAAGCGCCGGGGACGCCGCGAATATGTCCGCGTCACGCTGCGAAGCGCCGCCGACGGCGTGGTCGAGGCGGTGAAGTTTCCCCGCGACGGCGCCGGCGTGATCACTTCGTTGACCGAGACCGATGGCCTGGTCGAACTCGGCGAGGCTGTCACCGAAGTGGTGCCGGGCGCGATGGTGGGGTTCCTGTCCTACGCGGCGCTGACGGGGTAAATCTCACGCCGGCTCGAGCCGGGCGAGTTGTTCCGCCGCGGCGGCGTCTTCCGGCGTATTGACGTTGAAGAAGGGATCGAGCGGCGCCGCCGGCCATTCGGCGATGGCGATGCCGTGTCGCGCCGTCCACACCTCGATCTTGTGCAGGCCTTCCTCGACCAGCGCGTGGCGCAGATCGGCGCGCAGCGACACCGGCCACAGGCCGACCACGGGATGGCGCCAGTCGCCGGAGCGCGCGCAGGCGAGCGGCGTGCCGGCCGCGTCGCGCACCTGATGCAGGCGGGAGACGAGGTCATGGGGCAGGAACGGGCAGTCGCCCGGGGCGCTCGCGATCCATTGGAGCCCGGGCGCATGGGCCGCCGCCCAATCGAGCCCGGCGAGAATGCCCGCGAGCGGGCCTGCGAAATCAGGCACGCTGTCGGCAACCACGGGCAGGTGCCAGCGGGCGAATCGGGCCGGATCGCCATTGGCGTTGAGGATGATGGCAGTGGTGGCCGGCTGCAGCCGCCCGATCACCCGGTCGAGAATGGCGGTGCCGCCGATGGCGATCAGCGCCTTGTCGCCGCCGCCCATGCGGCGCGCGAGGCCTCCGGCAAGGACAAGGCCGAGAGTAGGCGGATGGGCCGGCGCGGGTGTCGAGGGCATGGGAGGCATTTCGCCGGCGACCTACTCGTCGTGCATCGCCGCCTTGCGGCGGTGCCTGACGCTCTCCTCCTCCACATAGGCGAGGTCCTGGTCGAACACGATGCGGTCCTCCCCGGCCAAGGCGACGAAGCGCTTGCCGCGGGCGCGGCCGATCAGCGTGAGTTTAGCCTTGCGCGCGAGTTCGACGCCCCAGGCGGTGAAGCCCGAGCGCGACACCAGGATCGGGATGCCCATGCGCACGGTCTTGATCACCATCTCCGAGGTCAGACGCCCGGTGGTGTAGAAGATCTTGTCGCCGGCGCCGACGCCATGGCGGAACATCCAACCGGCGGTCTTGTCCACCGCGTTGTGGCGGCCGACGTCTTCCATGTAGACCAGTGGCCGGTCCTCCTGCGCCAGCACGCAGCCATGGATCGCGCCGGCCTCGAGATAGAGCGACGGCGTGGTATTGATCCGGCTCGCCAGACGGTAGAGCCACGACGTGCGCAGCGTCGCGGCGGGCAGCGCGGCGGATTCGATCACCTCCATGAGGTCGCCGAACACGGTGCCCTGGGCGCAGCCGGAGGTCTGCACCTTCTTCTTGAGCTTGTGCTCGTAGTCGGTGGCGCGCGCCGTGCGCACGACGACCACGGCGAGCTCCTGGTCGTAGTCGACTGCCGTGACGGTATCGGACGGCGACAGCATGTTCTGGTTGAGCAGATAGCCGAGCGCGAGATATTCGGGATAATCGTTGATGGTCATGGCGGTCACGATCTCCTGGGAATTGAGGAAGATCGTCAGCGCCCGCTCCACCGTGACCGAGGTCTCGATCGGCGCGCCGGTGTGGTCGATCCCGCGCACCCGCTCGGTCAGGCGCGGATCATGCGGGTCGGGGCGAAGCAGATAGTCGGTGTCGTCGGCCATGCGGCACGACAATGTGGATTGCGCCGGCGCTTTGCAAGGGTGCCAAGGGTGCCGTGCGGCGGCGCAAAGCAACCGCGGGCGCCTCGGGTCCCCTTATTCCGGCCCGCGGCCGGCCCGGGCGAGCAACCGGCGCGCCGCATCGCGGTGCTCCGGGGTGATATGGGCGGCCACCACGCGGATCGCGGTCGCCAGCACCGCCGCATCGTCGGTAAAGCCGATGATCGGCAGCATGTCCGGAATGAAGTCGAACGGCAGCACGAAATAGGCGAGCGCACCCAGAAGGATTACCTGGACGCGGCGCGGCGTCCGGCGGTCGAACGCGCAGTAATAGGCGGCGACGAGGTCTTCGGCGAACGGCAGCCGCGCCGCATGGCGCTTCAGCTTGGGCCAGAAGCCGCGCCGCACCCGCGCCTCGTCCCGCGCAGCTCTCGCCTCGTCGGATTCCGTCCGGTCGTATCCGGCCCTGCCGGAACCCGTGTCGCCGGAGTCGGCGCCATCCATCTCGAAGGGGGTGCTGATCATGTGTTGCCTCTGCCGGCGCAAGAGGTGGGGCTGCCGGCGGGCGAATGCAAGGCGCCCGCTCGCGCTTAGGACTCGTCAGTGAATCATCGCTTCGATTGGCGTGATCGAACGGCTCGCCTGTTCCCTCTCCCGCTTGCGGAGGAAACGAAAACTGAATCGATTGTTGGCGGACGACTTCTTACCGTTCCCCGCTCACCGCGCCGCGATGCGATCCATCGCCTCGGCGAGCGCGATGTCGCGCGCGGTGATCCCGCCGGCATCGTGGGTCGAAAGCGTCACCACGACGGTCTTGTAGACGTTCGACCACTCCGGATGATGGTCCATCTTTTCGGCGATGAGGGCGACGCGCGTCATGAACCCGAACGCTTCGTTGAAATCGGCAAACACGAACGTCTTGGCGATGGCTTCACGCCCGCTCACCTCGTGCCAGCCGGCCAGCCCGGCGAGAGCGGCGCCGCGCGCTTCGGGACTGAGCTTCGCATCCATGGGAGTTCCTCGCGTGTCCCTGCGAATATAAGTCACGCGCGTCGGACCGACGCAAGGCCGAACCGAGCCTGCATCGGCGCCAGGGTCCCCGATGGCGCATCCGGTTCCCCTGGCTAACGACCCCGTGCGGTCTTATCTGTGGCTTGCGCAAGGCTCCGTCGCCCGTGGAGAGTTTTCATGTTGTGGTCGGTGAATATCGGGTCGATCGCCGGCACGGCGGTACGCATCCACGTCACCTTCATCATGTTCCTGGTCTGGATTTTCGCGGCCGGGTGGGCCTCCGGCGGCCCCGAAGCGTCGATGGCCAGCCTGATCTTCATGGTGCTCCTGTTCGCTTGCGTGCTCGCCCATGAATTCGGCCACATCTTCACCGCCCGCGCATTCGGCGTGGCGACGCCTGACGTGATCCTGTTGCCGATCGGCGGTGTGGCGCGGCTGGAACGCATCCCGGAAAAGCCGAGCGAGGAGTTCCTGATCGCCATCGCCGGCCCGGCGGTCAATGTCGCGATCGCACTGGTGCTGATGGTGGGGATGCGGGCCCATCTGGACGCCCAGAGTCTCGCCGCGGTGGAGAGCACCAGCGTCTCGCTGGTCGACCGCCTGGCCGAGGTCAATCTGTTCCTCGCGCTGTTCAACCTGATCCCCGCCTTTCCCATGGATGGCGGCCGGGTGCTGCGCGCCCTGCTGGCGACCCGCCTCGGCTATGTGCGCGCCACCGAGGTCGCCGCCACCATCGGGCAGTGGTGCGCCTTCGGGCTCGGCTTCCTCGGCCTGTTTTACAATCCCCTGCTCATCTTCATCGCGATCTTCGTCTATCTCGCGGCCGCGTCCGAAGCGCAGCTGGTATCGTTGCGGGCGATGTCGCGCGACGTTCCCGTGAGCGCCGCCATGATGACCGAGTTCGCCACCTTGACGCCCGAGGAGCACATCGACGCCGCGGTGCAGACTTTGCTGCGGACCAGCCAGAGCGAGTTCCCCGTGGTCGACGGCGACCATCGGCTGGTCGGCCTGCTCGGCCGCGGCCAGATCATCCGCGCCCTCAAGGAGCTCGGACCCGATGCCAGGGTGGGCCAGGCGATGGTCGCGCAAATCCCGACCATCGAGAACCGGCGTCGGCTCGATGAGGCGTTCCGCCTGCTCCAGGAGAAGCGGGTGCCCGCCGTCGGAGTGGTCGACGCCGCCGGCCGCCTGACCGGCCTGATCACCTCGGAGACGATCGGGCAGATGCTGCTGGTGAAGGATGCCCTGCCCAAGGGCGGGCGGCTCGGGCCGTGGAGCCGGCCCGCCGGAGCGTGAGCTCGGCGGCTCCCAACCGTCGCAGCAAGGCCTGTCCCGGCCACCCTAATCATAATGCGCGGGACCAGCCCTCAAAAACCCGGGCCGCTTCCGGCGATATCATGGCGTCCGGGTCGTGTCCGCAGCCTCTTCCGGGCATTCGATCGCCACGCTCGCGGAGGCGCAGCGGTTCACGTTCGGCAGCGCGGCTTCGAGCAGGAGCAACAGGCCCACGATCACGGCCGGCGCGACGCACATTACGGCGACTGCGGTGATAGCGAGCTCGCACCACAAGGAGGTGAACGGACGGAGCGGTCCATGAAGGTCGTGTAATGGGACCGGAGCGAAGGAATTATGCGCGCCGCGCAACCCGACATGATCGCCGCGTTCGTTCCTGTGTATTCTGGGATGTTTGCGGGCCATCGCGGTCCCTCCTGCCAGTCGGCGGAGGGTTTGGCCCGCCGCCGGTTACGTTGTCTGTCTCAGCCCCAGTCCGAATCGCGTTTGCGACACGGAATCTCGAATCGCCACGCACATGACGGGCCGCTTGCTCAGCCGATTGAACGACCAAGCATTCGCGGCGCTGAGCGCAGTCGGGTATCGTCCGGTGTGGCGCATCGGGTTTCTCGTCATGCCGCCAACGTCTGTTGGCTGCAGTTCGCCAGCCGCGGCGCGGCTGATCGGGCGCATCGTGTCGCAGACTTGCGAGGAAAAATCAAGGTTACGCGCACCACTACGACGCAAAAGCAACAAAGCGCGAGCGGCTTACCCACCCAGCGCAATAATCGTAACAATGCGTCATTGAGATTGTAATTTCATCAATCGACGCGGTCGGCGCTCGGCAACTCAATCTCGTGGCCGACAGAGGAGGAAGTCACTCCGGGGCGCACACTGGATTCCTCGATCATCGGCCTTCGGCCTATGATCTCGCCCCGGAATGACCACACATATGATTCGGACTTCAAGATCACCGCAGTAGGTACGCTATACCTCTGATCGCTACCGACCGGACGCACCGGAGACGCGACGCGCAAGCAATCCCGCCGGCGCGGCCATTTCAAAAGTCTGGCCGCTCGGCTTGCGGAACTGAAACCGGGTTTTCATTGAAGGGGTCGATATTGTTCTCGGCGCAGATCGATTCGACCCAATTGTTGCTGTCCCTGCGCCAGCGCTTGGTCATATACATGGGTTCGTTGAACGTATCCTCGTCCTCGATCTTGACGAGGGCTTCCAGGAATTTGTTGTCCGACGTGACCTTGAAGCGTTCCACCACATGCAGCTTTTCCGTGTGCGGGGTGCGGTACATGTCGATGTAGCCGTTTTTGTTCGCGGCCAAGCCGATGGTGTCCACGACCAGCTCGCCGTTCTCATAGCGGCCGATGGACTCGCCGTACCAGGACGGCTTCACATATTCCGAATGCTGGTCGGTCATGTAGATGCGGCGCAGCCACTGGTCGCGCTGCCAGACCATCCACACCACCTTGGGCGTCTGAATGAAATACAGTGGTTCCGTCGTCCAAAGCAGTTGACCTGGCACCCCCCCTGGCCAGCAGCGCGACTGAGCCAGGAACGGAATCCCGACTTTGCCGGAAAGAAATTCCTCATTCGACAGGCGCATCTGCTCGGCCGCCCAGGGCTTTAGGATGGGGTCTTTCCAGTTGCCGAGCGCGGGCGTCGGCCTCCCGGTTTCGTTCCCGCGCAGCGGGTAGTCGGGATGTTGCTTGATCGGCCCACGCAATCCAGCGGGCGGGTCGAACCAGCCGGTGCCGTAACGCGCGATTCCACCGTTCGCTGTCAACGGAGTCCAGGCAAAATTGCTGGACGACCCCAGGTTGGGAATCTTTTCGGGCGCCTGGGCGAGGGCAGCGCCGCTAACGTAAGTCGCAAGTGCGGCGCCGGCAAAGATTCCAGCCCACCGCGTCCCGCGCGCGAGCCGGCTGCAAACGGACTTCAACTTGAAAAATGAGAACATCTGCTTTCCTATCCGCGGTCACGATTGTCGCTTTTCCGGGCCAAGCGGGTGTCGATACGTTCGTATCGCTCCCTCCGGTCAGGCTGAGCCATCCAGCCATCGATTACCGGAACGTACGCCACCCTTCTGGTCGCGTCGAGATGCTCGTGCCGCTACCGGCCTACCCCGGAGCCGGCCGGGGTTTGAACCGGCCCGACGTCTGACCGCGCTACGGCAGAATCGCAATCGCCCGAGCGGGAAAGCCGAGGCCGTCCTTCACCTTCGGCCAGGTGACGAGGATCAGCGCGCCCCTGGGCGGGACCTTGTCGAGATTGGCCATGGCCTCGATCTGGAAATGGCCGTGCTGCAAAATATAGGTCTCCGACTCCATATTCTCGGTGGTGTCGGTGTCCATGGATTCATGGCCGATCGCGGTGACGCCGCGCTGCTCGATCAGGAATTTGATGGTCTGCGGCGACCACGCCGGGAACGGGCTGCGCTTGAAGCGCTCGGGATCGGCGTCCCAGTCCTTGTACATGTCGGTGCGCAGCGCCGCGAATACGCCCCTGGGCACGCGGCCGTGCTTCTTCTCCCACGCGCGCAGATCGTCGAGGGAGAAGGCGTGGTTGGGGTCCTTGGCGAGATACGGCGTGTCGTCGAGCACGACCAGCGGCAGCACCATCCGCTCGAGCGGAATCCTGTCCATGGTGATGCCGTTCTCGGCGAAGTGGGCGGGGGGATCCACATGGGTGCCGTATTGGCCGACCATCTCGTAGAAGGTGGCGCGGAACCCGTCCTTGGGGATGGTGTAGGGATCGTGGGTCTTCGGATCGGCGGCGGGCGTCATCCTGGCCTGGCCGAAGCCGGACCACACCGGCGTGTCCGGCGCGAAGCTGTGGGTGAGATCGACGAAGCTCTTGCTTGCGAGGATGCGATAGGCGCGGCCGAGATCGCTCGCCGCAGCTTGTGCAATGAAGACGCCGATGCCAGTGGCGGCGCCGATCAGAGCCACGACGCTCCGACGAAGTCGACGCAGGCGAGCCATCCTGTTCACTCCGATCATCCCATCCGCGCGCCACTTTTCTCCCTCTCGGCCATGCGGCCCGCATGCGGAGAGAGGTAATTTCCATCCGTCTCGCAACGTGTGAACCCGGTAGCCGCGGCCGGAGAGAACTCAAACCGATGGGCCCCGAACCTCTCACATCCGCGGCGGCAGCTCCTCGAGGAACTGCGCCACGTGGTCCTTCCAGAACATCGCGCGCAGGTGGGTGTAATGGCCGTGGGTCTTTTCGCTCGCCGGAATGAGCACGTATTTGGCGTTCGGAATGCGCTTGATCTCGCGCTCGGTGACGCCGAGCTGCGGCGGGTTGGTCTCGTCGTCGCCGGAATTGATGGCCATCAGGCGGGCCTTGATCTTCTCCAGGTACGGCGCCGGATTGTAGTCCATCACCGCCTCGATGCCCCACAGCGTGTCGTTGGCGTCGCGCTTTTTGGCCTCCTCTCGGAGCTTGAAGTAGATCGCGTCGCCGGCTTCGCGGGTCGGTGCCAGGTCCTGGATGCGGCGGACGTTTTCGGTCTGCAGGAAGCCGTAGGGCGCCGTCACCGTCCATTGCGTCGGGTTGTTTTCGTAATTGCCGTTGTTCCAGCCGGGATCCTGGCGGATCGCCTCGGCGGCGATGCGGCGTTGGATCCAGTTGCGGCCGCTGATCTGGATCGGCTGGCTGGCGATCGGGATCAGCCCGTCCATCAGGTCGGGATACGTGTAGCCCCACATCCACGTATGCATGCCACCCATCGACGAGCCCATGACGAGACGCAGATGCTTGATGCCGAGACCCTCGGTGACGAGCCTGTGCTCGGCCGCGATCATGTCGTCGTAGCGGTAATGGGGAAACCTGGCGCGCAGCCCATCGCTCGGCTTGCTCGAGCCGCCGCGGCCGATGCCGTCGGGCAGGATGATGAAATATTGGGATGCGTCGAGCGGCTGGCCGGCGGCGAACAGCTCGTCGGCGAGCGAGGGCATGAGCCACGCATCGCCGCTGGAGCTCGTGCCGTGCAGCAGGATCACCGCATTGGTGATGTCGCCGGACGCGTTGCGCTTGGGCGTGCCGAGCGTCCGGTAATGCTGCTTGAGTTCGGCGATCGACTCCCCGCTCTTGAAATGGAAATCCTTGATGATGAAATCGCCCTCGCGCTGGTTCGGCCAGGCAGTCGGTGACGCGGCCTGTGCGAATGCCGACGGCGCGGCGAGCACGAGGAGCGCGGCGGACAGCGCACGGATGGTCATCGGTATTCTCCCGTTCGCACCGGCCCCCGAGCGGTCGAAGGACCAATGCCAGTTCAGACCCGGCTGCAACCGAGGCTACGCCGCCTTCCGGCGGCTGGGCAAGCGCGCCGGCCGACAGCGCGCTGGCCGAATGGGCGGCGCCGGCCAAGCGCCGCGCAAAGGTCCGAAAGGACTGGCACCGGAACCGGATTTTTCGTAGAACGACGTCGGTATAACGCTAGGAGACCTACCATGAAATTCTGCGCTTTGGGCCTCGCGGGCTTCGCCATCGTCCTATCGGGAATTCCCGCTTCCGCACATCATTCCTTCGCCATGTTCGATGCCGAGAAGAGCTTGACCCTGGAAGGCACCATCAAGGAATTCCAGTGGACCAATCCTCACAGCTGGATCTTCCTGACGGTGAACAACGCCCAGGGAAAGCCGGAGCAATGGGCGATCGAGCTCGGCGGACCAGCCGCCCTGGCGCGGCAGGGCTGGGTTGCCACCACCCTCACGCCCGGAATGAAGGTCAAGACGATGATTCATCCGCTCCGCGACGGATCGAATGGCGGACAGTACATGGCGGTGATGCTCCCCAACGGGACCCAGATGGGAAGCGCATTCGCCGCCCCGAGCGCCGATGCCGGCGGCGCCGGCCCGGCGCGGTGAGCCGCGCGCGGGCGAACAGCCGATGACGCTCGGTAAATGGGAGTGAGGGTCACAGTGGTTGCGATCGCATCGAAGTTCAAGCATGCCATCCTGGCCGGCGGGGTAGTCGCCGGCCTCGTTTGCGCCGGCGGCACGCTCGGGCCGGCGCAGGGCGCCGAGAACACGAAGGTTCCCGACTTCGCCCCCGACGCCAACACCGGCTGGCTTGCGCAGGACGACGAGTTCATTCCGCCGCCGAGCGGGCCGGGACCGATCAGATCGGATCCGGCCCACCCCTATGTCAGCTTTTACAAGTTTCCGACCAACCCGAGGCCGTCGTTCCGGGTCGCCGACCTGACCAATCCGATCCTGCAGCCCTGGACGCGGGAACGCCTGCAAAAGGTCAATGAACGGTCGCTGTCAGGGAAAGTCGTGGCGATTCCCAAGGAGCGGTGCTGGCCGGTCGGTGTCCCCGCCTTCCTGCTGCTCCCGGCGACGCCGGTGTACTTCCTGCAGACCCCCAGAGAGGTCTGGATGATCTGGATGCAGGACCGCCAGATCCGCCGCGTCTTTCTGGACGTGCCGCATTCGGCCAACGTGAAGCCGTCCTGGTACGGCGAATCGGTCGGCCATTACGATGGCGACGCCCTCGTGGTCGATACCATCGCAATCACCACCAATACGTTCGTCGACAATTATCAGACGCCCCACACCGATCAGTTGCATGTGACCGAGCGCATTCACATGATCGATCAGGGAAAGACGCTCGAGGTCAATGTCCACGTGGAGGATCCCGGCGCCTTCACCACGCCATGGAACGCAATCCAGCATTACCGTCGCGTGGTGGATCGGGGTCCGCTGAGCGAGATCGTCTGCGCGGAAAACAACGGCGACCACTTCAACCATGGCCTCGAGCCGATGCCGGAGGCGAGCAAGCCGGAGTTTTAGGCGCGAGCGCCCCTCATTTCACCCCGTACTTGGCGAATTCTTGCGCAACATCGGGGCGTAACGCCTTCGACGCAGCGAGGTCGGCCTCGCTTCCGGCGGCATCGCCGCGCTTGCGCTTGGCCAAGGCGCGGCCATAGAGCGAATCGGCGAAATCGGGGAGTTGCCTCAGCACGGCGTCATAATCGGCGATCGCGGCATCGTAGCGTCCCAGCTTCAGATGAACGAGGCCCCGGCTGTCGAAGGTGTAGGGATCGCTCTTCAGACGCAGCGATTCGTTGCAATCCGCCAAGGCCTGCTCGAGTTGGCCGAGCATCGCACGCGCCCAGCAGCGGCTGTTCCAGCCGGCGGCGTTGGTGGCATCGAGGCGTAGGGCCTGGTCGAAATTGGGGATGGCGCGGGCGAAGTCGCGCTTGGCGGAATAGGCGCTGCCACGGGCGAGCAAGGCGATGGCGTCCTTGGGATCGAGCCGGATCGCTTCCGTATAGTCGGCGATCGCGCGATCGACATCGCCCTTGGCCCGGTAGGCATTGCCGCGGTCGTAGATCGCGACGATGTCGCTCCCATTGAGCTTGATCGCCTGGGTGTAGTCGGCGATGGCGCGGTCGTATTCCTGCTTTTCCCCCCACGCGAGCCCCCGGTTCACCAGGGCGTCCTCGTAACGGGGATTGAGCCTCAGCGCCTCGTCGTAGTCGGCGATGGCGCGGTCCTGGTCCTTGGAATCGCCCCAGGCCAAGCCGCGGTAGTAATATGCAACCTCGAAATTGGGGGCGAGCCTGATCGCTTCCGTATGGTCCGCGATCGCCCGGCCCGGATCGCCCATGACGCGATAGGCGAGGCCGCGGACGTTGAAGGCGTAGGCAAAGGTGGGGTCGATCTTGACGGCCTCGCTGTAGTCGGCAACCGCCCGGGCGGCGTCGTGCTTGGCGAAATAGGCGAGGCCGCGATTGACATAGGCGAACCGATATCGCGGGTTGATTCGCAATGCCTGGTCGTAGTCGGCGATGGCGTGGTCATAATCGCGCTTGGCAAAATAGGAACGGCCGCGATTCTGGTAGGCGACATCGTAATTGGGATCGAGCCTGATCGCTTCGGTGTAGTCGGCAATGGCGCGATCGAGATCGCCTTTGGCGCGATAGGCGATGCCGCGGTTGTTGAAGACGACGGGTATGTTTTGCGGGGATTGTGTGCCCGACTCGATGAGGGCCGTGCAACCATTGATCGAAACGTCCGGCGCGAAGGCGTTGTCCTGGTCCTCGCACCAGGCCCAATTCTCCGACCGCTGGGCGAACACCGGCAGTGCGGCCAACAAGGCTGCCGCACCAAGACTCATGCCGATGACGCGCTTGGCCGCGTCTGCGCCCATCATGCTGCCCACCGCGGTGTTGCCACCGGCCATTGTGTTCCAGCCGCAGGCCTTTTGACAATGCCCGCCCTCCGCCATCCTCGGCCGTCGGCGTCGGGCTCGCATGACGATGGTTGCATGACAATGGCTTGCGAGTCCAACCCCGGCGACTATAGTGCGCCCGCCGCAGAATCGAGCGGATGCGCTGTGTCGCGCAGCGTCGCGGAGGGATGGCCGAGTGGCTGAAGGCGCTCGCTTGGAAAGCGTGTATACGGGAAACCGTATCGTGGGTTCGAATCCCACTCCCTCCGCCAGAACCCCTATTCGCAGCCGTTCGCGCCTCTCCGATTGGCATCTTTGCAGTAAACGGCCGACGCCGGCTATCAGAGACCGAAACTCCACAACGCGCTGCGAACGATCTTGCCCCACCTCGAAACGCAGATCGTCAAGCGTTCAGATCAGAAGCGATTTGCGGCGGTGCCCAAGCGCTGGATCGTCGAGCGTAACCCTCGCCTGGCTCAACCGCTGCCGAAGGCTTAAACACAACCGAAATCTCCATTAGTCCATTTGCAGTCTTGATTTGACTTGCAGTTATTACAGAGCTGGGAGACAGGAACGCACTGAGACACGCCATTTACCAACAAACATTCGGAATTCGATCCGCACGATTGATCGCAAGACGGAATAATAAACGGTTGGTTAAAAGACGATCCCGGAGTGGTACAGCAACTGCTTAAAAAGCCATATGTAGCGTTTGAACCTTCGGCAGTCTGGGCTTGTTGTCCGGTAAAGCACAAGGACGACTTTTTTGATTCGTAAGTGATGGCATTTTGACTTTTATTCGTTTCACCTTGGGTGAAGCTGGTAAAACAAAACTGATCGCAAACAAGATTGGTTGTTAACTGCGTCATTTGATAAGGCCACAAATTACTTGAAGGAATTGACTGTGGGGAATCAGACGTCGGCTTCCCGTCAGTATAAACCCAAAAGTCTCCTCCGTTGACATTCCCATTCGAGTCTGTCGTTATAACTACCTTCAATTCGGTGTTCGCGGCCAACGTATTGTTTTCTGGTAATTTTGTTTTGAAATTGCTTCCCCACCAATCGTGATCTTTGTTGTCGGGGGTGCCAGTTGCGTATTGCAAATGGGGCTGTATTGTTTGGCCCTCTATTTGGAATACGTACTGAATCCAAACGTTTTGTCCTGAATATTTCCCTGAGGTGAGGACTGCTTGGGCCGTCGCATTGTTTTGAATGGTGAATGACTTATCCCCTACCAAATCCGCATCGCCCACTTGGAACGTAAACGTCAATTGATTGTTTGCGGAAGATAATCCACTCGTATTGCTTGGATCGGCACTTCCGATGACGTAATTGTAATCCCCATAATTTATCGGAGGCGGATTTGGAGGCTGAAAACAGCCATTTCCACAGAGCATTACCTCTTCGCTCTGAAAACATTGACCGCCGCAACAAGTTTCTTGAACGGGATTAAGATAGCTGGCGCCCCATCCTGGTATATACAAAGGGCAAACATTGCCGCACTGTCCGCAATTGTTAGGATCTGTTTGAGTATTTGTACAGACCCCAGAGCAACAACTTTGAGTCTTATCCGCGCAAGTCTCCCCACAATTCTCGCATTTATTATAATCGATGCTGTCCTTGCAAGTGCCATCGCAACAAGACGTTCCAGATGGACAACACGTACCGTTACAACAACCAGAGGGACACGGTATCGCACAGCCACCGCAGTTCAAATTATCGTTTTGGTAATCCGGGCAGGCGCCATTAACGCAACTACACCCGCAAACAGATTCACACGTGGCGCATGTTGCGCTGCCATTGCTAACGATACAAATATATCCTTCGGGGCAATTGAAATTGTCGCACGGCGAACGGGGGACGAAAATAACAGGCCCG
>DASYNT010000049.1:0-5810 GCA_036008405.1 Xanthobacteraceae bacterium
AACTCGCCGGAAGGCAGTTTCGGCTACCAGAACCCGAACCTCCTGATCGACCACGCCATGCGCAACACCCACATCCTGGCCGGCTTCTGGCGCGGGGTGAACGTCAACCACAATGCGATCTACTCCGAATGCTTCATCGACGAGGTCGCGCATGAGCTGGGACAGGACCCGCTGGCGTTCCGGCTCAAAATGCTCAAGCCCAAGCACGCCGCCGTGCTCAAGGCGGTCGGCGACAAGGTCGGCTGGGGCACCCCGGCGGCGCAGGGCGTCTATCGCGGGCTTGCCCAGTACATGTCCCACGGCAGCTACGTCGCGGCCTGCGCCGAGGTCTCGGTGACCCCGCAGGGCGCCTTGACCATGCACCGCATCGTCGCCGCGATCGATCCCGGCGTCGCCGTCAATCCGGCGCAGATCGAGCGGCAGATGTCGGGGTCGTTCGTCTACGGCCTCACCGCGCTGCTCTACGGCGAATGCACCGTCAAGGACGGCGCCATCGAGCAGACCAACTTCGACACCTATCAAATGCTGCGGCTGCACGAGATGCCGAAGGTCGAGACCATCATCATGCCGTCCGGCGGCTTCTGGGGCGGCGTCGGCGAGCCGACCATCTCGGTGGCGGCGCCCGCCGTGCTCAACGCCATCTTCGCGGCCACCGGCAAGCGCATCCGCTCGGTCCCGCTGATGCATCAGGGCATCCGGACGGCCTGAGCACTGTATATTCCGACGTTTCGAGACGTTTCGCGGCGGCCTTCGGGCCGCCGCTGGCTTTTGCGGCACGCCCGCGCCCGGCAGCAACGCATCCGTACCCAAACTTGATTCCCCAGTCGTCGTGTGCCCTGGTAGCAAAAACACGGCATGGGCAGGGAAGGAAGCTTCGATGACCTCGGCAAGGTTCGACTACAGCGCCTTGCTGGCGCCGGGATTGCCGGCTCCGGCGGTGAAGTTCACGGGGTTTCCGAAGTACAATTTCGTCGGCGGCCACAACGACGCCGACCATGTTCCGGTCGACCATCTGGTCGCGGCGGCGACCGCGGTGCTGGCGCGCGAGGGCCGGACGCTTGCGACTTACGGCCTCGAAAGCGGTCCGCTCGGCTATCGCGCGCTGCGCGAATTCCTGGTGGCCAAGCTCGCGCGCGACGCCGGCATTTCCTGCAACGCCGACGAGATCCTGATCACCTCCGGCTCGCTGCAGGGCATCGAGCTCATCAACGGGCTGCTGCTGTCGCGCGGCGACACCGTGATGGTCGAGCAGGTCACCTATTTCGGCTCGCTCAACCGGCTCAACCGGCTCGGCGTCAAGGCGGTTCCCATTCCGCTCGACGAGGAGGGCCTGCGCATGGATGAACTGGCCGCTGCCCTCGAGGATCACAAGCGCCGCGGCATCCAGCCGAAATACATCTACACCATCCCGACCGTGCAGAACCCGACCGGCACCATCATGGGCGAGGCGCGCCGCCTCGAACTGCTGAAGCTGTCGGAGCACTACAACGTGCCGATCTTCGAGGACGACTGCTATGCCGACCTGATCTGGGACGGCCGCCGTCCGCCGGCGATCTATGCCCTGGGCAAGCGCGGCGGCGTCATCCACATCGGCTCGTTCTCCAAGTCGATCGCGCCGGCGCTGCGGGTCGGCTTCATCGTCGCGCCGTGGGATCTGCTGTCGCGCATGCTGCCGCTCAAGACCGACGCCGGCTCCGGCGCGCTCGAGCAGATGGTGCTCGCCGAATACTGCGCCGCCCATTTCACCACCCATGTGCCGGAACTCACCCGCGGCCTGCGCGCCAAGTGCGAGGCGATGATGGAAGCCTTCGCCGAGCAGTTCGGCACCGCCGCCGAGTTCGAGGACCCCAAGGGCGGCATCTTCCTGTGGGTCAAGCTGCCCGACGAGGTCGACACCCTCGAGCTCGCCCGGGCCGCGCAGGCTTGCGGCATCGCCATCAATCCCGGCCACGAATGGTCGCCGGACAAGGCCTATGGTCGCCCGCGCATGCGGCTGTGCTTCGGCAACCCGTCGCGGCAGACCATCCGGGACGGCGTCGCCGCGCTCGCCGACGTCTGCCGCCGCGAATTCGGCGTGCCGTCGCGAATCGCCAATGTCGAGCGCCGCTCGCGGGCCTGAAGCGCGTCTCGCACGGGGCGGTTGCCGGCTCCTGGAACAGAAATCCAGTCCGGTGGCTCCCGGATCGCCGATCAAGGCCGCGGCGATGACACAATGAAGTGCAAGAATTGGGAAGTTCAAGAATTGGCACCGAACACTTGGCTCCGCGGCGCTCCGGTAGAAATCCAGCTGTTTTGAAAGCATCCGAAGCCCGTTAGAATTCGGGGCGAGGGCTCGCTCCATCCAAAGGGGGGTTCCGATGACGGCACATGCTTGGTGGAGGTCATACGAACGGTCGTCGCGATCGTTCGGGGCCGCCGCCGTGATCTTTGCCGCACTGCTCTTTTCACCGCAACCGGCGCTGGCGCAGTTCTCGCAATTGGGAGCGAAGCTGGTCGGCACCGGCGCGGTCGGACAGTCGGAGCAAGGCGCCGCCGCCGCGTTGTCCGCCGACGGCAATACCGCCATCGTGGGCGGACCTGGCGACGACGGAAACATCGGGGCGGCGTGGATATACACCTTCGGCGGCGGCGTGTGGACGCAACAGGCCAAGCTGGTCGGCACCGGCGGGGGGGCCGCCGAGCAAGGCGCATCGGTCGCGATCTCCGCCGACGGCAACACCGCCATCGTGGGCGGACCTCACGCCAGTTCGAACACAGGAGCGGCGTGGATCTTCACGCGCAATGGTAGTACGTGGACCGAGCAGGGCAGCAGGCTGGTCGGCACCGGCGGGGGAGCGAACGCCGGCCAAGGCTACTCGGTCTCGATATCGGCCGACGGCAACACCGCCATCGTGGGCGCACCGGGCACCGCCTCGGACGCCGGGGCGGTGTGGATATTCGTTCGCAGCGGCGGCGTGTGGACCCAGCAGGGCAGCAAGCTGGTCGGCACCGGCGCGAGCGGGGCCGCCGGGCAGGGCTGGTCGGTCGCGCTGTCCGCCGACGGCGCCACGGCCCTGGTGGGCGGACCGGACGACAAGGGGGGAACCGGGGCGGCGTGGGTCTACACCCTCAGCGGCGGTGTCTGGACCCAGCAGGGCGCCAAGCTGGTCGGGACCGGCGCGGGAGGCGCCGCGAACCAGGGCTCCGCTGTCTCGCTGTCCGCCGACGGCAACACCGCGATCGTGGGAGGGCCCGACGATGCATCGAACACCGGGGCGGCGTGGATCTTCGTTCGCAGCAGCGGCGTCTGGACCCAGCAGGGCGCCAAGCTGGTCGGAACCGGCGCGACGGGAGCCGCCTATCAGGGCACGTCCGTCGCGCTGTCCGGCGACGGCAACACCGCGATCATGGGCGGGTACAAGGACAACACCAACATCGGGGCGTTCTGGGCCCTGTCCCGCAGCGGCACGACCTGGACCCAACAGGGCAGCAAGCTGGTCGGCACCGGCGAGGTCGACAATTCCGAGCAAGGCATCTCCGTCGCGCTGTCTGCCGACGGCGGCGTCGCCATCGTCGGCGGGCTTCAGGACAACGACAGCACCGGGGCGGCGTGGATCTTTGCCCAGCCGGCTGCGCCGGCGCTGCAGGTCACCCCCGCCACCAACATCGCCGCCGCCGGCAATCCGGGCGGACCGTTCGCTCCGGCGTCGTTCCAATATCAGATCGGCGCGAGCGCCGGCAGCTTCAATTATTCGATTTCGGGCGTCCCGAACTGGCTCACCCCGTCCGCAACCACGGGCAACACGGCGACTGTGGGGTCGGTGACCTTCACAGTGAACGGCAACGCGAACAGTCTCGCCAGCACCAATTACGCCACCATCACCTTCACCAATACCGATAACGGCCAGGGCACCCAATCCCGGTCCGCGACGCTCACCGTCAACCCGCCGGGGCTGAAAGTCACCCCGACTACGGGCATCGTCGCTTCGGGGATGCAGGGCGGCACATTCTCGCCGTCGTCATTCAGCTACACGCTCAGCGCGCCCGGCGGGAGCGCGAAGTACTCCATCACCAACGTGCCGAGCTGGCTCAGCGCCTCGTCGACGTCGGGTTCATTGACGACCGCGGCCAAGACCATCACCTTCAAGATCGCTTCCGGCGCGGCCGGCAAGCTGACGCCCAGCAATTACCTCGGCAGCATCAACTTCAACAACACGACCACCAACCAGGTCGACGCGACCGTTTCCACGAACCTGACCGTCGCCCCGAAGGATTACACCATCAAGCTGAGCGCCGCGCCCAGTGCCGACGGCTCCGTGAGCGGCGCCGGCACCTTCGTCGGGGGCACCTCGCAGACAGTCACGGCCACGCCCGCCAACGGCCACAGCTTCGTCCACTGGACCAAGGGCGGCACCGTGGTCAGCACGTCGGCGAGCTACACGTTCACCCTCACCGCAAACGTCACCCTGGTGGCCGATTTCAAGTAGCGCAGGCATACCCGACGCTTTGCCAAGGCCTTCCAAGCGGGACCGAGACCGGTCATATTGCCGCCAAATCACCGCTCGGGAGGTCGAGAAGATGCAGCAGCCGGCGCACCAGAAAAAGCCCGTGAAGTCCGAGCCGGCAACGCCCAGGGCCGCCGCGCATGCGCCGGCCAATCTCGGCTCCCGCGACCTGCGCTCGACGCTCCAATGGCTCCGCGCCCAGGGTGACCTCATCGAGACCGAAAAAGCCGTCGACCCCGACCTCGAGGTCACCGGGCTGCAGAAGCACATGGATGGCGGCTGCCCGGTGCTGTTCCACAACGTCAAGGGCAAGCCCAACCACCGCGTCGTCACCAACCTGTTCAGCGACATCAACGTGATCAACAAGATGTTCGGCTGGAGGAACGACGTCGAACGCACCCGCGCCATCGCGGCGGCGTTCCGCAAGCCGCTCAAGCCGGAAATCATATCCCAGAAGGACGCCCCGGTGCAGGAGCACGTGGTGCTCGATCCCAAGGACGTCAACGAATACATGGTGCCGATCCGGCACACGACCTACGAGTCCGAATTGACTGTCGGCTCCGGCATCCGCTGCATCAGCTTCGACCAGTTCGACGGCGGCACCGACCTCGGCTACAACCGCATGAACTTCCGCTGGGGCAATGTCGGCACCTTCCAGATTTCGCCCGGCTCCCACATGTGGCAGGTGGCGAACAAATACTACAAGGACGACCAGCCGATCCCGATGAGCATGTGCTTCGGGGTGCCGCCGGCCTGCACGCTGCTGGCGGGCGGCGCCTTTGATTACGTCATTCTGCCTTATGGCTGCGACGAATTGGGTGTTGCCGGCGCCGTGCAGCATTTCCCGGTCCGCCTCGTGAAGGCGCGCACAGTGGATGCGATGGCGATTGCCGATTCCGAGATCGTGCTGGAGGGCTATGTCGATCCGCGCGACACGCGATTTGAAACCGCCGAAGCCGAAGCGGATCAGGTGCAGGGGCGCCACCATTTCCATCCGGAATGGGCGGGCTACATGGGCAAGGCCTACAAGGCGCCGACCCTGCACGTCACCGCCGTCACCATGCGCCAGCCGCGCTCGCGGCCGATCATCTACGCCCTGGGCGCGCACACGCTCGACGAACACAATATCGACACCACCGTGCGCGAGGCGGCGATGTTCGAGCTGTGCAACCGGCTGCAGCCGGGCATCGTCCAGGACGTGAACATCCCCTACTGTATGACCGACTGGGGCGGCGTCATCATCCAGGTGAAGAAGCGCAACCGGCTCGAGGAGGGCTGGCAGCGCAGCTTCCTCGCGGCGCTGCTCGCGACCTCGCAGGGGATGCG
>DASYNT010000050.1:0-3183 GCA_036008405.1 Xanthobacteraceae bacterium
AAATGCCCGCTCCCAGCGCTTTATACACGCAAGGCGCTCGCAGGCCCGGCGCCGGGCGATGTGCTGTTCGTTGCGTGCACCGATCCGCTCGCCGGCATCGACATCCCGAATCTGGTGAGAGAGACCGGCGACGTCCTGGAAGATACGCGCCGCGAAGCAAAGCTGACGGCGTTCCGCATCCGCAAAACGTCGACGGCCGAACGAAGCCGCGGTGACCGCGAATGAAGCGAAGCCCTGGTGGCGGTCTTGCCCGCTCCCGTTCCCGCCCCCGGCCCTTCCGGTCATCGAACCGTAGCACTCGCCTCATTCCGGCTCGCCGACAGCGTTGCGCCCGACGTCCGCGAACACGTCCTCATCGCGGAGCACCACCTGATAGGTGCGCAGCGGCGCCTCGCACGGCGGCTCCACCACCTTGCCGGTCGGGATGTGAAACGAGCCCATGTGCATGCAGCATTCGATCACGTCGCCGTCAATCATGCCGTCCGCGAGGCTTGCCGCCGCGTGGGTGCATTCGTCGTCGGTGACGTAGAACGTGCCGTCGATGTTGTAGACCGCGAGCGTCTTGTCGCCGACCGCGAATGCCCTGACCGAGCCCGGCGCCACCTCCGATTTCGCACAAACACGCACGACACTATTCGCTTCGTCAGCCATGACAGGTTCCCCGTTCGCGATCATATTCTAGAACAAGCGCAACAGAGGCGTGAACCATGCAGATTCTCGTGGTCGGGGCCGGCGTCGTCGGGCTTGCTATCGCGCGCGCCGCGGCGCTCGTCGGCCACGATGTCACCGTCGCCGAGGCGACCGGCGGCATCGGCAACGGGGTGTCCTCGCGCAACAGCGAGGTGATCCATGCCGGCATCTACTATCCGACCGGCTCGCTGCGCGCCCGGCACTGCACGCGCGGCCGGCGCATGCTCTACGAATTCTGCGCCACGCACGGCGTCGGCCACAACAAATGCGGCAAGCTCATCGTCGCGACCGATACGGCGGAGCTTGCCAAGGTCGAGGCACTGCTGGCGCAGGGACTGAAGAACGGCGTCGAAGGGCTGGAGCTTATCGGCGGCAACGCCGCGCGCGCGCTCGAGGCGGAATTGTCGTGCATCGGCGCATTGCTGTCGCCGGAATCGGGCATCGTCGACAGCCACGGCTTCATGCTGGCGCTGTGGGGCGAGCTTGAGGATCGCGGCGGCATGATCGCCTTCGAAACACCGGTCGAACACCTCTCGCTGGCCGGGTCGCAATGGCAGGTGCAATTCGGCGGCCGCGACGCTGGCACGGTAGCCTTCGACGCCGTGGTGAATGCCGCGGGCCTCGGCGCTCAAGCGCTTGCCCACCGCATCGAAGGCTATCCGCCCGAAAAGGTGCCCCGCCTTGTCCTCGCCAAGGGCAACTATTTCGGCTTTGCCGGCCGGCCGGTGTTTTCGCGGCTCATCTATCCGACGCCGGTCGACGGCGGGCTCGGGGTGCATGTCACCGTCGACCTTGCCGGACGCATGCGGTTCGGCCCGGACGTCGAATGGATCGACGAGGAAAGCTACACGGTCGATCTCCGGCGGGCCGACTCCTTCTATGACCGCATCCGCGCCTATTGGCCCGGCTTGCCGGCAGGCTCGCTCGTCCCGGACTATTGCGGAATCAGGCCGAAGCTCACCGGCCCGGGCGAGCCGGCGGCGGATTTCATGATCGCCGGGCCATCCGCGCACGGCCTGCCGCGACTCGTCAACCTGTTCGGCATCGAATCGCCGGGGCTCACGTCGTCACTGTCGCTGGCGCAGGAGGTGGTCAGCTATCTCGTCGCCTGACCGCGCGAATCGGCCTGCGGGTCGGTGTCGGGCCGCGCAATCACGCCCGGCTCCTCTTCGGCGGCGGGCGGCGGCGCCGCGCGCCGGGTGAGACGCGCACGCGAAGATGCTCGATTAAGCTCGGCAGTGACCGCGGCCTCATCGACCGGGGCAAACACTGCGCCTTGGCCGCGCCCGCCGGTATAGGCCAGGAGGCCACCCTTCGTGGCAACGATGTCGCCCGCCCGCAATGTCGGATCGCTGGTCGCCTCGAACGGCGCGATACCGAGCGCGTCGCGGCCGTTGCAGGTGCTATTGGCGACCAGGTGGTCGCGGTAGGCATAAGCGCTGTCGAGGTCGGTGTAGCGCTGGCCGTCGCGCGCCGCGGCGTGATCGATGGCGCTGCCGAAGAACACTTTGGTCTTGCTCGCTGGGCACATCGCCCGGCAAGTCTCGATCGGCGCCGCGTTGGCCATGTGCTCGAGTGGCGACGTAACGGCCTCCGCCACCACCGCCGCCGCCATCCTCGCGCGTGCCGTCTGGTCCCCGCCTGGACGACATGGGTGCTGACGACTCGGGGTAGGAGTTTACCGGCGGAGCCGGCTGCTGCACGCCGCCGAACAGGAAATCAAGGAAACCGGCGCGCGCCGCGCCCGGCGAGGTAAGGAGGGAAGCGGCCGCAAGAGCGCCCGCGGTGGCAATGCGCCACATCCACGGCCTCTCGCGATGAGAACGCACCAAGGCCACACCTCTCAGCCAAGCCCGTCGGGGCACGCAACGCGCCGCAGGCTGCAACGCTTCCGCTCTCACCGCCCCGCTAGCGGCAGGAAGGTCGGCTCACGCGGCCCCACAGTACCGCCCACATAGTAAATAGGGGATTGGCGGGTATGGCAAACAAAAGGCGAATGGCCGTTTCGCTCCCATGAAGCGCAGGCAAGAAGGTCAAGTCGATCAAAAGTATCGGACCCAGACGTAGACTTGGCAGAACGCGATCGACACCAGGGTCATCGGCGCACCGTAGGCCAGGTATCGAACAAAACCGAAGCGGATGCCGTTGCGCTCGGCAATGCCGGCGACAGCAAGGTTCGACGCGGCGCCGATGAGGGTGCCGTTGCCGCCGAGGCAGGCGCCAAGCGCGAGGCACCACCATAGAGGCTCGATCTCCGTCGGCCCACCATAGGCCGGCGCCATGCTCTTGATCAGCGGGATCATCGTGGCGACGAACGGGATGTTGTCGAAGATCGCAGAGAGAAAAGCGGAGGACCACAGGATGACCGCGCCGGCCGTGGCGATACGCGCTCCCGTGAGCCCGACCACCTTGCCCGCGAGCAGGCCGAGTACGCCGCTCGCCTCGACGGCGTGAACTACCACGAACAGCCCCAGGAAGAAGAAGATCGTGGTC
>DASYNT010000051.1:0-3817 GCA_036008405.1 Xanthobacteraceae bacterium
CGGCAGCCTCGTCTACTTCATCGACGAAAAGAGCGAGCTCGGCCGGGTGTGGGAGATCGAATTCGTGCCGACCAGCGAGGCGGCGGCCGGTGCCGGCCTCACCGTCGTCGATCACATCTCCCAGTCCATGCACTACGAGGAAATGCTCACCTGGGTGCTGTTCTACACCTCGCTCCTCGATCTGCGGAAGACAGGGGAGCAGGACGTGCTCGATCCCGGCGGGCTGGTGAAGAGCCAGGTGGTGCAGTCGCCGGACGGCGCCTTGCGGATTGCGCTCAACGCCTCCCAGTCGACCCGCACCCAGTCCTCGCGCTTCCTCACCGAGGCGTTCGGCTCGGGCGTGCAACATATCGCGCTCGCCACCGACGATATCGCCGCGACGGTGGCGCGGCTGGAGGCGAACGGCGTCGGGCTGTTGCGCATCCCGGAAAACTACTACGACGACCTCGAAGCCAAGACCGACCTGCCGCCGCCGCGGCTCGACGATCTCAGGGCGCATAATATCCTCTACGACCGCGACGGCGGCGCCGAATACCTCCAGGTCTATACCCAGACCTTCGAGGAGCGCTTCTTTTTCGAGATCGTGGAGCGCCGCGGCTATGCTGGTTTCGGCGCCGCCAACGCGCCGATCCGCCTCGCCGCCCAGACCCGCCTCGCTCGCCGCCGCACGGCGCCGGCGAGCGTGGAGGAGTGAGGCGTTCTGCGCACCCTCCGGATACAGCGAAATCGTTATCGTGGAGGCGGGCGACGGCAGAGCGCCGGCCGCAAGCACCGCAAGCTTCAAGCCATCGCCGTTCCAGGCGATCAGAACGGGAGAGTGCGCGCTCTTTCGTTGGTGCGATGCGCGCCGAAGTGATCTAATCATAGTGCCCTCATCGGTGCCATCTCGCCCGACCTGCACCACCTCGACCTCCATCTCGGATTGGCGTAGCCTTCACGCACTGAACGTGGACCGTTCCGATGTGAGGCCGCTTTGGCGACCGCCGCTGACCGAGGCCCGGGATTGCCGACTGAGCCGATCGGAAGCATTCCGCGGCCGGCCGCACTGATCGGCGCAATCCAGGCCTTCCAGGACGGGCGCATCGCCGAGCGGGAATTGGACGGGCATTGCGATGCTGCGGTACGCGCCACCATCCAGAGCCTGGAAGCGACGGGATCGCCGGTGATCAGCGACGGCGAGCAGGGCAAGCAGAGCTTTGCGACCTATGCCATCGCCGGCCTGAGGAATGTCGCGCCCAACGGCATTCCCATGTCGTTTTCCGACGGGCACATCAGGACGTTTCCCCGCCTCACCAGCGGGCCGTTCCGCTACCGGACCCCGGCCGACGTCTATCTGGAGCGGGCGCAGCGCTACGCTCATGTGCCGGTCAAGCAGGCCATCATTTCGCCTTCCGCCTTGAGTTTGCTCTATCCGCAAAGCGGCGTCGACGGCTACTCCCGCCAGGAGTTCCTCGACGACCTCCTCGACGAGCAAGAAGGCGAAATTCGCCGCTGCCTGCAGAAAGGCGCCCATGTCGTCCAGATCGATTTCACCGAGGGGCGGCTCGCGGTCAAGCTCGACCCGACGCGGCGCCTCCTCGAGAGTTTCGTCGACTTGAACAGCCTGCTGATCGAGCGCTTTTCCGCCGCCGAGCGAAAGCGGATCGGCGTGCATTCCTGTCCCGGCGGTGACCGGCGCTCGACCCACAGCGCGGACATTCCCTATGCCGAACTGCTGCCGAGCCTGTTCCGGCTGCCGGCGGGCAACTTCTACCTCCAGCTGGCGAGCGAGCGCGACCGCAGGCTCGCGCTGAAGATAATTCGCGATCATGCCAAGGACGGGCAACGCATCTTCGTGGGCGTCATCGATCCGCTCGACGCGCGCGTGGAGAGCCCGGAGGAGGTCAGGGACCGCGTGCTCGAGGCCGCCGAATACATCGCCCCTGAGCGGCTCGGCACCACCGACGATTGCGGTTTTGCTCCCTTCAGCGACGACACCTCGCGCTCGCGCGAAACCGCGTTCGCGAAGATCGGCTCCCGCGTCGCGGGGACGGCGCTGGCGTCCAGGATGCTCGGTGTCGCGTAGGTCCAGGTTCGGGAAGTCACCGGTGTCGAACGACAATGCCAGGCACGAGGACGCGCGCGCCATCCGGCTGGGCCGGAGGCTGCGGACGCTTCATCGCTGCAACCGGATGTTCTTTGCGGCCCGCAGCGAGCAGGAGCTGCTGCAGTCGATCTGCCAGATCCTGGTCAGTGGCGACGAGCTTCGCCTCGCCTGGGTCGGGTACGGCGAAGACGATGCCGACAAGACCGTGCGGGCGGTGGCGCGGGCCGGGCACGGCGTCGAGTTCCTCAAGCAGGTCAAGATTTCGTGGGGAGGCGACGAACCGGCGCCCGCCGGCATCGCGGTGCGGACCGGGGAGGCCTGTCGCATCGACGGCATCCTGGCCGACCCGGCGGCAGGTCCGTGGCGATCTGCGGCGGTCGCGCACGGATTTGATTCCTGCATCGCGGTTCCCCTGGTCGCTCACAGCCACCAGGCCGGCGTCATCGACCTGCGCGGCGCGCTCACGCTCTGCACCGCGGAGCGCGGCGCGTTCGACGACGGCGCCATCGATTTCTACGCCGAGCTGGCGACCTGCCTCACCCATGCGGTCACGGTGCTGCGCGGCAATCTCGCAGGCGAACTCACCCATGACGTGACCGCGCTGCGCGCGGCCGAGGAGCGCCGGCGCGCCGAAGATGCGCTGCGCAAGGCACGCATCGATCTGGAGCGGGTCATGCAGATGACGGCGATGGGCGAGATGGCGGCGTCGATCGCCCACGAGGTCAACCAGCCGCTCGGAGCGATCGTCTCCAACGGCAATGCCGGCCTGCGCTGGCTGGGCAACGCGACCCCCGATATCGAGGAGGCGCGCGCCGCCTTGAAGCGCATCGTCGCCGACGGCCACCGCGCCGGCCAGGTGATCGCCGGCATCCGGTCGATGTTCAAGAAGGACGGCCAGCTCACCGGTCCGCAGGACATGAACGAGCTCGTGCGCGAGGTCCTGCGGCTGGTTCGCGGCGAAGTGGCGGGGCAGGGCATATCGGTGCGCACCGAATTGTCCGACGAACTGCCGCGGATCGCGGTCAATCGCGTCCAGCTGCAGCAGGTCATCGCCAACCTCGTCATGAATGCCGTCGACGCCATGAGCGCGGTGGTCGATCGCGCGCGGGTGCTGCGCCTGAAGACCGGCGTGGACGCATCCGGCGCATTGCTGATCGCGGTGGAAGACACCGGCATCGGCATCGACCCCGGCGACTTCGACCGCATCTTCGACCCGTTCTACACGACCAAGTCCCACGGCATGGGCATGGGCCTGTCGATCAGCCGGTCGATCGTGGAAATTCACGGCGGCCGCCTGACGGTGGCGCGCGGCGAGCCCCATGGCGCGGTGTTCCAGGTGGCGCTGCCGACCGGGATCGGGACGGGGCGGTGACGGGGCGTTGCCGGACGTCAATGAGGTGCACTGTCGCCGGAATTCCGTCACCGTAGTAGAAAGTTGTAATTGCGCGTTGCAGTCCCCTCATCTTATCACCCGCACGCTCGTGAGCTGAGCCGCAGCGCCATCAGTTCTTTGGGTAAAGTAAACTGCGGAACATTAGCCGCCTGCTTAAACGCGCTAAGCAGCGCGTAACAGCCATCCTTAGTCAGTCGAATGTCCTCGCCGCCCAGTGAAGTCGTGGGAGGCGGGATGAAAACCATTTCCACGTTATCTCTACCGACGACGGCAATGGCAACTATAATTCGCCTAATAATGTCCGCGCGGCTAATCAGCGGAAAAACGCAGTGCCCATA
>DASYNT010000052.1:0-5075 GCA_036008405.1 Xanthobacteraceae bacterium
GCATCATCTACGTCACGACCGGCTACCGCCTGGTCGAACTCAATGCCAAGACCGGCGCTGTGATCACCTCCTTCGCCGACAACGGCATCCTCGACCTCAAGGTCGGCGTGGTGAAGGGAAACGACGAGCAGATCGACCTGGAGCACGGCGAAATCGGCATCCATGCGGCGCCCACGGTGACCGGCGACGTCGTTATCGTGGGCTCTTCCATGCGGGAAGGCGCGACGGTTCCGACCCACAACAACACCAAGGGCTTGGTGCGCGCCTTCGACGTGCGCAGCGGAAAGCAGCTGTGGCGCTTCAATACCATCCCGAGACCCGGCGAATTCGGCAACGAGACCTGGGAGAACAATTCCTGGGCCGAGAACGGCAATACCGGCGTGTGGGCGCATATGACGGTCGATGAAGACCTCGGCCTCGTCTACATCCCAGTGGAAACACCGACGTCGGACTTTTACGGCGGACACCGGCCCGGCGCCAACCTGTTCGCCGAGAGCCTGGTGGCGGTCGACCTCAAGACCGGCGTGCGCAAGTGGCACTACCAGTTGGTCCACCATCCGATCTGGAACTGGGACATGACGTCGGCGCCGATCCTCGCCGACATCACCGTCAATGGCCGCCCCGTCAAGGCGGTCTCCGTCGCCACCAAGCAAGGCTGGCTCTACGTGTTCGATCGCGTGACCGGCCAGCCGGTGTTTCCGATCGAAGAGCGGCCGGCGCCGCAGTCCGACGTGCCGGGGGAGAAGACCGCGGCGACGCAGCCGTACCCGCCGGAGGGGCTGCAATACGCCCGCAACTTCCTCAAGGTACCGGACGATGTCATCGACTTCACGCCGGAGCTGAGACAAAAGGCGCTGGACTATCTCAAACGCTACAAGGTGGTGGCGTCGCCGTTCGCGCCGGGCGTGCTGGGCGACACCAAGGGTATCCTCGGCGCCATCGTGGCCGGCACCGCCACCAACTGGCCGGGCTTCGGTTACGACCCCGAGACCCACACCGCCTTCATGCCGGCGGGAAACACGCCGAGCGTGCGCTCGCTGGTGGCGCCGCCCGGCGAGTTCTCCGACATCAGATATGTGCAGGGCGTCGCCGGCCAGCAGTTTCGGGAAATCCTGGGACCCGGCGATTGCTGCGCCGCCGGCGCACCCCAGACCGCGGCGCGGGCGCGCCAGGCGCGCGATCCGGCGGTCGATGCCAGCCCGCCGCCCGGCGGCTTCGGTGGTTTGAATGTCGAGGGACTGCCGATCTCCAAGCCGCCATACGGGCTCCTCGCCGCCATCGACCTCGACAAGGGGCAGTTGAAGTGGCAGGCTGCGCATGGCGACACGCCGGACCAGGTCCGCAATCATCCCGCGCTCAAGGGGCTCAACATCCCGAAGACCGGCCAGGCGCAAACTTCGGGCGTCGGGCTCGCGGTCACCAAGACGCTGGTGATCATGGGCGATCCGGTGGCGACGACGACACCGGAGCATCCTCTCGGCGCCATGCTGCGGGCCTATGACAAGGCCTCCGGGCAGCAGGTCGGTGCGGTGTTCATCCCGGCCCCGCAGAGCGGCAATCCCATGACCTACATGGTGGACGGCAAGCAGTACATCGTGGTCGCCGTCAGCGGCGGCAGCTATTCGGGCGAATACATCGCCTTCAGCCTGCCGAACTGACCCGGCGCGCCTTCCGCAGCGAAGGGCCCGCCGATGTGCGGGCCCAGACGATGCACCGCATCGGCGGCCGGCGTCACGGGCACAACGGCAACCACAGGCGAAAATCCGAAGGCCTTCGACATTCCTGCTCGGCCGGCGGCGCGGGTGCGCCCTGAACGGCCGGCGGCGCGGCGGCGCCCGGAACCCCGGTTGGAGCGGAGGCCTGGGCAGCGGGGGGCGTGTAAGCGCGCCGATTGTTGGTGTCGGAGTAGCCCAGTCGCGCCATGCAGCCGTTATACACCTCGGGTCTGACGACATCGTAGTCGAGCGCGGCCATGGCATTGGTCGCCTGCAGAGATCTCTGCATTTCCGCACGGCAGGTCTTCTTGTCGAGGTCGAGTCGGTCGGCCGTGGTCGGATTGCCGTCCGCACGTTGCCAAGTTTTCGGCTCCAGGTCCGCACAGGCGGCGAGCCCGAAGCACAGGAGCAGCCGCAAAGCCTTCACCGGATTGATCCTTTCGGGTTGACCAAACCGTCTCAATTATAACCGCATATGCGGCCCGAAAAGAAGGGCCTCACTGGGCCTCCGGGCCTTACCGAAGGCCTCACCGCCCCTCTACGACACGTCGACGCCCTTGCACGCATCCGTCCGTCGATTCGGGCTAACATGCCCCGAATCAACCCCGGCTGGGCGCACCGATGGTCAGCTTCTGCCGCGACTGTCTCGCCGATGTACGCGACGGCGGCGCGCGCTGCACCGCCTGCGGCTCGCCGCGAGTCGCGCGCCATCCCGAACTCGCCCGGCTCGCCATCGCCCATGTCGATTGCGATGCCTTCTATGCGGCAATCGAGAAGCGCGACAACCCCTCCCTGCGCGACAAGCCGGTGATCGTCGGCGGCGGGCATCGCGGCGTCGTCGCCACCGCCTGCTACATCGCCCGCACCTTCGGGGTGCGATCGGCGATGCCTATGTTCGAGGCGCGGCGGCTGTGCCCTCATGCGGAGGTGGTGCGCCCGGACATGGCGAAATATGGCCGCGCCGGCCGCGAGGTTCGCGCCATGATGCTCGACCTCACCCCGCTGGTGGAGCCTTTATCGATCGACGAGGCGTTTCTCGATCTCGCCGGCACCGAGCGCCTGCACGGCATGCCGCCGGCAAAGGCGCTGGCGCGGTTCGCCGGCAAGGTCGAGCAGGAGATCGGCATCACCGTCTCGATCGGGCTGTCCCACAACAAGTTCCTCGCCAAGGTCGCGTCCGATCTCGATAAGCCGCGTGGCTTTTCGGTGCTCGGCGCCGGCGAGGCGGCGGCGTTTCTCGCGCCCAAGCCGGTCACCTTCATCTGGGGCGTCGGCAAAGCCATGGGAGCGAGCCTGATGCGCGAAGGCTTCCGCACCATTGCCGACCTCCAGCGCGCCGACCAGACCATGCTGATGCGCCGGTTCGGGACCGAGGGGCTGCGGCTGGCAAGGCTCAGCCGCGGCATCGACGCACGCGCCGTCAATCCGGAACGCGAGACCAAGAGCGTCTCGGCGGAGACGACGCTGCATGAGGATGTCGCCGCGCTGCGGCCCTTGGAGCGGCATTTGTGGGAGCTGACCGAGAAGGTCTCGGCCCGGCTCAAGGCCAAGGAATTGGCGGGAGCGACGGTCACGCTCAAGCTCAAGACCGCCGATTTCCGCTTGCGCACCCGCGCCCGTTCGCTCGCCGCGCCGACCCAGCTTGCGGGCAGAATTTTCACCGCCGGGCGGGAATTGCTGGCGCGCGAGACCGACGGCACCAAGTTCCGCCTGATCGGCATCGGCGTCAGCGCCCTGGCCGACGATGCCGAGGCCGACCCCGCCGATCTCGTCGATCAGGACGGCCGGCGCAGCGCTGCCGCCGAGCACGCCGTCGACCGGCTGCGCGAAAAATTCGGACGTGATGCCGTGATCAGAGGCATCGCCCTGGAAGACGACTCGAAATGAGCGCGACTCCCGCGCCCTCCTTCACTTGCCTCGAGGGGGAGCGAGGGATTCGACCAGGCAAAGCACCGCGACCGATAATTTCCGGTGGGATCGGGCGCCGCCTCACTTGCAGGCGGGCGTGTCCTTGACCTCGATCTGGGACATGTTGCCGGACACGACGAAATCGCCGTAGTCGAGCGAGAGCGCGCGGGAGATGCCGTTCTCGTAGAGCTCGAAGCCGATGGCGTAGACCGGAAGCTGCTCGCCGCTGGGGCTGCCCTGCTCGAAATAGCTGATGGTCACGGGCCACCGTTTGAGGTTCGCCAGCGCCGCCTTGCCGGCGGCGGCGTCGTCCGGCTTCTTCTCGTCGGGCAGGATTTCGCGGCCGATCACGGTGAGCGTGCTGTAGATCTTCTCGCCGTTCTCCGAGCCGTCATAGACCGGCAGTTCGAGCAGCGTCTTGCCCTCCTTGGCGGCGTCGATGATGCGCCGCATGTGCTCGGTGGGGAACACGATCTTGGCTTCGAGATCGATGGTCTTCGGCTTCGGCTTGGTCAGCTTCACCTCGACCTGCGCGGTGGTGCGATCGGCGTTGCCGTTGACCGCGTCGACGACCCGGTCGTTGACGGTGTTCTGGGAATTGAAGCGGAACGACTTGGCGTCGCCGTCCTCCCAAGTGGTGGCCTGAAGGTCGCTCAGCGCCACCTTCCCCTCGCCGCTGTCGATCTCCGACACCTGCCGGAACTGCAACGCATAGCCTTCGCAGGCGCTGCCGGCGAAATCATACAGGATACGGCCGCGAACCGACTGGATCGGACGCTTGCCGCGGGTGCGCGTGAGGGTGAGGTCGTAGACCGCGCGATGGGGCGCGAGTACGGTCGCGGCCTGCGCCGGGGCGAGACCGGGCAGACCGATCAGCGAGCCCACGATCAGTGCGGCGGCTGTCGGCACGGCGATATGAACTCGCGTCATGGAACCTCCTGTGGCCTGACCTCGGACAGCCCCACCGGCATGCCCGGCCAGGGGCGGCGATTCGGGGCCGGGCCGGATTGCGACCATAGAAGTCGCACACCGGAGCTACTATCTATTTGATCCCGCTGAATTTTTTCGTTCACGCTACGGTCTGCTACGGTGGCTTGCTACGGTCACCGTAGCCTATTCGTTCTTACTGTCCAGCACCTTCAACAGTCTCTCCAGATGCCGCCTGACGACAGCAAGCTCAGCAATGAGCATGTCGAGCTTGGCGTCTCTGGCTAGCAACGGGTTCCCCACATGCGGAGGGAGGCCACAATCGCACGGTGGGCAAATCAAAGGGCCGCCAATGGACAGGCTGTAATTCGTCGCCCCGCATACAATACACGGCCCCGCTGGCATGGCTTCACAGCGCCACCTGGAGCCGCAGGTTGCGATCCAGCACCAGATGCAAGCCGGTCTTATGGCGCATGTGCTCGATGATGGCACGGGCCTCCGCGAGCTTCTCGCCAAGCTGCATCT
>DASYNT010000053.1:0-2573 GCA_036008405.1 Xanthobacteraceae bacterium
GATCTATTGCGGCGACTGGAACAATGACGACCAGCCGGTGCCGATGAAGGTCAAGTCCGGCAAGATGTTCGGTCTCCCCTATTGCAACGAGATCAACGACATCCCGCTCTATCTTCGCAAGGGCTACACCGGCGATCAGTATCTGCGCTCGGTCATCGATCAGTTCGACGTGCTCTATGCCGACAGCCGCAAGCAGCCTCGCGTCATGGGCATTCCGCTGCACCCGATGATCTCGGGCCAGCCCCTGCGCATCCGCTATCTCCAGCGCGCCATCGCCCACATGAAGGAGCACCAGGGCGTCTGGTTCACCACCGGCAGCGAAATCATCGACGCCTATCAGAAAGTGGCGTGACCGCTTCCGGCCGCGCCGGGTCCTTGTCGATGCGGCCTTGCGCAGGCCCATGGGCCAAAGCCACTCCGCGCAATGCCGCTCGGCGCAAAGCCTCTTGATGCCGCCGGCGCGGGACGCGATGATCGAAGCGGCCGCCGGCGGCGGTGGCGCTGACCATGTCATCAAGATCAAATGCGATGGGAGGATTCTCGATGTCGATGAAACTTGCTTTGGCTGCCGGCGCCGTCGCGCTGTGCGCGATTACCGGCGCGTCCACCGCCCAGGTGCAGACCCAGCGCGACATCACCTGGAAACTGGGCCTCGCCATCGCCGAGGGCGACATCGCGGAATGCGCGAAGACCAATGTCCCGATCACGGTCGCCGTGCTCGATCGCGCCGGGCGGGTGCGCGTCTTCATCGCGTCGGACAACCCGTCGCCGCACAATTTCGAGCTGGCGCGCCGCAAGGCCTATACCGCCCGGACGTTCCGCCGCCCGTCGCTGCAATGGGCGCAGGAAACCAAGGACGGCGCCGATCTGGCCGGCCAGCGCCAACTCGCCGAGGTCATTCCGCTCGGCGGCGGCGTGCCCATCAATGTGGGCAATGACACCATCGGCGCGGTCGGCGTCAGCGGCTCCAGCCAGACCGGCGACGAAGCCTGCGCCAAGGCCGGCGTCGCTGCGGTGGCCGATCAGCTCAAGTAATAGGCCAGGATTAGCCGGCGCATTTTTCGTTTACGTCTACACGCGCACTACGCTGTCATCGCCCGGCTTGACCGGGCGATCCAGTAACCACCGGCCGGGCGTACTGGATTGCCCGGTCAAGTCGGGCAATGACACCGATAGGGGTCGGATCGGCAAATGCTCGGGAGTCCGAAAAGTTGAAGACTTTTCGGGCGAGGTCGTGCTCGCAATCAACGACCTGGGGCGGTATCCGATTCAACCTGAATCGATGGCACCAGCGCGGCCTAACGCAGCTTCTCGATCCCCGCCTGGGCGATGATGTTGCGGTACATCGGGACCTCGCGGGCGACGCGCGCCATGTGGCCTTTGCCGTCCCTCGCCTGGACCTGGAACCCGGAGTCGGCGAGGCGCTGGCGCATCTCGGGGCGGGCGAGGATCGCGAGCGTGTCTTTCTCGAGCCGCGCCACGATTTCGGGCGGCGTCTTGGCCGGCGCCAGCAGCGCGGTGTAGGTCTCGAACACGAAGTCGGGAAAGCCCGCCTCGGCCATGGTCGGAATGTCCGGCAGATCGTGCCAGCGGGCCTCGCCGGTCACCGCCAGGCCGCGGACGTTGCCGCCCACGATCTGCGGATGGGCGGGGGCGAGCACGCCCGAACTGAGCTGCACCGTATTGCTGAGCAGCGCCTGCAGCGCCTCCCCGCCGCCGCCGAACACGACGGTCGCCATCTTGCCGAGGCCCTCGCGCGCCTTGAGCACCTCGGCCTCCAGTTGCGGCGTGGTGCCGATCGGCGGCGTCGAGACGTTGAACTTGGCGGGATCTTTCTTGGCGAGGGCGATGAACTCCTTCATGGTCTTGACGCCGAGATCGGGCTTGACCGCGAACACGTTGGGCGAGGTGGCGAGCTCGGCAACGGCGACGAAGTCCTTGAAGGGATCGTAGGGCAGCGTGTCGTAGAGGCCGGGATTGACGGCATAGGCGCTGGTCGCCAGCAGCAGCGTGTAGCCGTCGCCGTCGGCGCGCGCCACATAGCCCATGCCGATATTGCTGCCGCCGCCGCCCTTGTTCTCGACCACCACCGAGGCGCCGATCGTGCCCTGCAGCGACGCCGCGAGGATGCGCCCGATGATGTCGGAGGGCCCGCCCGGCGTATTGGGCACCACGATCTTGACGGCGCGGTCGGGCCAGGCGGCGAGCGCCGAACCCACCCGCAGTAGGTTCGGAGCGGCGACGCCGATCGCGATTGCGGCGGCGTGCCGGATGACGCGGCGTCGCGACGGTGTCGCTGCGACGGTGGACTTGGCCATGGGCTCGCCTCCTCTGCGCCGGCCGGCGCGGCGCTTCACGCCGATCCTAGAGCATGATACCGAGAAGCTGCAGACTTTTCGGACAAGATCATGCTCCAAGACAATGACTTTGGACGCCATGCGATGCAATGAACCTCTTTGTCGCTGGCCAGATTGAAAGCCGGCGGGCGATCGCATTCTACCAGGGGCTTGATCATCTCGTACTCTCCTGCTGTGCTGATGTTTATTGCATTCGACTACGATCGAATTGTCGCA
>DASYNT010000054.1:0-10309 GCA_036008405.1 Xanthobacteraceae bacterium
CTGCGCGAGACACTTCCCGAATTTCTCATGGCTCCCGCAAAAAGCGATTCCCTCACGAAATTCATCGCCGAGCGGCAGGACATGCAAAACATGCCAATTTTCCGCTTGGCTTCGTAAACAAAAACACGGACTCTTGAGTATCAAAGAGAATCGTATTTTTGATACGCCTCGACATCGAACCGATCGACATTAGGTTGCGTGGGGAAGAAACGTGTAATTGCAGCGGGCCTTCGGCCGCTTTTGACCCAAAGCAGTCGTGGGGCGAGAAAACAGGATACGGCCCAGCAAGGTATCTTCCGTCCGCTCGCAACGCGATTTATGGAATGTGTGTCAGGGTGCCCCGGTTCACTCGACTTCGATGCCAGCGAACTTCACCACGTTGGTCCACTTTTCGGTTTCGTCGGCGATAGGCTTGCCGAAGTCGGTGGGAGAACCTGTAAGCACCGGCGAGCCCAACTCGGCAAACCGCGCCTCGAGCTTGGGGTCGGCCAATCCAGCGTTGATCTCCTTGTTGTGCTTATCGAGCGATTATACGCACCGGCCGCGTTGGATAGCTCCTGCGATGCGCGATGCAGCCGGGAGGACGGCAGCACAGGCGGCCAGATGCAAAAAATTGCCGATGTACAAATTTCATGGTCGGCCCATTTCCGACGTGCAAGTTTCATCACCCCCTCGGTTAGTCGGCGATCAGAAATCCGGTTTGTCCGCCCGGGGCACCAGGACCATCCATGACGAACCGGACCCCTGCGGGTTCTCGGCGCAAACTCCTTCGGGCCAGGGCGAGTCGTCCAAAATATGTCGGTAGGTCACGAACGCTGACCACGGCGTAGTGAAAATCAGCGGATCGTCGACAGTGATCTCAACCCGCAATCCCGGCTTGGTTGAGTCGGGATCGATTTTGATCCCGTACTCACTCACCGTAGGATTCAACGTTCCAGCGCCAAAATAAGCGCTTTCGTGTGTCAGCTGGAGGTCGCGCGCCGTTGGCCCGTCGATCAGCCGATAGCGCTCGATAACGTGCAACGCCGCGCTGAAAGGCGTACCATACATATCGACCATCGAAAGCGGCCCCACCTTTTGGCCGATCGTGTCGATCACCAACGTGTCGCCCTCATAATGTCCTACTGATTCGCCCTGCCAGGTGGGAGCCGGGTGTTCAGAATGGGCTACATTCATTTGAACATGGCGAACTTTTTGGTCGCGGAGATAAATCAGAAGCACCTGGTCTTTCTGCTGGATGATTTTCACGCCCTGTTGGTGGCTCAACGTGTACGGGGTAGGTTCCGGCCAGCATTGGTTACCGGGGTTGGGAGGGACCACGCCGCTTAGCTCCATTTCACCTCGCTTCTTCACGGCGTCGGCGGCCTGCGGCCTTAAAATCAGATTGCTGTAATCGCCGACGGGACCAGCGATCAAGGTCCCGTTCGGCCTCCGCTTGCTCACAACCGGACCGGGACCTGATAGCGGCGGTTCAAAAAAGAACCAATTGCGGCCCCACATGCCCGACAAATCGGGAATTGATGCAGCACCTTGGATAGCGCGTGCTGGCCCAAGTGTGGGCGCCGGCGTTTGCCCCCAGGCGGGCATCGTGGTCACTGCTGCCAATGTCGCCAATAAAAGGAAGTCCCGGCGCTGCAAATTCATGCTCCCCTCCCCTTTTCCGCCAAGGTAGCCGATCATTGGTAATACCGACTGCTGGGCACGCGCCGCGAGCGGCCAAGCGACCGCCGTCGCACTCTTGATCCCTCGCCCCGGATCAGCGAACCCTATCACAGTGATGGTTGTAAGGGAACGATGGTTCGCGCTGGCGCCGATATTCGCTGCACTCCGTGAGTCTGCAGGTGGCCCGTCCCGGCCGCCGAGGCCGGAGGCCGGCGCGTTCGCTTGCCGAGGTTGAGCTGCCGCGGGGGGCGCTCCGCCGGAAGATCGCGGGCATGCTCTACGCTGTAGCGACACGCTACGGGCGGATTGCAACATCGATCTGGCCGCCACGCCGGGCGGAACGCTCGACCCGACTTTGCCCCAACGATCAGTCCACCCGACACAGTCGGCTTGATCAGTCCTACCCGACGCAATATGCTCCGTCCTGTCGGCAAGATCGTCGGAAATTAGAGTGCACCACGGCGCTGCCACGGGAGGGTTCGATGACGACCGCCACGCGACTTGGAAATATTCTTGGAAACGTTCTTGGAGATGTTTTTGCGAGATTGTCCTTCGGCGCGATAGCGGGCATGGGCCTGCTGGCTTTGCCGATCGTCGAGAGCCATCCGGCGATGGCGCAAAACCACGGCCCGGCGGCGCTGGCCGGCACCGTCTCCTTAGCGGAAGAAGGAAACATGGAAGGCGTCGTGGTCAGCGCCAAGCGCCCTGGCTCGACCATCATGGTTTCGGTCAGCACCAACGCGCAAGGGCAATACAGTTTTCCACAGGACCGGCTCGCCCCCGGCACGTATGACATCACCATGCGCGCCGTCGGGTACACGCTCAAGCCGACGGTGGCGACGATACAATCGGGCGGCTCCACGCCACTCGACCTCAAGCTCGTGAAGGCCGCGCCGGACGTTCTCGCCCTTCAAATGTCGAACAGCGAGTGGATGCAAAGCGCGCCGGGCACGCCCGGGCAGAAAATGGCCGTGCTCAGGTGTTATGATTGTCATGGCCTGCAGCGTCCGATCTTTTCCAAGGACAATGCGTCGGAAATGGCGCTCACGCTGCAACGCATGACCGCGCACACTGCCAATGCCTCTCCCAATTTTCCATTCTTCCTCCAGAACGCGATGGAGATATTGGGCCGTCCGCCGACCAAGGGGCAGACGGAACTGGGCGCCTACATCGCTTCGATCAATCTCAGTTCGGGGGAAACGTGGCCTTACAAACTGAAAACACAGCGCCGGCCGACCGGCAAATCGACTCAGGCCATCATCACGACCTACGATCTGCCCTACCAAGCTGCGCCTCATGACACGCTGCTCGACAAATCGGGCAACGTCTGGTTCTCCGATTTCCAGCACCATGTCATCTCGAAGCTGGACCCCAAGACCGGCGAGGTCACGCGCTATCCGGTTCCCGTCTCGAAGCCCGGCTTTCCGACCGGCGGCCTCATGATCACGATGGATAGGGATGGAAACGTCTGGGAAGCCATGATGGGGCAGGCGCAATTCGCCAAGCTCGATCCGAAGACGGGAAAGGTTTCCGTCTACCTCGCGCCGGACTGGAAAAAGGGCGATACGCGCTCCACCATGGTCGACGCACTGCATTCCGGCGTCGACGGGAAATTGTGGGCCAAGACCAGTGGCGGCCCCGACCCTGGTCACGCCAACAAACTCTACCAGTTCGACCTCGCCACCGAAACATTCCACGAGGTCCTGCCGCCGGACGGAAGGCGCGACATTGCCGCTTACGGACTGATCACCGACCTCGACAACAATGTCTATGGCCTCGACAACAATCCGGACCAAAGGCAGATCTGGCGCACCAACGCCAAGACGGGGGAGACGACTTACATCGATCTTCCGACCGGCGTGGGCGGCGCGAGGCGAGGACATATCGACTCGCAGAATCGCCTGTGGTTCTCGCAATTCCACGCCAATGCCTACGCGATGTACGACCCCAAGAGCGGCCATATCACGCAGTGGGAAGTGCCGTTCGCCTACGCGGGCGCGTACGATGTTCAGTTTGACGAGGGCAAATATGCCTGGGGCGCCGATATGAGCACCGATCTGGTTCAGCGGCTCAATGTGGAAACCGGCGAATGGAGCTCCTATCTCCTGCCGACTTCCATCAATACGCGCCATATCGACGTGCAGAAGAGTACCGATCCCAATATCCTCTCGAGCATGTGGACCGAAGGCCAGCAGTCGAGCAAGATTGTCCACATCGAGGCGCTTGCGCCGTAACGAAGCTTTTCGTTACAGCGCGTTCAAGCACGGCTGATGAGCGTCGAGTACGCTCGTCAGCCATGCGCACCGCGATCGAGCGGGGAAAACGTCGTAAAGATCGGACACCAGCCGGTCGCGCTGATCTCGCCCTCGACCACGACGCAACTCTTGGGAAATACGAAATACGGGCAACTCCCGCAACTTTCGTTCCCCTTCGGCTGGTCTTGATACCGAGCGGCGGCCTGGGTCAGCTTCTTCTGCTCCTGAGGCTTGTAGTCCTGGGCTTTAGCAGCCGCCGCGCCGCCACAGGTCGCGGCGGCGACAGCGCCCATTGTTTTGATAAAAGCCCTCCGCGATGATCCGCAAGCTGGCATGGCTGTTCCTCCCTGGCATTTTGGCTGGATGATATCCAAAGTACCATGACCAGCCAAGTCTCGCGCAGGGCATGCTCGCACAGGACGATTTCATTGAACGATCCATCTCCCGTGTTCCTTGATCTCCCGATGCATCGCATCGGGCGCGAGGTCCAGGTCATCAGGCCAAGTGACTGTGCCTAACTCGACCCGAGCCTGACGAAATAAGCCCTCGTCGCGCAGTACCGCAAATACGCCTGCCGAGGCCGAATGGAGGAAACCTGCCAATTCGACTGTGCCTTCGGTCCCATCGTTGAAGCGAACATGCAGCCGAAAGCCGGACAGCACTTCCATATGAGCGACACGCCAGGGCGCGTGTGGTCGCACCGGCGGCGTCACCTCAGCGGCGCGATCTTCTTCGGCATCTGCATGCGGGCGCATAGGTCCCAGTCCTCCATCAATTCCGTCCGATGTTCCGAGGCCCATTCTAACACGAGGGCAAGCGCCCGCTTCGGAAGATCACCTTCGATCACTTCAAGCGTGCGGATGTCGATTTGCGCCTCATGTTCGGCATAGAGTGCATGGAAGTGTGGCGGAGCGTGGTCACGCCAGAACATCTGGATCAAAATGCCATAGAAGCTGCTAATCGTCGGCATCGGTTGACCCTTAGAAATCCGCGTTGCCTGCGTCCGCAGTTTGGTCGAGACCGACGCAAGATGCACCCGGGCCGGACGAACTCATATCATTCGGCCTACGCCTTGAGGCTGAAGGCCACGGTCACCCGCCACGGCGGGCGGTCGGCCGTGAAGCTTGGCGGTTGGGAAATGCTCGATTGGGACGCGCCGACCGGCGGCTATCTCCTCCAGGCATCGTTTGCCCGGTCGAGCCGGGGCAATGACGACAATTGACAGCAATAGGATTCAGGCGTTGGAGACACGACACCAGGACGCGGATATGATCGGGACCAGCAGTTTCTTCCGAGACGAAAGCAAGGCCGGCGAATACCAAGCACGGCAAAGAGAACCTATCGGGATGGACGCACGCAGCAAATTCACGGCCGGAATCGCCTATGACGACCTGCGGGAACGGCTGGCGCTCGCCGGGCGGCTCGGCGAGGTCCGCACCGTGCGCGGGGCGAGTCGGCTGGAGGACATCGGGCTCGCCGCCGCGGTGGCGCGCGAGGCGCGCGAACGGTTCGGCTGGCGGCTTGATGGCTCGCCACAGACCTGAGATTGTCCGCACATGCCGAGGTCGAATTACGACATCATCATCATCGGCGCCGGCTCCGCCGGCTGCACGCTGGCCAACCGCCTCACCGAGGACCGGGACACCAGGGTCCTGCTGCTCGAAGCCGGCCCCTGGGACCGCGACCCCCTGATCCATATCCCGCTCGCCTGGCCGCGGCTGCTGCTCGGGCGCAAGCACGACTGGATGTATTTTGCCGAACCCGAGGCCACCATGGACGGCCGCGGCCTCGAATGCGCCCGCGGCAAGGTGATCGGCGGCTCGTCCTCGATCAATGCCATGGCCTATGTGCGCGGGCATCGCGGCGATTATGACCGCTGGGCCGCCGCCGGGCTCTCCGCCTGGTCCTACGCCCACGTGCTCCCCTATTTCCGCCGGCAGGAATCCTGGCGCGGCGGCCCCAGCTTTTATCGCGGCGGCGACGGACCGCTGTCGACGCAGATGGCGCCGTTCGACGATCCGCTGGTGGAGGCCTTCGCGACGGCCGGGCGCGACGCCGGCCATCCGGCGACGCCCGATTACAACGGCGCGCGCCAGGAAGGCTTCGGCATGTGCCAGTCCACGGCGCGCGATGGCCGCCGCTGCAGCGCCGCCGACGCCCATCTGCGGCCGGCCCTGCCGCGACGCAATCTCCGGGTCGAGGTCAACGCGCTGACGACGCGGCTCGTCGTCGAGGGCAATCGCGCGGTCGGCGTCGAATATCTGAGGAACGGGCGGCCCATGACGGCGCGCGCCGGCCGCGAAATCGTGCTGTGCGGCGGCGTCATCAACTCGCCCCAGCTGCTGATGCTGTCGGGGATCGGCGATCCCGATGCGCTGCGCGCGCTCGGCATCGAGGTCAAGGTGGCGTTGCGCGGCGTCGGCAGGAATCTGCAGGACCACATCTCCGCGAGCGTCGCCTATAAGCGCAAGGAGCCCGGCCCGCTGCACAAAGCGATGCGGCTCGACCGCATCGTCCCCGCCCTCGCCGAGGCGCATTTGCGCGGTACCGGCATCGCGACCACGCTTCCGGCCGGGATGATGGCGTTCCTGAAGACGCGGCCCGACGTCGCCCTGCCCGACGTCCAGCTTCTCTTCAATGCCGCGCCGATGACGGCGACGCCGTATCTCTTCCCGTTCAAGCGTCCCTATGAGGACGGTTATGCCTGTCGCGTGGTGGTGCTGCGGCCGCAGTGCCGCGGCGCGGTCGAACTCGTCTCCGCCGACCCGATGGTGGCGCCGCGCATTCGGCAGAATTTCCTGGCGACCGATTCCGACTGGAAGACCCTGCGTGCCGGCCTGTGGATCGCCCGCGACGTATGCCGGCAGCCGGTGATGGCGCCGTTCATGGACCGGGAGATCGCTCCCGGCGCCAACGCCGTCGACGATGCCGACTTCGACGCCCACATCCGCGCCAGCGGCATCACCGTCCATCACCCGATCGGCACCTGCAGGATGGGTCCTTCGTCCGACCGAATGGCGGTGGTCGACGGCGAACTGCGCGTCCATGGCGTCGACGGCCTGCGCGTGGTCGACGGCTCGGTGATGCCCGACCTCGTCGGCGCCGACATCAATGCGCCCATCATCATGATCGCGGAAAAGGCGGCCGACTTCATTCGCGGCGAGCCGCCGCTGGAACCGGCGCGCATCGCCACCGCATCCGAAGCGACCCGCAACTGACCGGAGAACGCCGTGGACGATCGGACCTGCAATGTGGGCTGGCCGGATGCGATCTATGCGCAATTTCGCCGGATCGGCATTCGCCAGGTCGGCTATGTGCCCGATGCCGGCCACAGCCGGCTGATCGAGCTGTGCGTCGGGGATCCGGAAATCCACGACGTCGTGCTCACCACCGAGGAGGAAGGCGTGGCGCTCGCCGCCGGTGCGGCGCTGGGCGGGCAGCGCGCCGCGCTGCTGATGCAGAGCAGCGGCGTCGGCAACTGCATCAACATGTTCTCGCTGATGAAGAACTGCGGCTTGGCCTGCCTGACCGTGGTCACCATGCGCGGCGAGTTCGGCGAGTTCAATCCGTGGCAGGTGCCGATGGGATCGATTACCGAGGCGAGCCTCAAGCTGTGCGGCTTCCTCACCTACCGGGTGGAGAACGCGGCCGACGTCGAGGACATCGTCGCGGCCGGCTGCGACATGGCGTTTTCCGGCGATCTCCAGGTCGCGATCCTGCTGTCGCAGCGGCTGATCGGCCGCAAGGTATGGACCAGATGATGGAGCGGCGGGAATTCGTCAGGCGGCTGCTGGCCGGCCGTGGCGATCTGCTGGTCGTCTGCGGGCTCGGCTCGCCGACCTATGACGTCGCCGCCGCCGGCGACCATCCCCTCAACCTCTATCTGTGGGGCGCCATGGGCGGCGCCGCCATGATCGGCCTCGGCCTCGCGCTCGCCAGGCCCGATCGCCGCGTCGCCGTGCTGACCGGCGACGGCGAGGCGCTGATGGGATTGGGCAGCCTCGCCACCATCGGCGTCAAGCAGCCCGCCAATCTCGCCATCGTCGTGCTCGACAACCAGCATTACGGCGAGACCGGCATGCAGCCGAGCCACACCAGCGCCGGCATCGATCTCGTCGCGACGGCCCTCGCCTGCAAGTTCGCGCAGGCGCAAGCGATCTCCGACATCGCCGAGGCGGGCGCCGTCCGCGATCTCCTGCATGGCGGACGCGGGCCGATCCTGGTCCAGGCGCGGATCGCGTGCGGCGACACGCCGCGCGTGCTGCCGAGCCGCGACGGGCACGCGATCAAGCTGCGGTTCGTCGAGGCGCTCGGCGCGAGCAGCCGATGAGAGCCCCTCGTCACTGCGCCGGAATCGACCGGTGTGGGAGTCCCCGCCACTACCTCCCGCCCGCCAGCGGATAGTTCGAGGGATCGCCGAGGCGGACGCCGCCCTGGTAGGTGCCGTACAGCGACCATTTGCTGTCGTGATAGCGGGCGCGGGTCTCGGCGAGGCTGCCGGCAAAGCGCGGGTCCTGCGGCCGCTCATGGCTGTCGACGAACATGGCGACGTCCCAGGCCTCCTGCTCGGTGAGCGCATCGCGCAGCCCATAGGGCATGTTGGCGCGGATGAAGGCGGCGGCCGTCGCGACCGAGGCCATGCCGGCTCCCCAATTGTAGGCGCTCTGTCCCCACAGCGGCGGAAACTGATACCCGTCGGCACCGGCGACCCGTCGGCCCTGGCCGTCGCTGCCGTGGCACGCCGCGCACTTGCCTGCGAATACGGCGGCGCCGCGCGCGATGCTGGGCGCCTCGGCCGGCTCCGATAGCCGGGTGAAGCCCGCGCCGGCGAGGCGGCCGCCGGTCGGCGCGCCGCGTGCGAGCCAGTAGAAGTAGGTCTGCAGCGCGGTCATGATCTCGCTGTCGTCCGGCGGCGGCGCACCGTTCATGCTGAAGCGGAAGCAGCCCTGGATCCGCATCGTCATGGTGTTGACGGCGTCGTTCTTGCTGCGGAAGCGCGGATAGCGCACCCAGGCGGCCCACATCGGCGCCGCGCCCGGCCGCCGACCGCGGTCGAGATGGCAGCTCGAGCAGTCGAGGCCGTCGCCCGCAAAAGGTTTCGCCTCGTTGCGGGTGTCGGTGAAAATGGCGATGCCGCGCCGGACCATGTCGCCGAACACGTCGTTGGGGATATCGGCTTCCGACGGCGGCGCAAACGCGATGGCCGCGCCGGCCTGCTCCACGTCGAGGCTCCCGTCCGACCACGCCCGGTCGATCGCCGCGAGATCGGGAGCGGACAGCGCCGCGATCCGGTGCGGCACTGTCGCGAGAACGATCGCGGCAAGCCCCGCCGCGACGAGAAACAGGCGCCGGCGCGGCTCCGCGCTCGGCTTGGTCCGGCCGCTCATTGTAGTGCTCCCGGTCGCTGCTTGGCGAAATAGCCGGCGACAGCCTCGATTTCCTGCACCTCGAGCCCGTGGGCCACCGGATCCATCAGCCGCAGCATCGCGTTGCGGCGCTGGCCGCCGCGAAAGGCGATGATCTGCGCGATGATGTAACGGGCATCCAGCCCCATCAGCGCCGGGAAATACGGCGCAACCCCGATGCCGCCCGGGCCGTGGCAGCGGCTGCACGGGCTGACGCCGCGATCCGGCCGGCCCAGGACCGCAACCGAACGGCCTAGGGCCAGCGCGTCGTCGGCGATGGCTGGCGACGTCGGGTAGGCGGCGGTGGTCAGATGCTCGAGATGCACCGCGATGTCGCCCCAGTCTGCCTCGGCGAGGCCGTCCGCCATGGGCGGCATTGCGGCACTGCTGCGCCAGCCATGGGCGAAGCTCCAGAGCTGGCGGTAGAGATAGGCCCGAACCTTCGGTGAGCCTCACCTGCATGGGATCGGCCGCGACGGGCCGGTCGGGCGCGATACGCGCAAGCGGCGCACCGGCCTCGTCGCGGATTGCGAGCTCTTCGGCGCGATAGGCGCGAAACGCGAAGGGATCGACGGCGAGATAGAGCGCGCCGAGACTGATGACCAGGACGGCGAGCGCGCCGGTCCAGAACGGCAGTCCGCGATGCAGTTCGAGCGAATGCACGTCGAGCTGACCGTCGATGCCAGCCGCAGTCGCATCGACCGCGAGGCCGATCTGGCCGCGTACCTCGTCGCGTTCGGACAGGCCGGCGACCGCGATCCCGGGTCCGTTACGCACGGAGTAGGGAATCTCGCGATGGCCGGTGACGCGATCGCCCTCGACGGTCTCGATGCGCAGGCGATGGGAACCGTCCGGAATCGAAGCCGTGTCGAGCTTCAGCCGCCCGGAGCTTCCGGGCAGTTCGGCGACCGGAGTCACGGCGTCGTCCACATAGATTCGGATGATCATCGATGTCGCCCCGATTGATCTGTGGTTCGGTCCGGCGGT
>DASYNT010000055.1:0-6780 GCA_036008405.1 Xanthobacteraceae bacterium
GGCAAGATCACGATGGCATCGATCGTAAAGGGGCGTTCCTGCCGCGTTGTGCGAAACGCCGCGCGGAGCATGTCGATATGATCGACAAGGGCGGTTGACCGGCGGTCCGCGAGCGTCACCGTGAAAAAGTAGGTTCCACCCTGAACCCGATTGCGCCGATATCTGACCATTCAGGCACGATTTCCCGCATATCGCTCCGCTCATGCGGGCTACTTGGCGCCCCGACCCGAACAACTCGATCACCGTCAGTTCAATCCCCGGCGGCTCCAGCCCCAGCACGCCCTTGCTCACGATGCGGGTGGCGACCAGCTGTCTTCGCCTTCGCCCGCCGTCATCCCCTCCGGTAGACGTAGGGGACGTCTTCCCGCAGCGCGGCCTGCTCCTCGACCAGATGGTGATGCGGCGAGAGATGGCAGACCGGGTCGGTGGCCTTGGTGTCGCCGGTAATGGCGAAGGCCTGGCAACGGCAACCGCCGAAGTCTATTTCGCGGCGGTCGCAGCTTCGGCACGGCTCGGGCAAAAAGGCGGTGCCGCGGAAGGCGTTGAAGGACGGCGAGGATTCCCAGATGTCGCGCAGCGAATGGTCCTTGACCGACCAGAATTCCAGGCCCGGAATCGACTCGGCGGCATGGCAGGGCAGCACCCGGCCCGACGGCGTCACGTTCAGGGAGCGCCGGCCCCAGCCGCCCACGCAGGGCTTGGGAAAGCGCGCGTAATAGTCGGGCACCACCGCGTCGATCACGATGCGGCCGTGGTGCTGCTCGCGCAGCGCCTCGACCCGGCCGACCGCGCGCTCGACCTGCTCGCGCGTCGGCATCAATGCGGCGCGGTTCCGCAGCGCCCAGCCGTAATATTGCACATGGGCGATCTCGACCCGCGCGGCGCCCATGTCGAGCGCCATGGTGACGAGCGCGTCGATGCGCTCGATGTTGGCGCGGTGGATGACGATGTTGGCGGTCAATGGCAGCTTGAGCGCGACCACCTCGGCGGCCAGCGCCCGCTTGCGGACATAGGCGCCGTCATAGCCCGCGATGTGATCGGCCGACTTTGCCTCGCTGTCCTGGATCGAGATCTGCACGTGGTCGAGGCCGGCATCGGCGAGCGCGCCAAGCGACTTCGCGGTGACGCCAACGCCGGAGGTGATCAGATTGGTGTAGAGGCCGGCGTCGCGCGCCGCTGCGGTGATGTCGACGAGATCGCGCCGCGCCGCCGGCTCGCCGCCGGACAGGTGCACCTGCAGGACGCCGAGCCCGGCGGCCTCGCGGAACACCCGCGCCCAGGTCGCGGTGTCGAGCTCGTCGGCGCGGCGGTCGAGTTCCAGCGGGTTCGAGCAATAGGGGCAGCCGAGCGGACAGCGATGGGTGAGCTCGGCGAGAAGACCGAGCGGATTGCGCAGCGCGGCGGCAGCGGCGGAGCGTGGGTCGGCCTGGGTTTGCATCACAATTCCAGCAGCTTCTTGTCGGCGAGCCCGCGCAGCAGCGCCGCTGCGTCGGCGCGTACCCGCTCGGGCGGGGCTTTGAAGGTGGTGGCGAGATCGTCGACGATGGCGTCGAAGGTCGCCTCGCCGGTGCAGCGCTTCACGATCTCGGCGGCGATCGCGTCGGCCTTGAACACCCGCTCCGGCGCCAGCAGAACCCAGCCGCCCTGGGATTCGTTGTGCACCAGCCGCACGCCGCGCGGTAATCGGGGCCGGGCGTCGGGCGCAATTGGCGTCGTCGCGGTTTCGTTCACGGGCGCGTTCTCCTTCGGCAAGCGGAGCTTCGAGACTCCCGGCGGCGATTTCAAGCCATTTTCCGGCGTGTTCCGATCTCACCGGATGAGTTTCAAAGCAGGTAAGGAAAAGGCGATAGCAGGCGGAACCGGCACTATGGGATATCCGGCCGGGTTTGTCCGTTTCATTCCGCCTTGATGCCGGCCAGCCTGACCACCTTGCTCCACTTCTCGGTTTCGTCGGCGATGAGCGAGGCGAAGGCGGAAGGCGACAGCGCAAGCGGGGTGTCGCCGAGTTCAGCGATCCGCCGGGTCAGGCGGGGATCGGCAAGCCCGCGATCGATCTGCTCGCTCAGCTTGGCGATGATTTCGGCGGGAGTGCCGCGGGGCGCGGCGATGCCGACGAAGATGCTCGCGTCGTAAGCCGGCAGGAATTCGGCGAATGCCGGAATGTCCGGCAACACCGCCGCACGCGTCGCGGTGGTCACCGCGGGTGCGCGCAGCCGGCCCGTCCTGATGTGTTCGATCGACGACGCCATGGTGCCGAAATAGGCATGGACTTGGCCTCCCAACAGGTCCGTGAGGGCGGGGCCGCCGCCACGATATGGAACGTGCAGCATGTCGACGCCGGTCAGGCTTCGGAACAGTTCCCAGTACATGTGGGGCGCGCTGCCGACGCCGGCCGACGCCACGGCGATCTTGCCTGGATTGGCTTTGGCGTAGGCGATCAGCTCGGACACGGATTTTGGCGGAAGCGACGGATGGACGACGAGCACACCGGGGCCGCGCGAAATCGTCGCCACCGGCGCGAAGTCGTGAATGAAATTGAATTTGAGGTCGCGATAAAGCGTCGCGTTCCACGCATCGGTCGAGGTGGCGATATACAGCGTATAGCCGTCCGGCGGGGCCCGTACCACCGAGTCCGCGGCTATGTTGCCCCCGGCGCCGGGACGGTTCTCGACATAGAACGATTGACCGAACCGCTCCGACAGCCATTGGCCGATCAGGCGCGCGTATATGTCGTTGACACCGCCCGGCGGGAAGCCGGAAACGATACGGACCGGCCGCGCCGGGTAGGCTTGGGCGCTTGCGATGCGCGAGAAGGCCGGGAGCGCGACAGCGGTTGCCGCGAACCGCAGAAAACGGCGGCGCGGGACGCCGCGCTCGAACGCTTCGTCGAACCCATGCGCAAGGCCGCGAAGCGAGTTTCTCGAGGCCAAGGAGCATTGCGCTGTCATCGCAGCAGAGTGCGAATCGGCGCGCGGCCGGTTCGCAACACGGCCAACCGCGCAATGCAACCGCGCACGTCACCGCACCGGTGCGGCAGCCGGCCTCGGCTTTGCGGGCTCGGGGCGTTTTGCCGCGGCCGGCAGGTACTTGGCGACGACGGTCTGGTCGAGATCGTGCACGGCGGTATCCGGCAGGCGATGCCAGATCTCGTCCATGCCGAGCAGCGGGATGCCGAGATAGCCGCGCACCGTCAGCGTCTGTCCGTCGGGACTGAGCGTCATGATGGCGTTGTAGATCTTGCCGTCGCGCGGATCGATGATCTTGCCGTTCTGGTAACTCTGTCCCTGCCGCTCCATGCCGCGGATGAAGGAGAGGCCGAGGATCGGCGCGTTGTGGCGGTCGTCGGGACACTGGGTGCAGAGCGGATTGGTCGCCTCGCCGGGCTTCGGGAAGGCCTTGGCGATCGCGCCCTCGAAGACGCCGTTATGGTCCACGAACAGGAACCAGGCGATCGGCTTGCCGGTGTTGTCGTCGATTTTTTGCCACAGGCCGGCCACAGTCCGGTCCGCGGCGCCTGCCGCGTTCACGGCGAGGCTGAACGCCGCCAGGGCGGCCATGGTCGCTACAATCAGTTGGCTTCTCGATCCGAAAATCCGCATTTGCATCACCCGGAATGTTGGTCCAAGGGGCTCGAAGGTTCCCGAACTTACGCGTTTCATTGCCGCTCTCGTCAAACGTGAGACAACGAGGTGCGACAACAACGTGCGATAACTCCATCTCGGTCCGGGGCCCGTCGTTCGCCCCCCACACAACGTCACCAACCCGACACCGAGTACGCGATCAAACAGCAATTTAACCAAGGAATTCAATTGTCTACAAAAGCGCTCTCGGATGCAGTCGGGTTGCCGGGGAAAACCACTAGAATTGATTTGCCCTCGGTGCAAGAGCACTTTCCATGCGAGGTTCCGGCTCGGTCGGAGGGCAATGAAACGACCTCGATCATCTGAACCCTGTCACCCGCGACCTTGTCACCCGCGCCGTTCACCCGATTCGTTCCTCGAAGACATCGGCTGCACAATGTCTGCATCTAGTCTCGCACTCCGCAACCTTCGTGCATTCGTCATTCTGATCGTGCTCGCGTTCCACTCCGTGCTGGCCTATCTCGGGTCGTTGCCCGATGCGCCATTTCCCTTCGACAATGCGCCTTTTCGATGGAACGCCTTCCCCATCGTCGATAGCCAGCGGTGGTTCGGGTTCGACATCTTCTGCGCGTTTCAAGACGTGTATCTGATGTCGTTCATGTTCTTCATGTCGGGCCTGTTCGTGTGGCCGAGCCTCGTGCGCAAGGGCGGCCGGGTGTTCCTGTACGACCGCTTCCTGCGGATCGGCCTGCCTTTCGTCCTCGCGGTGTACCTGTTGATGCCGATTGCGCTCTACCCGACCTACCTCGTCACCGCGGTCGACCCGAGCGTGAGCGCCTACTGGCAGCACTGGCGCGCCTTGCCGTTCTGGCCGAGCGGTCCGCCCTGGTTCCTGTGGCAGCTCCTGGTCCTCAACATCGCGGCCGCCGGAGTGTTTCGATTTGCGCCGGAATGGGGCGAACGTCTCGCCAGGCTGTCCGCCAGGGCGGCGGATCACCCGTTGCGTTATTTCGCAGGCCTGGTCGCGCTCTCCGCCATCGCCTATGTGCCGCTGGCTCTCGCCTTTACGCCCTGGACCTGGAAAAGCGTCGGCCCGTTCTCGCTCCAGCTGAGTCGCCCGCTGCATTATGCGCTCTATTTCTTCGCCGGCGTCGGAATCGGCGCTCACGGCCTGGAGCGCGGACTCCTGAGTGTGGACGGAATGCTGGCCCGGCAATGGCGGGCCTGGCTCGTCGCGTTTCTCGCCGCCTTCGTCGTCTGGTCGGTGCCGATCGGGTTGATGATGCCGGACAGCGACCATGGTCCGATCGGCCTGCAGATCGTCTCCGATCTCGGCTTCGTCCTGGCGTGCGCCAGCGGCTGCTTTTTCGTCGCCGGAGTGTGCCTGCGCTTCGCCCGGCGGCGGGCCGCATGGCTCGACAATCTATCGGACAACGCTTATGGCATGTACCTGATCCATTACGTGTTTGTCGTCTGGCTGCAGTATGCGTTGCTGGACGTCGCGCTGTTCGCCATCGCCAAGGCGGCGATCGTGTTCAGCGGAACTTTGATCGCGAGCTGGGGGACGATGATCGCCGTTCGCCGCATTCCGCTCGGCACTGTGCGCTTGGGTGCGGCGCGGCAGGTGGCGGCCGCCGGCCCGGGGCCAGGAACTGCGCCGACCGAGATATCGACCAAATCGCAACCTTGAACGGACCCTCGGGCGATCGAACCTACAATGTCTCTCGCCTTCAAGCTCGCACGCAGAAACCTGTTCCATGACCGGCTTCGATTCATCGCGACGGTCGTCGGCATCGTCTTCTCCATCGTTCTCGTCACCGTCCAGATGGGGTTGTTCCTGAGCTTCGACCGCATGGTGACGACGATGATCGACCATGCCGACGCCGATCTATGGATCGTGGCGCGCGGCACCAAATGCTTCGAGGATCCTTCGCTGCTGGACGAGCGCGAGCGCTTCAGGGCGCTGTCGGTGGAGGGCGTGGCGGACGCGACGCCGGTCGTGATCGGCTTTGCGCAGTGGCGCATGCGCAACGGCGGCACCACGCCGATCTTCCTGGTCGGCTCCGACATCAGGTCCGACGGGCTGCATCCCTGGAACCTGGTCGGCGGCAGCCTCGATGCGCTCTCGATCCCCGGCGCGGTCGCCGTCGACCGCTCCTATTTCGAGCGCCTCGGGTCGAACGGCCTCGGCGACAGCGCCGAGATCCGCGACCAGAAGGTCGAGGTGACCGCGGTGACCAGCGGTATCCGCTCGTTCACCACCACGCCCTACGTCTTCACCACGCTCGACCGCGGGCGCGCCTATATCGGGACGTCGTCCAACAAGGCGACCTATTTTCTGGTCCACCTGGCCCGCGGCGCGGATCGCGACGCCGTTCGCGGCCGGCTCAATGCCGCCCTGGTCGACGCCGAGGTGCTGACGCCGGCTGAGTTTCGCAGCCGCAGCCGCTCGTTCTGGCTGTTCGGTACCGGGGCGGGCGCCGCTTTGTTCGCCGGCGCCTTGCTCGGCATGATCGTCGGAACCGTGATCGTCGCGCAGACGCTCTATTCCAGCACCAAGGACCACATCAACGAATTCGCGACCCTTCGCGCCATCGGGTCGTCCGGGATGTATATTCACAAGGTGATCATCTTCCAGGCGCTGCTGAGCGCCGTCATCGGCTTCGCCATTGCCGCCGGCATCGGCTGGATCATCGTCGGGGCCACTGCGGATTCGGCGCTGCCGGTGATCATCACGCCGACGCTCCTCCTGGGCCTGTTCGCGCTCACGGTTGCGATGTGCGTCGTGTCGGCCGTCGCCGCCATCGTCAAGGTGATGCGAATCGATCCGGCGATGGTCTTCACGCGATGACCGAGCCGATCCTCGAAGCGATCGACGTGGTGAAGTTCCTCGGCCGCGGTGCCGGCCGGGTGGAGGCGCTCAAGGGCGTTAGCGTCGCCCTCGCGGGCGGCGAATTGACGCTCCTGATGGGGCCGTCGGGCAGCGGCAAGACCACGTTGCTCTCTATCCTCGGATGCATGTTGACGCCGACCAGCGGGGGGGTGCGCGTGGTCGGCCGATCCACCGCTGGCGCCGAGCCCGAGGATCTCGCCAAGTTCCGGCGCGAGCATATCGGATTCGTGTTCCAATCCTACCATTTGTTTCCGACGCTGACGGCCTTCGACAATGTCCGCCTGGCCTTGGACGTGCGCGGCGAAG
>DASYNT010000056.1:0-15314 GCA_036008405.1 Xanthobacteraceae bacterium
TCCTCGCACGCCGGCGCAGGCGTTGAATGTGACGGCCGTCACAGGCTGGTTCGCCGGAAGGCTGCGCAGGCGGGTAGCGGGAGATGGAAGGCGCTGCTACGGCTGGTGACGACCGACCGGGCGCTGGCTCGATACGGCGATGTCGTGATCGTTGTCTGACAAAGCGCCTTGGACCTCTTCGTCCAAGGTCCGCCAATCGCCGCGCGAAGGTGGGCATCAACAGGGGCCAATTGGGGAACGCCCCGCAGGTTGATCGCAGGTGCCTCCCGGTCTATCTGTGGCGCGTCAAAGAACGCGTCGGTCGAGGGAGAGACAAATGGTCCGGAATTTCTTGCGCCCGGCGGCGTCTCTGGGGGTCATCTGCGCAGCGCTCGCGGGATTCGCGGTGTCGTCGCCGGGCGGGGCGCAGGCGGTGCTCGGCATCGAAGTTCTGTCGTCGCGGCCGGCTCTCGTGAGCGGCGGCGATGCCCTCGTCAGGATTTCCGGCGCGGCCGCCGCGCCGCAGGTGACGGTCGGCGGCAGCGACGTGTCGGGCGCCTTTCGTTCCGATGCCAAAGGCGGCTGGATCGGCCTCGTCGCAGGGCTCGCGGACGGCGTCAACAAGTTGACCGCCAAGGCCGGCGACAGGGAAGCAGCCGTGACCCTCGTCAATCATCCCGTCAACGGCACCCTGTTCGCCGGGCCGCAGCAGGAGCCGTTCGTCTGCGAGAACGAGGCCCACGGCCTGGCCGCGGCCACCGACGCCTCGTGCGCGGCGCCGACGGTGGTCACCTATTTCTATCGCGACAAGCGCGGCGAGTGGAAACCGTTCGACGCCAAGGCCGCGCGCCCCGCCGATATCGCCACCACCCGGACCACCGAAGGCAAGGACGTCCCCCTCATCGTCCGCCAGGAAAAGGGCGTCATCAACCGCTCCGCCTATCTCGTCAACATCCTCCACGATCCGGCGGCCGGCGCGCTGCCGGCGGCGTTCGCAAGCTCGCCCGCGTCGGGATGGAACGGCAAGCTGGTCTACAGCTTCGGCGGCGGCGTCCAGGCCAATTACCACATGGGGCGCGGCCTCGGGGGGATGACCGGAACCGACAGGAAGTTCTACCTGGAGGAACTGGGCGCCGGCTTTCTCGACGATTTCGTCACCCGCGGCTATGCGGTCGCGGCCGGTTCGCTCAACGTGATGGGCACCAACAATGACGACGTGAAATCGGCCGAGACCGTGGCGAAGATCAAGGAACACTTCATCAAGGAGTTCGGTCCGCCGCTGTTCACCATCGGCCATGGCGCTTCCGGCGGGTCGATGCAGCAGCATCTGATCGGCAACAATTATCCCGGCCTGCTCGACGCCATCATGCCGGCGCGGAGCTATCCGGATGCCATGGGCTTCCTGCAGCCGCTGTATGATTGCGAATTGCTGGAGCATGTCTTCGACACCTCTGCCGGCAAGTGGACCATCGCGCAGAAGGGTGCGGTGGCCGGCAAGTACTGGGGTTATTGCGCCACCAACGGCACGCGCTACCCCAATGCCCGGCCCGATTTCTGCGACGCCAGCGTGAAGAAGCAGGTGGCGAACGATCCCAAGCTCAAGGCGAAGGGCGTGCGCTGCACCTATCAGGACAATCTTGCCAGCACCTTCGGCATCGACCCCGCCACCGGCTTTGCCCGCGGGCCGTTCGACAATGTCGGCGTGCAATACGGCCTGCAGGCGCTCAACGACGGCACGATCGGCTTCGAGCAGTTCATCGAGGTGAATGCGCGGGTGGGCGGCCTCGACATCGACGGCAAGGTGGTGCCGCAACGCATGGTGGGCGACCCCATCGCGCTGCGCAGGGCCTATGAGAGCGGCCGCATCAACGCGGCCGGGGGCGGGCTTGCTTCGATACCGATCGTCGACATTCGCTCCTACGTCGACGGCGCGCCGCCGCCGCCCTTCGACGCCCTGAAGGACGTCGACGTGCATGACGGCTACCACAGCGCCGTGATGCGGGCGCGGCTGATCAAGGCCAACGGCAATGCCGCCAACCACGTCATGCTCACGGTGGCGAGCCTCGGCCGCGTCCAGGACGACACCCGTACCCAGGGCTCGCCGCTGACCCGCATTTCGGCCGAGGCGCTCACGCAGCTCGACCGCTGGCTGACCGCCATCGCCAACGACAAGTCGGACCTGCCCAAGGCCAAAAAGGTGGCGGCCGCCAAGCCGGCGGATTTCGTCGACGCCTGCTATCCGGCGGTCGCGGGGTCGCGGGTGGGGGTGATCGAAAAGCTCACCGACCGCGAACGCTGCAAGGAGATCTTCCCGTTTTCCGGGGATGCCCGCCTGGCGGCGGGGGCGCCGGCGTCCGACGACGTCTTCAAATGCGCGCTCAAGCCGGTCGATCCGGCGGACTACAAGTCGAGGCCGACCGCTGAGCAATTGGCGCAGTTGCAGCAAATCTTCCCCGGCGGCGTATGCGACTACGCCAAGGCAGGCGTCGAGCAGGTCCCCCTTGCCGGCACCTGGGTGTCGCTCGAGGGGGGCGGCGAGTTCGTGGCGCTCGAGCCCCGTCGCTGAGAATCGAGGCGAGGGCAAGTCCTCGCTCAGAAATCCGGCTTGTCCGCCTGCGGGAAATCGGCATTCTTGTTGTTATGGAATGAAAACGTGTTTTCTGCGCAGACGGCTTCCGGGAACTCGCCGCTTTCGCGCAGATATATCATGGTCGCGTGCCACGGCGTGGTGAAGGCGCCTTCATCCTCGATCGTGAAAAGGACCTGCAGGTATTTGTCCTTGTAGTCGGGATCATAGGGTCCGCCGGCCCGCCGATTCTCCTTGGCCCCGCGTTGCATCGCGTCTTTCGCGTCGTCGTAGTCGACCAGGCGATAGCGCTCCACCACGTGCAGCTTCTCGGTGTAGGGCGTGCCGAACAGGTCGATCATGGCAAACGGACGATCGGTCCGCACGCCTACGGTGTCGATCACCAGCGGATCGCCTTCGTAACGGCCGACGGCATCCCCGTACCAGGACGGCGTCAGCTTCGCCGAATGCGGCTGGTTCATGCGCACGTGGCGGACTTCGTGATTTTCGTTGAACAGCATCACGATCTGGTCCGGACGCTGCAGCATCTGCATGGCCGCATGCTTGAAAATGTAGGGCACGGGTTCGGGCCAGCAAGTGTTGGACGGGCTTGGAAAAGTTATGCCCGCCAGGGACAGTTCGCCCTTCTTCTTCACGACGTCTGCGGCCCAGGGCTGCAGGATCGGATTCTTGTAATCACCGACCAGCGAGCCGTAGTCGCTCACGCCGGTACCCTTTTCGCGCGACAGATTCGTCACCGGACCGGGACCGGACGCCGGCGGGATGAACCAGGGAAGGTTCCCGTGACGCCATATGCCCGAGAAATCCGGGACGGACGCGGTATCATGCGCACCGATTTTGCCGGGCGAGGCCGTTGGCACCACCTGTTGCCCCGAGGCCGGAGTCGCAAGCACGGCCATCGTCACCAGCAACAGCAAATGTCGTCGCACATTCATATCCATCTCCCCTTGTAGTTTGCTCCGTTTGCGCTCCCTGGTCCCCGCGCGGCCGCGCTTGATGCTATCTCAATAGCGACCAACAGTGCACCACTGAGCCGAGGTTTGGAGCGAGATGGGTGAACCTTGGGCGCAGATGGCGCTCTTCTGCCGTTGCGTTCTGCGATTTGTTTGATGGCGTCATTCGTCTGCCGGTCAAGCTCACCGTTGTCGTCCACGGTCGTTACGCTGCTGCAACCGTCGGGGAGACGACCGCGGCCTTGGGCCACCCGGGGGCCTATGGCGCAATGACTCGTAAAGCATGGCCCTCTGTCGTTCATTGACCGTTTGACCGGCATCGTTACTGTGGCGGGCGAAGACGGCCCGTTGTAAAAGACAGTCTCGTGCGTTGTGATGCGAGCAGATCGCGAACGTGGCGCAACGAATCGGTGCATGCTGGCGGAGCATCGGCTCGAATGGGTTCCGCGGATCGTGGTTTCGGGACACGAAGCCCGGGACACAAAGCCTCTGCCGGAGAAACCGCTGCTTGCGCGAACTGCGTCCACCCGTGCATTGAATTTGCCGAGGGAGGCAACCCATGTCGATGACCCCGTCCGATTTCAGCGCCGCTCGCCGCGCCGTGGCCGAAACGATGAGAGAGCACTGGGTGCTGTTCATGGTCGAGGGCATCGTCCTCGTCGTGCTCGGCATGCTGGCGATCATCATACCGCAGCTGGCGTCGCTGGCGGTCACCATCTTGATCGGGTGGCTGTTTCTCATCAGCGGCGTGGTCGGGCTGGTCACGACGTTTTGGGTGAAAGGCGCCCCCGGGTTCTGGTGGTCGCTGGTCTCGGCGGTCATCGCGATCGGCGCCGGGGTGGTCTTGCTGGGCTGGCCGATCAGCGGAACAGTATCCCTGACCCTGGTCCTGATCGTGTTCTTCATCGTCGAGGGCGTCGCCTCGATCATGTATGGGATCGAGCACCGCCGCGAGGCGTCGAGCCGGTCGGGCTGGATAATTGCGAGCGGGGTCATCGACCTGATCCTGGCCGCCATCATCTTCTCCGGCCTTCCGGGCACCGCATTCTGGGCCCTCGGGCTCCTGGTCGGGATCAACATGGTGTTCGGCGGCACCTCGCTGATCGCGATGGCGCTGGGGGCGCGCGCCCAGCCGGGCGGCTCGCCCGCGACACCGGCCCGCGCCGCGTGATATCGGCGAGCCGCGCGAAGCCCGTTCTCGGCTGCGGATTCCGGCGGTGCCTGCCGCCGCACGGGGGCACGCTGCGTTGAAGCCGCGCGCGCATTGACGGTATTGTCCGGCGGATGATCGGAATATTTCTTTCATAAAACTTGACACACTTGCCCCAGATGTCATTCGTCAAGCGGGGCTGGAGGCGGGTTGCCGCCAATTCGTTCGAGTCGGTGCGATGCGGCAGCCGGGAATCCAGGGATGAACATGTAGGGCGCGGCTGCCGCGCCGTCCGTCTGCAAGGGGAGCAGGATCGTGACCGACGTGCACATGCACGAGGCGCCGGCCGGGTCGGAGTCGCCGCTGCCGAAGGCCGACACCGAGGCCGTGACGGCGACGGAGAGTCCGGAGGCGGCCGATCGCGCTGCGGCCGTCGAGCCAGCAGGAAAAGCCGCGCCGGCAGAACCGCCGGCTACCGCCGCCACCGCCCCGCACATTGCGCCTTCGGCGCCGCAGGTTGCGCCTTCGACGCCGCGGGTACGGCCGGGCGAGATCATGTCGATGCCCAAGGCGGCCACGCTGCCTGCGCCCGCAGTGAGCCAAGCTCCGGTCGCGCTACCCTGGAAGGCTGACCGGCTGCCCCTTATCATCGGTGCGGCCGGTCATCGAGACTTGCGCGAGGGTGACCTTGCCCGGCTGAAAGCCGCAGTGGCGTCGGTTATTACGGCCCTCAGGCGACAATATCTCGGCAACGACAAGCAGACCCCCATCGTCCTCCTGTCCGCATTGGCGGAAGGGGCGGAACAGCTCATCGCCGGCGAGGCGCTCAAGCAAGGCGCGACGCTGATCGTGCCGCTGCCGCTGCCCCTCGCCGAATACCGGCGTGATTTTACCCAGCGTCCGCTGGCGCCCGACGCGATCAAGCACTTCGACGATCTGCGCCTCAAGGCGACGGCGATCGTGGAAATCCCGCTGGCCGCCGGCAGCACGGAAAACGGCGTCAAGGCGTTCGGCCCCGAGCGCGACCGGCAATATCGCGAGGCGCACCGGTTCATCGCCCAGCATTGTCACGTACTCATCGCGTTGTTTGACGGCAATGACGACGACATCACGGTGGGCGGAGCGGCGGAAAGCGTCAGGTTCAACCGCCACGGTATTCCCAGCGGCATCCGGGGTTCGGCACGATCCAGTCTCGACGGCTCCGAAATCGGGCCGGTGATCCAGATCGTGACCCCCCGCAAGGCGGTGAAGACGACGGCCAGCGAAGTCAAGGTCGTCCCCTGGGGATCCAAGCTGAAAGGCGCGTCGGCGCGCGCGCTAGGCAAGGGGGTGACCGGGAAGGGGGTGGCCGCCGCCGACGGGGCCAAGGCGGCATCGGGGGTGACCGACGACGATGCCCGCGCGGTGCGCGCCTGGGACCAGTTTCGCGCGGTCGCGGCGCTGACCACGAGGTTCAATCGCGAGGCCAAGGCCCGGGCGCAAAAGCGCGAGCCCGAGATCGCGAAAACGATTGCGGGCCTGTTCGGCAACAATCCCGAGGCGCAGGTGCGCGCGCAGGCGGTGGCGACGCAGTGGTGCCGGTTCTACGGATTGGCCGACACCCTGGCGCGGGAACGCGAGAAGCGCGTTCGCGGCGACTGGCGGGACATGTTCCTGCTCGCGTTCGCGGCGCTGCTTTGCTTCCAGGTCTATTCGCACCTGTTTCCCATCAATCTGCTGCTGTTCGATTACGCCGCGATCTCGGCGGTCATTCTCCTCATTTTCTTCCGCAGCCGCCTGCGCCAACACCGGGAACGCTTCCTCGACTATCGTGCTCTGGCGGACGCCTTTCGCGTCGGCGCGTTCTGGAGGCTGCTCGGGATCGGGACGGGGCCTGCACCGGCCCCGTCGGCCTCACCCCAGCCCATATCTGCTGCCGATGCCTATCCGGTGTCGCAGCCGAACGAACTCGCCTGGGTGAAGGCATCGTTGCGCGCTCTCGATCTCGTCGACCGCATCGGTCCGCCGGCCCCGGCGCCGCGGGTCATGCTCGATGCCTATGGCTGGGCGCGAGAATTCTGGGTCGGGGGGCAGCACGAATTCCATCGCGCCCAGGGGGCGCAATATCGCGGGATCGCCGAACGGCGGCAGCGCTGGGCGATGCTGCTTCTGGTCGCCTCCGTGGCGCTGGCCGCCGGCCTCTCCGCGACCGATATCTTCGACCAGATGACCGGCCGTGCCTCGACCGTGATGGCCTGGGCCGAGCGGGGCTCGACCTTCGTCGCGGACCATGGGTCGTTCCTGCCGGCGGGGATCATCTCCTTCGTCGCCCAGTTCGCCGGCCAGACTTATCCCGTGCTGGTGTTCGTCATCGGCCTGCTTCCCGGCGTGGCGGCCGTCATCGCTGGCTACGCCATGCAGATGGCCTTCAAAGCGAGATCGCGCCGCGGCGCGCAGATGGCCTGGCTGTTCGAACGCGGGCTGGAGGCGCTGCCGGAGCCGCATCACGTCGGCCGCAAGAGCATCGTGGCCGGGGTCCTGGAGCCCGAGCTGTCGGCCTATTGCGAGGCGATTTTTACCGAGCTCGGCACCGCGGCGATGCGCGAGAGCGCCGATTGGGTGGCGACCCATCGCGATCACGTGATCGGCTGACATCGGCTGACGCGACGGCACAGACAAACCGTCCGTTTTGTGCTGAAATGCGTGACCGGGCTGTCCGGGGCGCGAGCGCCGGCGGCCCATCGGGCCAACGCGAAACTTCGGCGGTGGGAACGGCGTGCAGACGACGCTGCTCGGAGCTGCGATTGCGATTATCCTGGCGCTGGTGACGGCGCTGGTCGGTCCGCTGTTGGTCGATTGGGGCCGCTTCCGCGACACCTTCGAGGCAAGAGCCAACCGGCTGACCGGCCTGGAGGTCCGGTTCGCCGGTCCGATCGAGGTGCATATTCTGCCCACCCCGACGCTGAAGCTGCAGGCCATCGAGATCCACCGGCCCGGCGAGGTCACGCCGACGCGGGCGCGCTCCGTGCAGATCGAATTCGCGCTCGATGCGCTGATGCGCGGCTCGCTGCGGGCCGCGAACGTGACGGTGGACGAGCCCGAATTCGCCTTCGGCCTCGACCGCTCCGGTCGATTCGACTGGCTGGCGCCGACCATCGGGTTCGATCCCGACGCGGTGTCGATCGACCATCTCGCCGTCGAACACGGTCAGGTCGTCCTTTCCGATGCAGCCAGCGGCGCCAGCGTGACGCTGGAAAAGTTCGCCTTCAGCGGCGATGTGCGCTCCCTGGCCGGTCCCGCCAAGGGCGACGGCTCGTTCGAGATCGCCGGGCGCAACTATCCGTATCGGATTTCGGCTGGCCGTCCTGGCGCGGACGGCGCCGTCAAGCTGCATTTGCTGGTCGACCCCGTCGATCAGCCGCGCATGGCCGACCTCGACGGCTCGATCTGGCTCGAGCGTGGTGTCCCCCAGTTCGAGGCGACCGTGCAATGGGCCCACGGCTTCGGCCGCTCCGCCGCCGGAGCCAACGACCCCTGGCGCGTCACCGGTCATGTGCGCGGCAGCACCGCGGCGGCGGCGGTGGAGAAGTTGGAGTTGCAATACGGTCCAGATGAGCATGCCGCGAGGCTTCACGGCGACGCCAATCTGACGCTGGGCCAGAAGCCCGAGCTGGCGGCGACGCTGGCGACGACGCAGATCGACCTCGATCGGCTCCTCGCCCTGCCCGAAGCCGTCCGGCGCAAGCCGCTGGCCGGACTGCGCAGCCTCGGCGATCGTTTCTCCGGCCTGCAGCAATCGCCGATCCCGGTGCGGCTTGCAATCAGCGCCGAGGCAGTCACGCTGGCCGGCGCGGCGCTGCAGAGATTGAGCGGCGAGGTGCGCGGCGAGGCGGGCGCATGGACCCTCGAATCGCTCGATTTCCGCGCTCCCGGCGCCACCCAGATGCGGCTGCGCGGCCGCCTGAACATCACCCCGCAGGGCATGGACTTCGCCGGCCCGGCGCGGATCGAGGCGCGCGACCCGCGCGCGCTCGTCGCCTGGCTGACCGACCGCAGCGACGCCCAGGCGATTGCCGGGACATTCCGCGCCGAGGGCGACGTCAGGCTGGGTACCGACACCGTCGCCATCGATCGCCTCAAGGCCGAGCTCGACCGCGTGTCGCTCGAGGGCCGCTTCGCCTATGCGTGGCCGCGCGTCGATCGTCCCGCCCGGATCGAGGCGGCGCTCAGCGCGCCGGAGGTCGACTTCGACCGTGCTTACGCCCTGGTGCAGGACATGTTCGCCGGCTCCGCTGCCGGCACGGCATTGGAATGGCCGCGGGAAGGGACGCTGGCGCTCAATGTCGCCCGATCGTCGGTCGCCGGCGTCGCGGTTCAGAGTACCGACGTCAGCCTGCGCTTCGACGCCCATGCGCTCGACATCGAGCGACTTGCCATCGGCGATTTCGGGGGCGCAAGCGTCGCGGCCAAGGGCAACATCGATGTCAGCTCGCGGGCGCCGCGCGGAACGGTCACGCTCGACCTCGATGTCCGGGCCCTCGACGGGGTGATCGCCTTGCTCGCCGAGGTGTCGCCGCAGGCGGCGGCGGAGTTGCGCCGCTCTGCCCCGCGCTTCGTGCCGGCGAGGCTGCGGGGATCGTTGGCCGTCGATGCGCAAGCGGGCCGGGCCGCGGCGACGCCGGCCAGCGCCAAATTCAAGGTCGATGGTGCGGCCGGCTCCTTCGCCATCACGTTGCAGGGCGAAGCCGGGATGGCCGACGACGCCTTGACCTTTGCCGATCTCGCCAGGCTCGGCGCCGCCAAGCTCGATCTCACCGGCCGGCTGGAGGCCCAGGACGGCGGCGCGCTGATCGCGCTCCTCGGGCTCGACCGCCTGGTGGCGGTCGACAAGGGTTCGGGTCGGCTCGACCTCAAGGCCGCCGGCGCCGTCGATGATCCGATGGCGGTGGAAGCCCGGATCGTCGCGGGCGGACTCGATGTCTCCGTGGGCGGATCGCTGCGCCTGCCGGTCGGGCGCGCGGCCACCGGCGGCCTCGCCCTCAAGGTGGCGGGGGCGGACCTGCGGACGTTATCGGGCGGTACCGTACCAAGCGGCACCGTGCCGGCAGCGCTGACGGCGCAACTCGATTTGGCCGACGATACCGTCACGCTCAGCGAGCTCGCCGGGCGGATCGCCGGCGCCGATATCGGCGGCCGTCTCGCCGTCGGCCTCTCCCAGCCCACCACTCTCGACGGCGACATCAGGCTCGGCAAGGCGGACCTGCCGGCGCTGATCGCCGCTGCCGTCGGAATGCCCGGCAGGAGCGGCGATGGCGCCGCCTGGCCCGCGGAACCCTTTGGTGCCGGGCTGTTCGCGGGTTCGACCGGACGGATCGCCGTCGCTGCGGTGGATACCGTCCTCACCCCGAAGCTCTCGGTCCGCGACCTCCACGGGACCTTGCGGATCGAGCCGTCGAAAGTGATCGTGGACGATCTCGACGGTACACTCGCCGGTGGGACGATATCGGGCCGGCTGGAGTTCCAGCATGGTCCCGATGGCCTGGTCGCCGACAGCAGGGTGCGGCTGCGCAATGTCGAGATGGCCGGGTTGATGCCCGGCGACGGCCGGCCGCTGTCGGGACGGCTGAGCCTGGATGCGCGCATCGAGGGCAGCGGGCGCAGCCCCGTCGCGCTGATGGGATCGCTGCGGGGCGGCGGCACTTTCACCGCGGAGCAGGCCGGGATCGCGCGCCTGGATCCGCGCGCCTTCGCAGCCGTGATCGCCAGCGTCGATGGCGGGCTGCCGATCGAGTCGAAGCAGTTCGCCGACCGCCTCGACGCGGCGCTCGCAGCGGGCGCGCTGGCGATTCCGCGTGCCGAGGGCACGATCACCATTGCCGGCGGCGCGGCGCGGCTGGCCAATACGATTCACGCCCCCGGCGCCGAACTTGCAATCTCCGCCGATGTCGACCTCGGCGCACAGTCGATCGACGCCACGCTGAGGCTCGGCGGCCCTCCAGGCCTGGGGCCGGCGGATATCGGCCGTCCCGAGATCGCGATCGCGCTGCAGGGGCCGGCCGAAGGCCCGCGGCGGACGCTCGATGTCACTGCGCTGACGAGCTGGCTGTCATCGCGCGCGATCGCACTCAACGCGAAACGGCTTGAGGGGGCCGAGGCCGCACGCAATTCGGCAAGCCGGCCGCAGCAGGCGAGGCCTCAACCTCAAGTCAGGGCCGACACCCAGGCCGCATTGGAAACGCCGACAAATGCCGAGCCTCCTGCCAAGGTCGGGGCGCAGGCGAGGGCCGAGATTGCGCCCAAAAGCGAACCACAGGTGAGGCTGGAGCCTTCTGCCAAGGTCGAGCCCCCGGCCAAGGTCGAGTCTCCGGCCAAGGTCGAGCCCCCGGCCAAGGTCGAGTCTCCGGCCAAGGTCGAGCCTCCGGCCAAGGTCGAGCTACAGGCCAAAGCTGACCCCCCGGCCAAGGTCGAGCCTCCTGCCAAGGTCGAGGCTCCCGCTAAGGTCGAGCCTCTGGCTAATGTCGAGCCACCGGCCAAGGTCGAGCTACAGGCCAAGGTCGAGCTACAGGCCAAGGTCGAGCCTCCGGCCAAGATCGAGCCGCCGGCAGCGGAGCCCGCATCCCCGGTTCAGCCGTTGCCCGGCGAAACCGTTGCCGCTGCCGATCCCGCCATCAACAGCCTGGATCAAGTGATCGCGGCCAATCCCAACGACGCGGCCGCCCTTTCCAGGCGCGGCCAGTTGTTCGTGCTGAGGGGGAATTTCCCGTCTGCCATCAGGGATTTCAACGAAGTGCTCCGGATCAGGCCGAAGGATGCGGAAGCCTTCAACAACCGCTGCTGGGCGCGCGCCATTCTCGGCGATCTCCAGACCGCGCTGCGCGATTGCAACGAGGCTCTCTCGATCCGGCCGATCTACGCCGACGCCTTGGACAGCCGCGGCTTCGTCAATCTCAAGATCGGCCAGCCGAACGGCGCCATTGCCGATTACGACGCGGCATTGCGAATCAATCCCAGGCAGGCCTCCTCGCTCTATGGACGAGGCATGGCCAAGCTCAGGACCGGAAGGGCCGCCGATGGACAGCGGGACATCGCCGCCGCCAAGGCCCTCCAGGCCAATATCGCCGACGAATTCGCGACCTTGGGCATCCGCTGAAACCAGTTGGGACGCCCATGCCAGACGGCGGCCGCTTGGGCCCAGCGAGAGCACCGGCGACCGGCGTTTTCGCCGTGTGATAAACATCGCGGTACGCGGCCGGTTCAGGTGCGAGGCTGCGGTTATGATGGGTTTTGGAGCCGAGATTTTCCGGGATATCGTCAGGGTGATCGAGAAAGACCTTGATTTGATTTGGGTAAGGTGGCCAATCCAATAGCATACTGAGGGTTCGGCCGCCCGCTTTCACAATCTCCGGCTTCGCGACGGCGAATCCGGCCCGCACGATCCTCAGCAAGCAGCCTGACCGTGCGCCCGCGCGGACTGTTGGCCAGGATTTCGAGCGCGCGACGCTGTTCGCCGCTCGGGTCGAGGCTTCGACGTCTCACTGCCGCCATTGCACGCCGGTCAGGCGATCGCGCGCCGGCTGCTCGCGCCGATTCGGCCGGGCGTAGGCGCCGATGATTCCGCAGCGGATGCACGTTTGGGCTACGAGGGCGCGCGTCCTCCGTTTTGGCGGCGCTCAAAGGGTTCACCCAGGGCGTCTTCAATTGATTTCTGTCAAATCGGCATCGGTATGCGAAGCGCAGTATTTTTGGGCGCAGGAAAGGTCCAGCGCAAACGGAAGGAACAAGCAAGTGACACGAGCTCACGGACTGACGTTCGCAGCTTTGGCAATCGGCATTGCGTCGGCGCCCGTTGCGTATGCGCGCGCACTCCTTGCGTCTCGAATGCAAAAAGATCACCAATCAGGATGTCGTGTGTCGGGCGATTACGAGTGATGGAGAACTCGCGCGCGACATCGAGATTCAATTGCTTGCAAACTTAGCGGGCCGTTTACGGGGCGACTGGCGCGGGTCACTCTGCCATATTCAGCAACACCGTTGGCGCGCATGTTGCCCAGTGTAATCGGCGGGTCGGGCTGAGATCGTGGTCGTGTGCTCGTTGCCGTTGCTCGGGCGGCGCGATCCTGTGAATGGGGCCGCCATGCCCAGTTTCAGCGAAAGCTGCCGCCGCGCTGACATGTATCATCAAGTCGCCATCCATCGGGAATTGCTTGGCGACACTACATTCGTGAGGGCATCGGGACACTCGACGACGGACCACTTCTTGACGCGACGTGAAACCGAGCCCGCGTCGTCAGTCAGAGACTCCAAACCCGCGGTTCCTCTCAAAAAAGAGACGGGTGAAAAGCGCGTCCCAATCCAACCGAACTGCCCGTCCGTTATTTGCGGTGCTGGATTTTTTGATGACCGCTACGCCAACACCACGACCCTGATCTTCCGCAATAGCGAGAAACCGGGTAAGGGCCTCGATCTGGGTTTCCGCGATAATAATTAACTCGGCCTTGCGCGGCCGCGACCGGGTCCACGAAGCGAGCTGCCAGGGCAGCAAGGAGTACAAGTGCCACGATACGCATGTCGTTCTCCTCTTGGATTGTCTCCCAGCTCATGGTCCCGGCCAGGGATCGGTACTCAGCACCGCCTCATTGTGGTACTGCCGGCACGACACCGCGAGTGAGCGCATGCCGTTGGCGCGTGTTGCCGAGGGTCATCGACTCACCGGGCGGTGGACGTGTGCTCATGCCGATCCGAGACGCGCGCCTCCCCGGTCGAAATTGGGTGCCACTAACGTCTGCACTCGCTCCAACGAGACCGGAGCAGAAGAAACAGGGAGGCGCCGCGCCAGTGATCGCGAACTGGCATTCAAGCCATTATCATCGGCACTTGTCGCATCGTCGCTCGACGCTGGTCATCAAATCGTTCCCTCCAGCCGACGCCCGGACGATAGTGCCAACCCGCTCGGCCGTCACGTCGCGGATGCTCGGCGGCGACGCCGGGAGCGGCCGGGGGCGGTGGGGCAGCGGGTTGGTGGTCATTGCCGTGCCATTGGTCCAGCGGCAAAGTGTCACGCTACATTGTGGAGTCGGACGAAAACCCAGCCGCCATAGCTGCACACATAAGTGCATGGTGCTACAGTCTCAAAATGTAAGGTCAACCCGTCCGGCTGGCATTTCCAGCTGGGCGCTCGCGGCAACAGGACGGGGGTCGCGACCCAATAATCGGTAAAACTCCAATGTGAACGATGTAAGACGGAGGATCACATGACCACCCTTCGCGATGGCACGATCCGGGCAGCGCTGACGGGCTCCCTCGCCTGGGTCGTATTCGGCACCCCGACGTTCGCCGCGGATGTTTCGCAACAGCAGATCATCGATGCGCTGACGCCGCGCGCGACGACCCGGAGCCTGACCGCTGCCGACGCCCCGACCGGCTCCGATCACGGCGCCCTGATCGACCGGTTGCGCCACCGCGGGACCCGCTCCTTGACGATGACCGAACGCGACGAGATCGCGTCGATGGCGGGCGAGCGGCCGGCAGTCGATCTGCAGGTCTATTTCGACTTCAATTCCGCGGCGATCACGCCCAAGGCGGTGCCGCAGCTCACCAACCTCGGCAATGCCCTTGCCGATCCCGGGCTCAAGGATGCGCTCGTCACCATCAATGGGCACACCGATGCCAAGGGGACGGATCCCTACAATCAAAAGCTGTCGGAACGGCGCGCCGAGGCGATCAAGCAGTACCTCGTCGACCACTTCCACTTGGCGTCCGAAAACCTGGTCACGGTCGGCTACGGAAAGCAGCATCCGAAGAACCACGACGACCTGTTTGCCGCGGAAAATCGGCGGGTCGAGGTCGTCAACCTGGCGGCGAAGAGTCAGGCGCAACAGTAGGGCGTGATCCCCGAAACGGCCGCAGGCCTCTCGGACCAGCCATGATCGAAGGCGAGCCCACCCCGGGGCTCCATCCGATCCAACACGAGACGGCGGACGCTTCGGAGGTGTCGAAGGGACACGACGGCGGGCATTCTTTCGCCCTTGCGGCAGCGAACGCGCGATTGCGCGTCGACGGACGAACGGGTAACATTTATCTTCTTTTAGGATCGATTGAATTTCGTGGTTCTGCGCGGCGGGACCAGCCCTGACGGCGTAAAGCAGGTGCTAGCATTTGCAGCAATTGCGCCATATGGTCGGCGTGGTTTTTGGGCGGAAAGCCGCGAGCTGCGCTTCGGGCTCAGGCCGTCGCCTGTCCTTTCGCCCCTTGCTGGTAAGCTCGCGCGGTCGGTAATATGCGAGGCCGGCCCGAATTGGGGATATTTCAGCATGCGCCTCGTATTCGCTCTTGTTGTCACCCTCGCAGTCGCGGCGATGACGCGGCCGGCATCCGCGCAGCAGGGCAACGGCTCGTGCACGGCCCTGCTCATCGGCAACAGCAATTACATGTGGGGCGGCGAGCCGGCATTGAAGGAGCCCGTCAACGATGCCCGCTCCCTGGGCGAAGAGTTGAAGCGGGCGGGGTTCGATGTAGACGTCCGGGAAAATCTTACCAAGGAGGCGATGCAGCGCGCCATCGACGGCTTCTACGGAAAGATCCGGTCGGGAATGACCGGTCTGATCTTTTTCAGCGGATACGGAATTCAGGCGAACCGGCAGAGCTTCCTGATACCGGTCGACGTGGA
>DASYNT010000057.1:0-14782 GCA_036008405.1 Xanthobacteraceae bacterium
GTGAGCAGGATCAGCGTGTTGAGCAGCGGCAGGTGCCAGGGATTGAAGGTCTCGATCCCCTTGGGCGGCCACACCCCACCGATCAGCTCGGCGCGTTCGACCTGGTGGATGTCGGTCGGGAACAGGGCGACGTCGAAATAAGCCCAGAACCACGCCACGAAGAACATCACCTCGGAGGCAATGAAGAGGATCATGCCGTAGCGATGAGAAATCTGGACGACGCGGGTGTGGAAGCCGCCGTGCTCGGCCTCGTTGATGACGTCGCGCCACCACGACAGCATGGTGTAGAGCACGCCGATGGCGCCGGCCCCGAACAGATAGGGTGCCGCCGAAAACGAGTGGTGCATCCACCCGATGGCTCCGACCGCCATGAAAAAGGCCGCGGTGGCGCCGACCGCCGGCCACGGGCTCGGATCGACCAGGTGATAGTCGTGATGCTTCACATGCGCGTCGGCCATCATCTTCTCCATCTGCAGTTCCGGCATGGCGGCGCGCTACGCCGCCCCACCCCTAATGCGCTCGCGCATGGCCCGGAAGGTCGGTCCCGGTCATGCCTCAGATCCTCTTCTCCGCCCCGGCCGGGGCGCCATCGGCCACGCCCGCCTTCGGTTCCCGCACCGGATAGAACGTGTAGGAAAGCGTGATGGTGTTGAGGTCGTCCTGGTCGGAATCCTTCGCCAGCTCGGGATCGACGTAGAAGACGACCGCCATCTCCCGCCGCTCGCCGGGCGCCAGGCGCTGCTCGGTGAAGCAGAAGCAGTTGATCTTGTCGAAATAGCCCCCGGCCGTGGGCGGCGCCACGTTGTAGGCCGCCTGGCCCGCGGTTTCGCGGGCGGTCAGGTTGGTGACGGTGTAGTAGATCGTCACCACTTCGCCGAGACGCACGTCGATTGCGGTCCGTTCGGGCTCGAACCGCCACGGCAGGCCGGCACCGATATTGGCGTCGAAACGCACCGTGATCCGGCGCTCCGAAATCTGCATGGGCGCCGCATGGGAAACGAGGGGCGTGCCGCCGAATCCGGTGGTGCGGCAGAACCAGCTGTAGAGCGGAACCGCCGCATAGGACATGCCGACCATGGCCGCCACGAACACGCCGCATGCCGCGGCGACCGCGACATCGGAGAACCGACGACGGACGACGGACGACGGCGCGGCCGCCGAACCGCCGCCGGCCGGTCTTGTGTCTTGCATCGTCTGTCGCGCGCGATCGGTCATCTGTCGTCCGTCATCTGGCGTCCGTCGTCCGCTCACAGCGGCCGGCGCAGCACGCCGGGGCCGAGCTTGATGATGGTGACGACGTAGAACAAGGCCACCAGCACCCCGAGCGCGAGGGCGATCGCAATCGACCGGTGGCGGCGACGGCGTTTCTGCTCCTCGGTGAGGACAATGCCGGGTTCGCTGTCGTTGTCGTCCATGCCGTCATCTCGCTGCCTACAACAGGCCCCGGCCGGGGATGCCCAGCCGGTCGTCGATCAAAAGCACCGCGAACAGCAGGAACAGATACAGAATGGAAAGGCCGAACAGCCGCTTGGCAGCGCGATCGCCTGCCGGTGTGTCGCCGAAGCGGTAAAGCTGGAGCGCGAGGTAGGCCATCGCCGCGCCCGCCGCAACAGCGGTGATGCCATAGATCAGGCCGGCATAGCCGAACAGCCAGGGCGAAGCGCCGACCGGGACCAGCGCCAGCGCATAGATCAGGATCTGGCGCCGCGTCTCGGCAGGACCGGCGACCACCGGCAGCATCGGAATGCCGGCACGGGCATAGTCCTGGGTCCGCCACAGCGACAGCGCCCAGAAGTGCGGCGGCGTCCAGAAGAAGATGACGAGGAACATCAAGATCGATTCGAGCCCGATCGCTCCCGTCGCCGCCGCCCAGCCGATCATCGGCGGGAACGCCCCGGCGGCGCCACCGATGACGATGTTCTGCGGCGTCGAGCGCTTGAGCCAGGCCGTGTAGATCGCGACGTAGAAGAAGATGGTGAAGGCAAGGAGTCCCGCGGCGAGCCAGTTGGCGACCAGCCCGAGCACGGCGACCGAGCCCACCGCCAGCGTCATTCCGAAACCGAGCGCCTCCTGCGGCAGCACGCGGCCGGCCGGAATCGGGCGCGACTTGGTGCGCGACATCACCGCATCGACGTCGGCGTCGAACCACATGTTCAGCGCGCCCGCCGCGCCGGCGCCGATGGCGATGCAAAGCAGCGCGGCGAAGCCGAGCACCGGGTGCAGATGCCCCGGCGCGACCATCAGGCCGACCAGCGCGGTGAACACCACGAGCGACATCACCCGCGGCTTCATCAGGGCGACGTAATCGCCGACCGACGCCTCGCTGATGGCAAAAGCGGCCGCCCGGCGGTTCTGTTCTGCTGCAGTCAAATCGGTCATGGCCGGCGCGTTCGGTATCCTTTAGTGCGATGGCTTGCGACGGGCCGGAGCGGGGACACCGCGCAGGCCCGCGCGTCTCACTTGATCCGCGGCAGCACCTCGAACTGGTGGTACGGCGGCGGCGACGGCAGCGTCCATTCCAGCGTGGTCGCCCCCGCTCCCCACGGATTGTTCGGCGCCTTCACTTTCTGCATGAAGGCGCGGGTCATTCCGACGAAGAAGATCAGCACGCCGACGCCGGAGATGTATGAGCCGATGGAGGAGACGTAGTTCCAGCCGGCGAAGGCGTCGGGGTAATCGGCGATGCGGCGCGGCATTCCGGCGAGGCCGAGGAAATGCTGCGGGAAGAAGACCATGTTCACGCCGACGAACGTGACCCAGAAGTGCAGCCGGCCGATCCAATCCTCGTACATGTAGCCGGTGATCTTCGGAAACCAGTAGTACCAGCCGGCGAAGATCGTGAACACCGCGCCGAGCGAGAGCACGTAGTGGAAGTGCGCGACCACGTAATAGGTGTCCTGCAGCACGCGATCGACCGCGGCATTGGCGAGCACGACGCCGGTGACGCCGCCGATGGTAAACAGGAAGATGAACCCGATCGCCCACAGCATCGGGGTCTTGAAGTCGATCGAGCCGCCCCACATCGTCGCGATCCAGGAGAAGATCTTCACGCCAGTGGGCACCGCGATGACCATGGTCGCTGCGACGAAATAGGCCTGGGCCCCGGTCGACATGCCGACGGTGTACATGTGGTGGGCCCACACCACGAAGCCGATCACGCCGATCGCCACCATCGCATAGGCCATGCCGAGATAGCCGAACACCGGCTTCTTGCTGAAGGTGGCGATGATCTGGCTCACCATGCCGAAACCCGGAATAATCAGAATGTACACTTCCGGATGGCCGAAGAACCAGAACAGATGCTGGAACAGCACCGGGTCGCCGCCGCCCGACGCGTCGAAGAAGGTGGTGCCGAAATTGCGGTCCGTCAGCAGCATGGTGATTGCGCCCGCCAGCACGGGCATGGCGAGCAGCAGCAGGAATACCGTCACCAGGATCGACCACACGAACAGAGGCATCTTGTGGAGCGTCATGCCCGGCGCCCGCATGTTGAAGATCGTGGTGATGAAATTGATGGCGCCGAGGATCGAGGAGGCGCCGGCGAGGTGCAGCGACAGGATCGCGAAATCGACCGCCGGGCCGGGATGCCCGAGCGTCGAGAGCGGCGCATAGATCGTCCACCCGGCGCCGACGCCGTTGGCTCCCGGCTCGCCTTCGACGAAGGTGGAGGTGAGCAGCAGCGCGAACGAGGCCGGCAACAGCCAGAACGAGATGTTGTTCATGCGCGGGAATGCCATGTCCGGCGCCCCGATCATCAACGGCACGATCCAGTTGCCGAACCCGCCGATCATCGCCGGCATCACCATGAAGAAGATCATGATCAGGCCGTGCGCGGTGGTGAAGACGTTGAAGGTATGGGTTTCGTGGAAGAACTGCAGGCCGGGATACATCAGCTCCATCCGCATCGCGATCGACATCAGCCCGCCCAGCACGCCGGCGAAGATGGCGAACACGAGGTACATCGTGCCGATGTCCTTGTGATTGGTGGAATAGACGAAGCGGCGCCACCCGTTCGGGTGGCCGTGATCGGCATCATGGGTGCCGTCGTGGGCGGTTGCGTGGGTATCCATGTCTGGCTTCCTTCGGCTCGTTGCACCCATCCGCTGCGGCGGCATCGGGCGCTGGGTGTAGGCGTTGCCGGTTCTATTCGGCGGGAATGCTGGCTTTCGCAAGGGCGGTCGAGCCGCCGGCGCTCGCGAACTTCTTCTTGGCCTCCTCGACCCATGTCGAGAACGCCTGCTCGCTGACCGCCCTGACGGCGATCGGCATGAAGGCGTGATCCTTGCCGCACAGTTCCGAGCATTGGCCGTAGTACATGCCCTCCTTGTTCACCTTGAACCAGGTCTCGTTCAGCCGGCCGGGAATGCCGTCGATCTTGACGCCGAACGAAGGAACCGCGAAGGCGTGGATCACCTCGGCGCCGGTCACCTGCACGCGCACCACCTTGTTCACCGGCACCACGATCTCGTTGTCGACCGAGAGCAGCCGCGGCTGGCCGGCCTTGAGCTCCTTGTCGGTGAGGATCAGGGAATCGAACTCGAAATTGCCGTTGTCGGGATAGGCATAGCTCCAATACCACTGCTTGCCGGTCGCCTTGATGGTGAGGTCGGCCGGCGGCGTGTTGAGCTGGAAGAACAGGAAGCGGAACGATGGTATGGCGATTGAGACGAGTATGATGACGGGCACCACCGTCCATGCGACTTCGAGGAAGGTGTTGTGGGTCGTGCGCGACGGTGTCGGGTTCGCCCGCGCATTGAACCTCACCATGATGATGATGAGCAGCGCCAGCACGAAAGCGGTGATCGCCCCGATCACCCACAGCAGCACGTCATGAAACCAGACGATGTCGTCCATCACCGGGGTCGCCGATTGCTGCAGGCCGATCTGCCAGGGCGACGGCTGCCCGATGCCGGCGAATGCCGCACCGTCGGGCGTAAGCAGGGCCGCGGCGAGTACCGCAATGACGATTGTTCTGAAGAGGGCCGGCATTGTCGTCTCAGCTCCTTGGATGGCGGCCGCCAGTGGGCCTACCTGCGCCTTGGACCGCAGCAAAGAAGCCGCAACAAGGCGCGATCTCGACTCGATCTGCGACCGGGGCCACAGTGGGCGCCTTACTGCTCGGGGGTGCTGCAGCCGGAAAACCCGGGCCTCATGAACCACAATTCCGCCCCACTCGCAATGTGCCTGATCGCATGAACCAGTGACAAAATCGGCCATCTCCAGACCGGGCCCCGAGGGAGGCAGGCGGGGCGCTCGCGGGGAGGCTCGGTGCCGGTTGCAGAAGGCAAAAAATCCTCTCATGCTTGACATGGCAGGCCACCAATGTAGGCAAAAGCGGGACCGGAGCGTCGATGCGAATCGGTTGGCCGGACCACCGCCGAAGATCGGAGAAAAGCACATGACCGTTCGAGGGCAGGTCAGGGCGGCCATAGACTCGCCCGTCTCGACTGGCGGCCGGTGCGCCGGCGCCTTCCTGTTTGCGGCGGTGCTCGCCTTCGCGGTCCTGTTCAATGCCGGCGCTTTCGCCCAGGGCGCCGTCAAATCCGTGCACGGCGACTGGCAGATCCGCTGCGAAACGCCGCCGGGAGCGCAGGCCGAGCAATGCGCGCTGTTCCAGAGCGTCGTCGCCGAGGATCGCGCCAATGTCGGCATCACCGTGCTGGTGCTCAAGACCGCCGACCAGAAGTCGCGGCTGATGCGGGTCCAGGTGCCGCTCGGGGTGCTGCTGCCCGCCGGGCTCGGGCTCAAGATCGATCAGGCCGATGTCGGCCGCGCCGGCTATGTGCGGTGCCTGCCGCGCGGCTGCTACGCCGAAGTGGTGATGGACGAGACGCTGATCGGCAAGATGAAGACCGGGCAGACCGCGACCTTCTTCATCTTCCAGACGCCCGAGGAGGGCATCGGCTTCCCGATGGGCCTGAAGGGCTTCGGCGAAGGCTACGACCAGTTGCCCTGAGCGGGCTGCGCGAAACGCCCGGCGCGGCGCCGGGCTGCGACCGCCTCGGTTCCGCCGAAGCTTCCGGCTGCGCGGAGGGGAGGGGGGCATTGTGCCGCCGCCGTGCTACCCTCGCGCCCCTGACGAAGGTCCAGTTCGGGAGGAGCGGATGAGGACACGCGCATCGCTGCTGCCGCGACGCTGGCCGGTGGCGGTAGCGCTCGCGTGCTGTTTCGCCGGACCGGCCCTCGCCCAGTCCTACCCCGACAAGCCGATCCGGCTGATCGTTCCGGCGGCGCCGGGCGGTCCGACCGACATCCCGGCGCGGCTGTTGTCGCAGATCCTGCCCAGGCTCGGTCAGCCCGCGGTGATCGAGAATCGCGCCGGCGCCGGCGGCGCCATCGGCGCCCGGGCGGTGGTGGCCGCCGCACCCGACGGCTATACGCTGCTGGTCGGCAATACCAGCGTGTTCGCGGTGGCGCCCGCGGTCTCCGCCGGCGCCGGCTATGATCCGACCCGGCAACTCGCCGCGGTCGCCAAATTCTCCGAGAGCTACCAGATCCTGGTGGTGCGTCCCGACTTTCCGGCGCAGTTGGCGCGCGAGCTCATCGCCTATGCCAAGCGCCGTCCGGGAGAGCTCAACTATGCACATACCGGTCCCGGTGGGCTGCCGCACATGACCGGCGAGCTGTTCAAGTCCGCCGCCGGCGTCGACATCGTCGGCGTGCCCTATAAGAGCGGGGGCGAGTCCGTCACCGCCGTGCTGGGCGGACAGGTGCAGATGACCTTCGAGAGCATCACCATCCTGCTGCCGCTAATCCGCGAGGGCCGGTTGCGGGCGCTCGCGGTGACCAGCCGCACCCGCACGCCGCTCGCTCCCGACCTGCCCACCATGATCGAGGCCGGCGTGCCGGACTACGAGGTCACCACCTTCAACGGTGTGGCGGCGCCGGCGGGCACGCCCGACACCATCATCGCGCGGCTCAACGCCGCCATCAATGACGGGCTGCGCGCCCCCGAGATGCAGGGGAGCATCACCAAACTCGGCGCCGTGGCGGTGCCCGGCACCCCGGCCGAATTCGCCGCCTTCATCGCCGCCCAGGAGCGCAAATGGGCCGCCGTCGCCAAGGCCGCGCACATCAGGATCGACTAAGTGTTTTTCGTGATGTTCGCACCCACCTTCTCCGTCATCGCCCGGCTCGACCGGGCGATCCAGTAACCACCGACCGGGAGTACTGGATTGCCCGGTCAAGCCGGGCAATGACAATAATATAATAGATCGGCGTAGCCTCACGCCGGAGAGACAAGCATGGCCAGGATCGTATTCGCCGCCGGAACCTCCCACACGCCCATGCTGCTGGCATCCGACGAGACCTTGCCGCGCTTCGTCGAGACCGACCGGAAGATGAAGCACCGCGACCGGGAAGGGCGTCCCGTCACCTATGGCGACCTGCTCGAAAAGGCCGATCCGAAGCTCGCCCGCATGGTCGCGCCGGAGCATCTGGTGGCGCGCCAGAACGTCGCGCGGGCGGCCGTCGTGCGATTGAAAGAAGCGGTGAGCGCGGCCGCGCTCGATGCCCTCATCGTGTTCGGCGACGACCAGAACGAGAGCTATCTGGAAGACTGCCGGCCGACCTTCGCGATCTATTACGGCACCACCATCCGCAACGGCAATGTCCAGCACGGGACCTATTCGCATCTGCCGGACTGGTACATCAAGAATCGGTCGGCGTTCTTCGAGCCCGATGCCCCGCGCGACTATCCGGTCGACGCCGCGCTCGCCGTGCACCTGATCGAGGCCTTGACCGCGGCCGATTTCGACATCGCCAGTTCCAAGTCGCTGCGTACCGGCGAAGGCGAAGGCCACGCCGTCGCCTATGTCCATCGCCATGTGCTCGACCCGCGCCGGCCGGTGCCGGTGGTGCCGGTGTTCCTGAACACCTATTTTCCGCCCAATCAGCCGAGCCCGCGCCGCTGCCATCTGCTCGGCCAGGCCGTGCGCAAGGCGGTCGAGGGCTTTGCCGGCGACGCCCGCGTCGGGGTGCTCGCCTCGGGCGGGCTCAGCCATTTCCTGGTCGATGAGGATTTCGACCGTGCCATCCTTAAGGCGCTGGCCGACAAGGATGCCGCCTTCCTGCGCGCGCTGCCGGCCAACAAGCTCCATGCCGGCTCATCGGAAATCCTCAACTGGGTGGCGGTGGCGGGCGCCGTCGAAGGCCTCGACCTCGACTGGTTCGAATACGTGCCGGGCTATCGCACCCCGGCCGGCACCGGGACCGGCATGAGCTTCGCGACCTGGCGGTGACTTTCCCTCCCCGACTTCGGGGAGGGCCAGGGTGGGGCCTTGCTTCACAAATGCCGCGCCTTGGAACAGAACCCGCCCCGGCCCTCCCCGAAAACGGGGAGAGAGAAGAGCCCCTCGCGCATCCCCTGCGCAGGCCCTATGTTGGCGGCAGCCCATGCAACCGCGGACATCCCCCAATGACTTCGCCTACATCGCCCGCCGCCACCGCCCCGACCTCCCTGATCGATCGCGCCGGCCTCGACGAGGCCCGTGTCTCCCGTATCCTCGGCGATGGGCTCGAGGGTGCCGATGACGGCGAATTGTTCCTGGAATACCGGCAATCGGAGGTGATGGTGTTCGACAATGGCCGCCTCAAGCAGGCGACCTACGACACCGCCCAGGGCTTCGGGTTGCGCGCGGTCAAGGACGAGGCGGTCGGCTATGCCCATGCCTCCGAGGTCTCGGAGGAGGCAATCCGGCGCGCCGCCGATTCGGTGCGCGCGGTGAAGGGCGGTTACTCCGGCCACGTCGCCGCCGGGCCGGCGCGGACCAATCTGCGCCTCTACACCGACGACAATCCGCTCGGCAGCCTCGGCTTCGAATCCAAGGTCAAGCTGCTCGAGGAAATGAACGCCTATGCCCGCGACCAGGATGCGCGGGTGCGCCAGGTCTCGGCGAGCCTCGCCGCCACCTGGCAGATCATCGAGATCCTGCGGCCGGATGGCGAGATCTATCGCGACATGCGCCCGCTGGTCCGGGTCAACGTCTCGGTCGTGGCCGGCGACGGCGAGCGCCAGGAATCCGGCAGCCACGGCTATGGCGGGCGGGAATCCTACCAGCGCTTCGTCGAAGCGAAGGCGTGGCGCGGCGCGGTCGATGACGCGGTGCGCCAGGCGCTGGTCAATCTCGCCGCGGTGCCGGCGCCCGCCGGCGAGATGGACGTGGTGCTCGGCCCGGGCTGGCCCGGCGTCATGCTGCACGAGGCGGTGGGCCATGGGCTGGAAGGCGACTTCAACCGCAAGAAGACCTCGGCCTTTGCCGGCCTGATGGGCACCCAGGTGGCGGCCAAGGGCGTGACCGTGGTCGATGACGGCACCATGGCGTCGCGTCGCGGCTCGCTCTCCATCGACGACGAAGGCACCCCCACCAACCGCACCGTGCTGATCGAGGACGGCGTCCTCGTCGGCTACATGCAGGACCGCCAGAATGCGCGGCTGATGAGGATGCGCCCCACCGGCAACGGCCGCCGCGAAAGCTACGGCCACGTCCCGATGCCGCGCATGACCAATACCTACATGCTCGCCGGCGGCCGCGACCCGGCCGAGATCCTCTCCTCGGTCAGGAACGGCATCTATGCCGTCAGCTTCGGCGGCGGCCAGGTCGACATCACCTCGGGCAAATACGTGTTCCAATGTACCGAGGCCTACCGGATCGAGAACGGCAAGGTGGGCCCCCCGGTCAAGGGCGCGATGCTGATCGGCAACGGCCCGACCGACCTCAACCGCATTACCATGATCGGCAACGACCTCGCCCTCGACCACGGCATCGGCACCTGCGGCAAGAACGGCCAGGGCGTGCCGGTCGGCGTCGGCCAGCCGACTCTGCGCATGGAGCGGATCACGGTCGGCGGCACCGGCGGGTAGCCGGTGGGACAGAAGTCTTCACGGCGCGCGGGTGGTGCCGCGCCCGCGACGTAGGCCCTCCGAATGCGGGACTCTGAACGAATGCGGCCCGGCCCGACGCCTGCGTCGCCGGTGGGTCGATCTCATTAGTCTCAATCGAGCGACAGGTTCTATTCGATGATCGCGTCGGCGCGACTCAGCAGCCGTCGCGGCACCGCGATGCGAAGCGCCTTGGCGGTCCTGTTGTTGATGACCAGTTCGAAACTTCTGGGAAGCAGGGCCGGCGACTCCGCCGGGGTTGTACCGTTGAGAATGCGGCCCGCATAAATGCCGGCCACCCGATACATGTCTGTGGTGAGGTTAGTGAGGACTCCGTAGCTCATCAAGCCACCATTCACGACCGCTCCGCGTGCGGCATAGATGGTAGGCAGCGCGCTCTGCGCTGCCAGCGCAATGATCTGTTCCTGCCGGGTGATCAGAAAAGCATCGGGACTGACGACAAGCAAACGAACGCGCTGCAGTGCCATGTCGGTAAACGCCGTCTCCACCTCCTGCTCGGTAGCGGCATCGAAAACAACGAGCTCTCGCCCCTTAATGCTCGCGGCTGACGTCAGGTTGCCGACATTGGTTTCGAACGTCTCCGACAGACGCGAGTTGTCGAGATAGCCGACTAGACTTGCGCCTGGCCTCAGTTCGAGCAGCAATTCCAGGCGCTTGGATGCGAGTCCTGCGGCGGCGAGGCTCATGCCCGTCAGGTCGGCTTCTTCGCCGTTGAGGCTGTTGACCATTCTGACTTCGACTGCATCCGATCCCATCGCAAACACGATCGGAACAATCGAGGCAGCTGCCGTGGCGGCCAGTGCCGGCGTCGAAGCTCCGATCGCGACGATCACCGCCACCTGCCTTCGAAAAAGATCGGCCGCGAGCTCCGGCAATCGCTCGTAGCGACCGTCCGCGTTGCGGTATTCGATGGCCAGGTTTTGCCCTTCGACAAAGCCTTCTTCCTGCAGGCCCCGTCGGATCGCAGCCACCGAAACGGCGTAAGGCCCTTCGAATGAAGCGCCGCCGAGCAGCCCGACCACCGGCACTTTCGGTTGCTGCGCGCGCGCCGCCAGCGGCCATGCCACTGCCGCGCCGCCAAGCCCGGTGATGAATTCGCGCCGCCGCATGCTCGGCTCCCTTCGATTAGTTCAGGAGAGCCTATCGCGGTCCGCTCCGAATAGATACCGGCCGAGGCAGCCTGGACAGCGATACGTTGAACCCGCCGTCCGCCGCCGCTATGTTTGCGGCTCGCAGCAGAAAAAACGGGCCGCATCGATGAATTCCAAGCAAACCGGGAATGGGCGGCGCTATTGCAACGCCGCCGCCGCCCCGGACTCCGATCCGCGACACCAAGGGCGGCGATCGTTCCTCCGCGCGGCAGGGCACGCAGTCCTTGCCGCCGCGTCGACGCGGGGGCTGGGCGCCGGGCTGCTGGGGTCCGGGATGGCCTTGCTGCGCTCCGACCGGGCGAACGCGGCACGGGAGCCATTGGTCCAGCCTCCGGAAGTTCGTAGCCGGGACGGCGTGCTCAACGCCACCCTCACGGCCGCCCAGGACCGAATGCATCTCGGCGAAATCGAATTCCCCGGGTTTGTCTACAACGACTCCTACCTGCCGCCGCTGCTCAGGGTCCGCCTCGGCGACATCCTGCGGATCAGGCTCCAGAACAACCTGACCGACGGTCCCACGAACCTGCATTTCCACGGCATGAACGTGTCGCCGCGCGGCAGGAGCGACAATGTTTTCATCCAGGTGCGGCCGGGTCGTGAGTTCGAATACGAGGTGACCGTTCCCGCAGCAGGCCGGCAGGGGCCGGGCTTGTTCTGGTATCACCCGCATGACCACGGCTTCGTCAACAGGCAGATGCTCGGCGGCATGTCCGGCGGCCTCGTGGTGGACGGCTCCGAAACGCTGTTTCCGATCCTGAAGGACTTGCCGGAGCGGTTCTTCCTGATCAAGCACGCCGAGCCCGGCGGCGGCCGCGAAGTCATCTCGATCAATGGCCAGATCGACCCGGTGGTCGAGATCGCGCCGGGGGAGATGCAGTTCTGGCGGATCGCACACATCGGCGCCTCGTTCTTCTTCCCGTTTCAGATCGAGGGAATGTCGCTTTATGTCGTCGCGACGGATGGCCATCCGTTGTCGCGGCCGCGCAAGGCGAGCGAGTTCCTGATTGGCCCCGGTCAGCGGATCGATGCGATCGCAATCGGTCCGCCGGCCGGCGAGTACGCCGTGGCCAGCAAGCTGTTCAAGAACATGGCGTGGCGGGAGCCGTTTCCGGCGCAGCAGATCGCGACCATCGTGTCGACGGGTTCGCCGCGATCGCCGGACGCCGAAACCCGGGTTTTGCTTGCGCGCAACGACCGCCCGCGCTGGATCGACGAGGTGCGGGCGAGCACCATCTCCCGCCGCCGGCGCCTGGAATATTCGCGAACGGAGGACCGCAGCGTGTTCATGATCGATGGGCGTGTCATGGACGATGACCGCGTCGACCAGACCGTGAAGCTGGGCGCCACCGAGGAGTGGACCGTCGTCAACACCGACCAGCAATTTCACAGCTTTCACATCCACCAGACCGCGTTCCTGGTGACCGAGGTCAACGGCATCCGGCAGGATGACGACAGCCTGCGCGACACCTTCTCGATCCCGCCGGCGACCGACGATCGCCCGGGCATATTGAAGGTGATCATCCCCTTCACCGATCCGGAGATCATCGGGCGCTTCGTCTACCACTGCCACGCCGTCGACCACGAGGACAAGGGCATGATGGGCATCGTCGAGGTGGTCGCGTGAGAGATGAATGGCGTCGCCGGCAAATATTCGGCGGCGAACTCGTCACCGTGCGCAAGAGCGTGCTGGGCGGCCCATGCGGCTCGCTCGCGAACGAGCGCGAGCACATCATCGCCGCGCTCGACCTGTTGTTCAGCGGCTTCTGATCCGGTCCTGACGTTGGCCAACCCCAGCCGTCATTGCGCGGCCGGCTGCAAGCCGGAACCCGGAATCCGGATCTGCGGGCCAAAGCCGACGCCCTTCATGTTTTCAGGCCGCAGGCGGTTCAGTCATCATCCCTGTGTTGAAGGAAATAAGCGTCCATGTCGCGCGCGCCATGCACAATGCGGGTGACGTACAAATGGCTGCGGGGCGCATCTTCATCGGCGTAGCGCAGAAAAATGACATAGTTGCCGTAGGTGGTGCTGCGAACGTCGCGGCCGAGTTCGGGGCGTGGGCGCCCCATCTGGCCGGGCAGCCTCGCGATGCTCTCACGGTAGTCCGTCAGCTTGTCGATGAAAGTCGTCGGCGATCGCGCGGCTCTTGCTCTCGCGCTCGATATGGGCGGCTATCTCGGCTATGGCGCGGCGAGGGGCGGCCCGGTAAACGAGGCGCGGCACCTAAGGTGTGAGCGTCGGGTTGAGGCGATCGAGGTGATTGCGCGCGTGACGCCGCACGTCATCCGTAGTGAAGCTGCCGCCCTCGGCCTCGGCCGCGGCAAGCTCGGCACGCAGCTCGACAAGCTTCGCCTGATTGATGGCGTGGCGAATGGCATCCTCAGCGGTCGGGAAGCGGCCGGCGGCAAGCGCGGCCTGTACCCATTGGGCGGCGTCTGGTGTGAGTTCGATTTTCACATGGCCTCCTTGCGACCGATGATCATGTTTTCATGATAGCATAATATAGGCGGTTTCGATCGCAAAAACCGTCATGCTCTCAACGGCTTGTCAGAACAACGACTTGGGAGCCGGGGGCCGCGCGCGCATAGCCTCGCCGCTTCTTCCCGGCCGCCGTGCCGAGTGGGCCAGGGATGGATGCCCGCCAGGGCGGAGACGCCTTCGGCTCCGTTCACGACAGCCGGCGCCGAAGGCGGACGCTAAGCTATGCACGTCTTGCGCTCACCATCTTGAATAGCTCTTTAAGATCAACACCCATTCCCCATAAGGTTGGTTTCAAGATGAGGGCGCCGGAATAGCTGCCACGGTTCTGATTTGGTCTGATGTGTTTAGCCACAGCGAAGTCAGAAAGCGGCTTCCCCGCCGCAATATCGGCAAAGAGCTTTTCGATTAATGCGACGACTTCTGTTCCGGTGTTACACAGCAAGCGAAGCGGAATCAGAATAATGTTGTCATCGGCATGTCCCGGCGCGGCGTCAGAAAATCGGTAGCCTGGTTGGGTCTCTTTGAATTTCGCCGGCTGGATCGTGGTTATCATTATTGCTGGCAGGATTGTTTCATCGTGTTCTCCATTGATTGCCTGCCATGAAAATTGTGGATCATCTACATGAATCGAGAACACTTGATCAACGAAGCTGTGCGGGTCTGTTCCTGCAATCACGACGGCTCGGTTACGAGCCGCCAAATCGGCCATACGGCGGAAATTCTGGCGGAGCGCTTCTCCGATAGGCTCCTCCCAACCGTAGTCGAGGACATACACATAATAGTCTCGCTCCAGATCGGCAGGCAGTCTCTCAAGGCTATGTACATACAATCCCATATCAGCCTCCCATCTGAAGAGCCCCCTTCCACTCAGAGGACGAGCGCGCTTCGCTTCGCCGGCCTGACTCATATCGAAATCCGCTCCACCTCGTCGAGGTTCACCTCGTCGCCGCCGGCGACCAGGGCCGGGACCGCAAGCGAGCGCGAGGGCAGGGGGGCGAGCTGATTTGTCATCGTCTGCGGTTTCGTCATGTGGCGACCCCGTGATGACGCGGCTCCCTTTTTGACGGTGCCGAGCGGCAGAAACAGAGAGTGCGAACGGCTGGCAAACGCCTGAAATCCGTGGTGCTGATAAAAGGCCACCGCATTTTCGTCCTTGGCATCGACGATGAGTGCAAACGCCTTCACGTCGCCTTTGATGACGCGCAGCGCCGCGTCGGCAAGCAGGGTGCTGCCGAGCCCCTTGCGATGAAAG
>DASYNT010000058.1:0-3091 GCA_036008405.1 Xanthobacteraceae bacterium
CCCGGCATCAGGCCGATATTGAGCTCGGGAAACTCGCCGCCCGCATAGGAGATCGGATAGAGGCTGAGGTCGAGGGCGCCTTTGCGCACGGCCGAGAATTGCGGAACGGTCTTCATCAAGGAGGAATTGGGATATACCTGCGCCCCGACCGCGCCGCTCGTGCGCTTCTCGATCTCGGCCGCGAACCTCAGGCACATGCGATCGCGGAAATCGCCTTCGTCGATGGTGCCGCCGGGAAACTGGTGGGAGATTTTCAGCATCTGGCCCGGCGCGGCAAATCCAAGCCGTGATGCCGCGATGATGGCGGGCGCCCCAACCGCGCCGGCGAGGATGTGACGTCGACTGATGGTATTGATGCTCATATCGCCCTCCCGGACCGCACGTTCGCGAGCTTGGCGGCCGCGTTTGATCTTTGTTCGCTATCATACCTTATTGCGCCTGCCCGACACCTGCGTCAATGCGTAGCGACCACATCGCGGGAGCGCGCCCGATCGCGCCGAAAAGGCCTTGAGATGGGCGCCCATTTGTCGCAAACCTGACCGCCCTTCACATGCGCAACCTGCGTGGATCCCGTGCCCACAAGCAAAGCTCCGATCCTCGTCGTCGAGGATGATCCCTTCCTGCGTGTCGTCGGCATCGTGCTCGACCCGGCAACTGCGGCCGAGCGCTATGCGGCCTACGCCGACTTCTTCGCCCACGACGAGCCGGATTTCGCCGGCTATTGCGCGCGTGTGCGCGCCCGCGTCGGCGGACTTTTCCCGGCCCAGGTCCGGCTGGTCGAGACCGCCGAGGAGATGCGCGCCCAGCTGCCGGGCGCGCGCGCCTTGATCGTCGAATCGCTCCCGGTGGGGCCAAGCGAGCTCGCGTCCGGAGCCGATCTTGTTGCAGTGCAGAAATACGGCGCCATGCCCCGCAACATCGATGTCGCGGCATGCGGGGAGCGGGGCATCAAGGTGCTGACCTTCCGGCGGCGCGCCAACATCGCCTGCGCCGAGGTCGCGATCACCCTGATGCTGACGCTGGCCAAGAAGATGCACCGCCTCGCCGGGCGGATCAGCGCCGAGCAACTCGCCGCCGAGGGCTACGTCTACAAGCCGTTCGATCGCCGGCACACGCCCAACTCGAATTGGGCCCGCATCACCGGCCTGCGCATGCTGCACGATTCCACCTTGGGTATCATCGGGGTGGGCGAGATCGGGCGCGAGATCGTGCTGCGCGCGGCCGCGTTCGGGATGCGCATCCTCTATCACCAGCGCAAGCGGCTGCCGCCGGCCGAGGAACGGCAGTTGCAGCTCACCTATGTGCCGATCGAGCGGCTCTTGGCGGAGAGCGACTGGGTCGTGCCGCAGGTGCCGGGCGGGCCATCGACCCGCCATCTCATCGACGCTGCGCGGCTCGCGCAGATGAAGCCTGGCGCCTGCCTGGTCAATATCTCGCGCGCCGATCTGGTGGACCGCGCCGCGCTGATCGAAGCCTTGAAATCCGGACGGCTCGGCGGCTTCGCGCTCGATCCGCTCTATGAGGCACCCGGCCGCAGCGACGACGAGCTGCTGGGCTTCAAGAACGTGGTATTGTCGCCGCATATCGCAGCGCAACCCCGGTTCAACGCGCTCAACGACATATCCGACATGCTGGCCGCTCTGGCCAAGGACGTCGCATCATGAAAGACGTCGCAACATGAAAATCGTGCCGTGAATCGTCTTTGGCTCGCCCGTCTTTGGCTTGCGCTGGCCGCGTTCGGGCTGGCGGCGGGGGCGGCTGCGATGCCGGGCTCCGCCTTCGCGCAACCGGCTGGCCCTGAATCCGGATGGCCGTCGCGGCCGATCCGGCTGATCGTGCCGTTTCCTCCCGCCAGCACCGCCGATGTGGTGGCGCGCGTGCTGGGCCAGAAGCTCGGCCAGCGGCTCGGCCAGCAATTCGTGGTCGAGAACCGGGTGGGGGCGAGCGGCAATATCGGGGCCGAGATGATCGCCAAGGCCGCCCCCGACGGCTACACGGTCGGCATCGTGACCTCGAGCACGCAGGCGGTCGCCGTCACGCTGAGCTCGAGCCTGCCCTACGATCCGATCCGGGACTTCACGCCCGTCGTGATGATCGCGAGCTCGCCCTACGTGCTGGTCGTCTATCCGGGGCTGCCGGCCAACAGCGTCGCCGAGCTGATTGCGCTCGCCAAGCGCGAGCCCGGCAAGCTGAACTATGGCTCGGCCGGCCCCGCGAGCCTCGCCCACCTGGCCGGCGCGCTGTTCGCCACCATGACCGAGACGACGCTCACGCACGTCCCCTATAAGAGCACCGCCCAGTCGGTGATCGACATGATGAGCGGGCGCCTCGACATGCAGTTCGCGACCATTCCGCCCAGCATTCAAACCATCCGCGCCGGACAGTTGCGGGCCTTGGCGGTCACCGGCAAGAAGCGGATCGACGCGCTGCCCGATACGCCCACCATGGTGGAGGCCGGCGTGCCCGGCTATGACGCCACGCTCTGGTTCGCGCTGGTCGCGCCGGCCAAATTTCCAGCCGGCCTGGCGGCCCGCCTCAACCATGAGGTCGCCGGGGTCCTCGATGCCCCCGACCTGAAGGACCTGCTCACCCAGCAAGGCCTGGTGGCCGAAGCGGGCCCGCCCGAAGACCTGACCCGGCAGGTCCGCGGCGATATCGCGAAGTGGCGGGATGTCATTTCGAAAACCGGCATCACGGCGGAATGAGCGTTGGGTTCGCCGGCGCGGACCGGATGATGGTCGAGCGGACCCCTCCGAGGCATCCTGCGACATCGCGTCCGGCGCCACCTGCGGAGGGCTTGTCGGCGCCGCCGAAATCGCCCAAAATATTCTCCACGCACTTGCGTTTCTGTCCCGGCTATCGCCCGATTGGCCATTGGTGTAGTAAGGTCGAAAAGGTCGGCTGCACGACCTCAGGGCCCGCCGCTCGCAATCGTGGACCTGACAGGGAGGACGTTCCGGATGAGATTCTTGACCCGACATACTGGCTTGAGCGCGTGCCTGGCATTGGCGGTCGCCGCCGCTTTGTCGGCCCCGGTCTGGGCCGGCGGCTCGTCCTTCGGGGACGATGACGACGAAGCCGACGAAGGCCC
>DASYNT010000059.1:0-13118 GCA_036008405.1 Xanthobacteraceae bacterium
TTCTCCCGCCGGTTCCTGCGCGAGATGACGGTTTTTCCGTACCGCACGGCGGAAGGGCAGGCCATGCTCGCGGTCGCCGATCCCAGCGACACCGCGGCGGTGCGGGCCGCCGCGATCGTTCTCGGCGGCGACATCAAGGTCCTGGTGGCCTCGTTCGAGGACGTCGCCACCGTGCTCAACCAGCGTCTCGGCGAGGACGATGTCGCCGCGCCCGGCCCGGCGGAAGACACCCAAGTCGCCGACGACGACATCGAGAGCCTGCGCGACCTCGCCAGCGGCGCGCCGGTCGTGCGTGCGGTGAGCGATCTGTTCGAGAAGGCCTTCGAGCTTCGCGCCAGCGACATTCACATCGAGCCGTTCCGGTCGGGACTGACGGTGCGCCTGCGCGTCGACGGCCTGTTGCGGGTGGTGCCGACGCCGCCGGGCGTGCTGCCGCAGGCGATCATCTCCCGCATCAAGATCCTCGCCGGCCTCAACATCGCGGAGCGCCGGCTGCCCCAGGACGGCGCGGCGCGGGTTCGTGTCGCACGCGCGGAGTTCGACGTTCGCGTGGCCATCATGCCGACCCAGTACGGCGAGTCCGCCGTCATCCGCCTGCTGGCGAAGGAGCGCGGGCTGCTCGGGATCGAGAAGCTCGGTTTCTCGCCCCCCGACGACGCCAAGCTGCGCGAGCTGCTCAAGCTGCCCCACGGCATCATCGTCGTCACCGGGCCGACCGGCAGCGGCAAGACGACGACCCTCGCCACCGTGCTGTCGATCCTCAACGAGCCGACCCGGAAAATCCTCACCATCGAGGATCCCGTCGAGTACGAGATTCCCGGCATCAACCAGTCCCAGGCCAAGCCGGCGATCGGGCTCACCTTCGCCGCGGCGATGCGCGCCTTCGTCCGGCAGGACCCCGACGTCATCATGGTCGGCGAAGTGCGCGATTCCGAAACCGCCCACATCGCGATTCATGCGGCCCTGACGGGCCATCTCGTGCTGACCACGCTGCACACCGAAACCGCGGCCGCGGCGGTGCCGCGCCTGCTCGATCTCGGCGTCGAGGGATTCCTGCTGAAATCCACGCTGCGGGCGGTGCTCGCCCAGCGCCTGGTGCGCCAGCTCTGCGACCGCTGCAAGGTGCCCAAGACGCTCACCGCCGCCCATCTCGCGGCCGACCCCCGTTACGGCACTCTGGGGTTCAAGGCGGGCGAGCGGCTGCACGAGCCGGGCCGCTGCGAACGCTGCGGCGGCACCGGCTATCGCGGCCGGCTCGGCGTGTTCGAGCTGCTCCAGATCACCGAGGAGATCCGCGGCCTCATCACCGGCTCGACCGATTCCAACGCGATCGACAAGGTCGCGATGGCGGCGGGGATGACCACCATGTTCGACGACGGCGTCGCCAAATGCCGCGCCGGCCTGACCTCGGCGGCAGAGGTCCTGCGCGTGACGACGGTACGGTGACGCAATGCCGAACTTCCGCTATCGCGCACTGACCCAGAGCGGCGAGATCGTGGTCGGATCGATCGCGGCCTCGACCATCGGCGAAGTCGCCCATCGCATCGAATATCTCGGCCTCGTTCCCATCGATACGGTCGCCGAGACCGGGGGCGGAGGCTCCTCGGGCGTGACGCTGGCGGCCTTCAACGCGCCGCGCGCCCAGGACGTCACCATTTTCACCCGCGACCTCGCGCTGCTGCTCAAGGCGGGCGCGCGGCTCGACGACGGCCTCGAACTGCTCGCCGCCGACAAGGACATCGGCCGGCTGCGCGGGACGGTGGCGAAGATCCGCTCCAGCGTGCTCGCCGGCGAGAGCTTCGCCGAGGCGATCGGCCGCCATCCGGCTCTGTTCCCGCCGATCTATGTGGCGCTGGTGCAGGTCGGCGAGTCCTCGGGCAAGCTCACCCAGATCCTCGAAATGCTCGGCGTCGAACGCGCGCGCGGCGAGGCGACGCGGCGCAAGCTGAGCGACGCCCTGCAATATCCCGCCTTCATCCTGCTCGCCGCGTCCTTGGTGCTGCTGTTCTTCATCCTGTTCGTATTGCCGCAATTCTCCTCGGTGCTGCGCGACTTCAATGCCAAGACCGATCCCGTGGTCACCATGTTTCTCGGCCTGTCGGACCTGCTGCGCGCGCACGGCCCGGAATTCGCAATCGGCTTCGCCGTGGTGGTCGGCGCGGCCTGGATGGGGCTGCGCCGGGCCGGGGTCCGCTCCGCGATCACCGCCGAAGTCGCGAAGGTGCCGGGCATATCGGCAGTGTTCAATTTCTATCGCACAGCCTTGTTTTGCCGCAATCTCAGCATCCTGTTGGGCAGCGACGTGACGCTGTCGGCGACGCTGCGCATCCTGGTCGACATCATGGCGGTGACGGGCAGGAGTGCGCCGTGGGTGGCGACATCCGACCGCGTCCGCCACGGGGGAAAGCTGTCCGATGCGCTCGCAGCAACCGCCATATTGCCGGCCATGGCGATACGGATGCTGCGCATCGGCGAAGAGACCGGGCAATTGGCGGTGCTCGCCGGCCGGGTCGCCGATTTCTACGAGGCCAAGCTGCAGCGCAGCCTCGATCGGGTGGTCGCGATCGTCGGTCCGCTGGCGATCATCACCATCAGCATCGTCGTCGGCGGACTGATCGTCTCGGTCATGACCGCACTCCTCTCCATCAATCAACTCGTTGGATGAAGCACGGCAGGTACATCATGGAACGCATCGGATCGCATATCGGAAAAACGGCACGCCGGCGCTCGCGGACGCGGCGCCAGCGCGGTTTCACGCTGGTCGAGATATTGGTCGTGATCACGATCATCGGCCTCATCATGTCGCTGGTCGGCCCGCGGGTGCTCAATTATCTGAGCGAATCGAAGGTCAAGGCCGCGAAGATCCAGATCCAGAGCTTCACCAGCGCGCTGGAGCTGTTCTATCTCGATGCCGGGCGATACCCCTCGACATCGGAAGGGCTCACTGCGCTGGTCAAGTCGACCGGCGGCCTCTCGGTCTGGAACGGACCTTATCTCAAGGGCGGCAGCGTGCCGAACGATCCCTGGGGCAAGGCCTATGTCTACCGCTCGCCGGGAGAGCACAGCCCCTTCGAGATCATCTCGTATGGTTCCGACGGCGTCGAGGGCGGAACCGGGGTGGCGGCGGATATCACGACCGCATCCAATGAATAGACCGTTCCGCGCGCAGGACGGGTTCACGCTGCTGGAAACGGTTTGCGTGGTGGCCATCATTGCGATGCTCACCGCCGTTCTTCTGCCCATCCTGCCGCGGAAAACGTCCCGCCCGCGCCTCGAGGCCTATGCGGTGGAAACCGCCTCGCTGCTCAATGCCGACCGCACCGCGGCGATCCGGCGTCGCGTCGCGGTCGCGACGCAGATCGACGCGAATTCCCGTTCGATCCGCTCCGGCTCGAGCGGACGGGTGGTGCAGTTCCCGGACGACGTCGCCATCGACGCGCTGTTGCCGCAGCGCTGCAACGAGGCGCCGGCGTTCCGCACCATCAGCTTTTTTGCGACCGGCATGTCCTGCGGCGGCACCATCGCCTTGTCGCGGCCCGGTGTCGGTTATGAAATCCGCGTGAATTGGCTGACCGGAGGCATCGAAATTGTCCCGCGCCAGATTCTGTGAGGCATGGCGGCGTCCGGCCGGGACGGCCGGGTTCACGCTCATCGAGGTGCTGGTGGCGATCGCCGTCGTGGCCGTCTCCCTGGCCGCGATCTCGTCGGTGAGTGCGACGGCGTCGCGTGGGGTGGGCCGGCTCGAACAGCATGTCGCCCTCGTGGACACGTTGCGCACCGTGGCGTCGACCCTGCCGGAGCGCGACAAGGTCGTACCTGGCACATTGACGGGAGACATCTACGGCCACCGCTGGCGCGTAGACGCGGTTCCCTATACCGGCGGCGGCATCGCACCGGTCCCCGATTCGCCGTGGTTGCCGGAGACGCTCGTGATCCGGGTGCAGGCGCCGTCCGGCGCGATCGTCGGGGTCGAGACCGTCCGGCTGCGCAAGAGGCCCACCAAGTGATGCGGCGCCATGCCAACGGACGCGCCGGCATTGCCGGCTTCACGCTGATCGAAGCGCTGGTCGCGACGGCGTTGATGGGCATCGTCCTCACGGCGCTCGCTTCCCTCGCCGGCCAATGGTTGCCGAACTGGAATCGCGGGATCGCGCGTGCCCAGAGCAGCGAGGTCGTCGGCGTCGCTTTGGAGCGGCTCGTCGGCGATATCGGCGCGGCGCAACACATCATGCCGGGCCGCCAATCCAAGAGCCCTCTGTTCGAAGGGGCTCCTTCGGCCATCATTTTCGTGCGCCCCGCGTTCGGACCAAATGCGCGGCCGGGCCTCGAGGTCGTTCGCATCGCTGAAACCAGGGACGGCAATGCCACAGCCCTGGTCCGTTCGGTGGCGCCCTTCATGCCGTCGGCGACCGACCCGCCGACCCTGCCTGGTTTCGCCGATCCGATGGTGCTTTTGCACGCTCCCTATCGCGTTTCGTTCGCCTATGCCGGGCGCGACGGCGCGTGGAAGAACAGCTGGCAGAATGTCCCGGATCTGCCGACGGTGGTTCGCGTCACGGTTCGCCTTGAGGGCAGTGATCGGGCGCTGTCGGTCTCCACCGCGGCCTTGATTCACGTCGATATGCCGGTACTTTGCCTCAAGCAGAAAGGCCAAGGCCAGGGAATGACTCAAGCCCAGGCGCAGAACCTCCAGATTCAGGCCCAGGCGCGAGCCCAGGCCCTGGGCCAGGCTCCAGACCCCCCGCCTCAAGCGCAGGGGCAAGGTCAGGGCCCGGGCGCGGGTCCAGGCGCGGGCCTGGGCCCGAGTTGCGACACGGGCGCCAAGGGGCTGCAGAATCCGGCCGCGGCCGCGGCGCTTCCTGCGAGGTAACGGACATGGGCGTTCGCCAACGCGATCCCTCGCCTGCCGGTTCGAGCCGCGACGGTTTCATCATCATTGCGGTGCTGTGGATGCTGATTGCGCTGGCGACGCTGGCCTCGATCTATTCGGTCTACATCGCCAATACGGCGTCGGCGCTCGCCGCCTCGGACGATTCGTTGCAGGCCGAGTTGTTGGTGACGACCAGCCTCGAACTCACCGCCTACCAGTTTTCGTCGACGAAAGATGCCAAGGACCTCCAAGTCCCCGGCGTCCCCGGCGGCCCCGGCGGTGCGAAGCCGCGACGGCCCTCCCGCGGCAGCTTCCGCTTCCGCGCGGGGGCGGCCAATGTCGGCGTGACCTTCGTCTCGGAGGCCGCCCGCATCGATCTCAACGAGGCGCCGTTGGCGATGCTGGCCGGCCTGTTCGCGGCGTTCGGCGTGAAGAGCGACGACGCGGTCGAATATGCCAACCGGATCGTCGGCTGGCGGGACCCGCCGAAACCCGGGGCAACGCCAGACGAGGACGGGCTGTATCGCTCTGCAGGGCTCAAATACTCGCCCCGTGGGGGGCCGTTTGCTCACACGGACGAACTCTGGCTGGTATATGGACTGACGCCCGCGCTGATCGAACGCATGATGCCTTTCGTTACGGTCTATAGCGGCCTTGCCGGGGTCAATGTGCTGGATGCCGCACCGGAGGTGATTGCGGCGCTGCCCGGGATGACCCCGGCGCTGCTGAATGCGTTTCTCGACCAGCGCGAGGCGGGCTCCGTGGACGAGCAATCCCTGCCGCGATTGCTGGGCCCGAGCCAGGAGGGGGCAACCGCCGATTCGAGCGACGCCTATCGGGTGCAGGTGCGGATCGCGTTCGACAATGGCCGGCGGGTCGATGCCGAGGTCGTCATCATGACCGGCACCTCGGAGGCTCCCTATCACGTCTTGTATTGGCGCGATGACGCCAATAATGGTCCGGGACAGCTTCGGACCGGCATGGGGTTGCGATGAACATCCTTGGGCAGATCGGCGAGAGCTTTTCACGGTGGATCGATTCCGTTGCCGGGAACGTCCATTCCCTGCTCGATCGGTGGTTTGGATCGCATCGCCGGGTCCAACTGATCGAGGTCGAGCCGGATACGTTCACGCTTCATGCGCTTCGGCATGATCCCGACGAGTTGCAGATTCTTCGCGCCAAGGCCATCGGCAAGGTCAACGAGCTCAGAGCGCGATTCTATCCTTCTTTCGCGCCGGGTACGGCGGTGGAGGCCAAGGAGGCCAAGGAGGCCAGGGAGGCCAGGGAGGCCAAGGAGGCGAGCTTGCCCGACCAGCGCATCCGGATTGGGCAGGGTGCGGTGACCGATACGCTGTCTGCGGACTGGCTGGAGATGCTGCACGGCAGCCGCGCCGAATTGGTCCTGCGGCCGGACCGCTTCATGTTCCGACCGCTGGAATTGCCCAAACGGGCCGCCGAGTTCCTCGAGGGCATCGTCCGGGCCCAGATCGATCGCCTCACCCCCTGGACGGTGAGCGAGGCCGTGTACAGCTGGACGCCGCCCACCGAGGCGGCGAATGACCGCATCCAGCTGACCGTCGCTGCGACCGCGCGCGCCGTGGTCGCGCCCTACGTGCAGGCGCTCGCCGACCTCGGCGCCGCCTCCATCGTCGTGTCTACCGTTCCCCAGGACGCCGTCGGCGGAGCCGATCCGCTGAAGGTGTTCGAGCAGCAGAGCCGAGGGCGGATCGAGGTCACTCACATCCGGCGGAGTCTGATGCTGGCGTTCGCCGTGACCGCAGCTATGGCAGTGGTATCGATCGGCGTCTCCTCCATTGCCGCGGACAGCCTGGACAGCGAGCAGCAGGCTCTCTCGAGCAAGATCACGGCGCGCCGCGCGGCCATGCGCCTCGGCCAGGACGGCGGCGGCGCGCTGCGCATGCTGGAGCGCCGCAAGCAGACGACGCCGGCCAGCGTGATCGTCCTCGAGGCGCTGTCGAAAGTGCTTCCGGATCACACCTTCGTCACCGAGTTGCGGATCGAGGGCGGCAAGGTGCAGGTGACCGGGCTCACCCGCGATGCGCCGTCGCTCGTTCGCCTGATCGAGCAGTCGCCTCATTTCGAGCATGCCGCTTTCTTTGCGCCGTCGACGCAGTCTCCCGGCGAACCCGGCGAACGCTTCCACATCGAGGCCCGCATCAAGCCCCATTTCCGGTTGGACACATGAACGCCTGGAAATTCATCGAACGCCATCTCGCGCGCATCCCGTTCGGTTCCGCGATCGGTTATGCGGCAATCGTGCTCGTCTTCGTCGCCGTGACCCTGTCCTCGATCATGGATATTTTCGATCGCCGGGGGGCGGTGGCGGATGCGGCCGATACGTTGGCCCGCCTGGAAGGGCGCCTCAAGGCCGTGCCCGGGGGCGATACCACGGGCGCGACCGGTTCGCCGCTGCTCGAGGGCCCGACCGTAACCGTGGCCGGGGCGGAACTGCTGCAGCGGGTGGCCGGAGCGATCATGAAGGTCGGCGGCAATATCGTTTCTTCCCAGGTGGATTTGCAGGGGCCTCAGGTGAAGGATGGCTTCATCAACGTGACCGCGAACTGCGAGGTCGCGCAGCCGGCCCTTCAGGACCTCCTCTATAATATCGAAGCCGGCATGCCGTTCCTGTTCGTCGATCAGTTGGTGGTGCAGGCCCCGGCGCTCGCTCCGGGTATGCCCGGCGGCAAGATGCGCGTCCTGATTTCCGTTTCAGCCCAATGGCAGGCTACGAAATGAACCCGCATCATCCCTATTTCCGGCTCGCCGGTGCCGTCGCCGTTGCAATGGCGGCGACGTTTGCCACCGGCGCGCCGGCTCATGCGCAGAATAGTGCCGGGTCCGGGCTGCGGGCAGAACTCGTGCCGGCGCCGTCTCGTGGGAGCCTGCCGGACGGGCGCGTGGTCAGCGGCAACCCACTATGGGGGATTCCGCTGACTCAGTTGAACAATACCCGCGACCGGCCGATCTTTTCACCGTCGCGGCGGCCGCCGCCGCCAGTCGTCGTCAACCGGCCTTTCGTGCCGGTGGCCGCACCGCCACCGCCGCCGCCACCGCCGCCGCCGGAACACCCGTCATTGGCGCTGCTCGGCACCATCGCCGGCGAGAGCGAAGGCATCGCGCTGTTCATGGAAACCACCAGCCAGATGGTCGTTCGCCTGCGGACCGGCGAGGCCCATGAGGGATGGGTGCTGCGGTCGGTGCATGGCCGCGAAGCGATGCTCGAAAAGGACGACCGCACCGAGACCGTCACCCTGCCGGATCCCGGCGGGGAGGGCGCCTCCGAGGCGCCTCAGATGCCGCTGGCGCAGGCGGTGCGGAGGCAGCAGCGACGTTGAACGCCGGCTGCGGCCGTCAAATCACTGCGGCTTGTTCTCCCGGCGCCGGAGGTCCTCGACGAGGCCGGCAAGACTTTTATCGTTCGGCGCGTTGCGGGCGAGCCGCTCGGCATATTCGAGCGCGGCGCCGATGTTTCCTGCGTCACGGTCGTAGCTCACCAGTGCGAGCAGGGTGTCGCGGTCATCCGGATGCCTTGCCAGGTTGTCCTTCAGGACGGTCATCGCCTCGTCGGCGCGGCCGGCCGTATGCAACGCGACGGCGTAGACATAGGCATATCGCGCCCGGTCGGGTTCGAGCTCGGCCGCGCGGGCGAACTCGGCCAGCGCATCGTCGGGCTTCTTGAGCCGGGTCAGCGCGAGGCCGAGCACATGGTGCAGCCCGGCATCTTTCGGCGACGTCGAGATCGCCATGCGCAACACGCTCTCGCCGTCGCCGTCCCGTCCGGTCTGCCGGTAGAGGTCGGCCAGATTGATCGAGGCCGGCGCATATTGCGGGCTGCGCTCGAGCGCCGCCTTGTATTCGGATTCCGCCTCGGCATAGGCCTTGCGCAGGACGTAAAAGTCTCCCAGCGCCGAGCGCGCCTCGGGGCGGTCGGCGTTGAGACGCTGCGCGGCGACGAGCTCCGCTGCGGCGCGCTCGAAGCCTTCGCGGTCGGCGGGCGGCTGACTTGCGGTCGGCATTGCGGCGAGCAGCGCCGCCGCCCGGATGCGGACACCGCGCACCGGATCGGAAAGCAGCGGCGACGCCAGCGGCCAAAGGTGGTCGAGGGACACCGAACCCAACATCTCGAGGGCGCCGATCCTGACCATCGGGTCGGGGTCGCTGAGCCCAGTGTGCGCCGCTTCCATGTTCGATGACGAAACGTAAGGCGCGAGCTCGGCCAATGCGCTCGCGCGCGCGATCCCCGGCGTCGCCCGGTTGGACGCTACGGCGGCAAGCAGCGCCGGCGCATCCGCGCTCGCGTTCCACGCCGCATGAAACGCCTCGGCATAATTCTGAAAGCCTTTTCGGTTCGGCCCGTGCCAGCCCTCGATGGCCGATGCCGCCCATTCCGCCGACTTGTCGGCATGGCAGTCGGTGCAGGCATTCGTCGTGCCGAACTTGGCTGACAGGTCAGGCCGCGGAATCCGGAAGCTGTGGTCGTGCCGGACATCGACGACCATGTAGGTGCGGGCGGGCATGTGGCATGACACGCAGGTCGGCGCAGGATCGACCGATTCGTGATGGCGGTGCGCCGCCCCGGCGTATTTGTCGGCGGCGTGGCACTGCAGGCAGACGTCCCCGCCCGGCGCACGAAGCGCGGCGCCGTGCGGCTCATGGCAATCGCTGCAGGTGACGCCGGCGGCGAACATCCTGCTCTGCTTGAACGAGCCGTAATTGTAGACCTCATCGAGCATCTGCCCGTCGGCCTGGTACAGCCCGCGGTTTATCGGCGAGACGGCATGGGTATCGGACAGTTCGCGCCCGGGGATCCAGTCCTCGGAAAACACGCCGCGGCGGGCGTGGCAGAGCCCGCAGGTCTCGACCTCCTTGCGCAGCAGCGCCGGCGTGAAGTTGCGCTCGGCATTGCCGGTGTTGGCATTGATCGTCCAGGCGATTCCGCGCCGTTCGTCGAACCGCACGAGCAGCCCCATTTTCGGGTCTTCGCTCTTGCCGAAGGGGAACGTGCGGTCCCGGGCATGGGCCCAATCCAGGTGGCGCGAGCCCTGTCCATGACACGACTCGCACCCCACGCTGATTTCGGCGAAGCTGGTCGCAAAGCGATCCCCGCCGGCGTCATAATTCTTGCGCACGCCGGTCGAATGGCACTCGGCGCACATGTAATTCCAGTTTTGGTTCAGCTTGGTCCAGTGCAGGATATCGTCATGCTTGATCTCTTCGTTGGGGTAGAGATGGAACCAGCGCTGGCCGCCCTTGTCCTTGGGCCGCGTATCCCAGGCGAGCGACAGCGCCTGCACCCGGCCTTCGGGGAACTCGACCAGATATTGCTGCAGGGGATCGACGCCGAACGTGTATTTCACCTCGAAAGTGGCGAGCTTGCCGTCGGGCCCGTCGGTCTCGACCAGGAATTTGCCGTCCTTGCGGAAGAAACGTGAACGCACGCCGTAATATTCAAAGCCGGCATCGTCGAAATTTCCCAGCACCGATGCGTCGGTCGCGTGGTCCATGGCGTGCTTGTGCTGGGACGATCGCCAGTGCTCGGCCTCGGCGCGGTGGCAGCCGGCGCAGGCCTCGCTGCCGACGAAGGTCGCCGGCTTCGCGTCGGTGTCGGAACGATCCGCCCACGGAACCTGGCGCAGCCCGTCGGTCGCCGCATAAAATCCCAGCCCGCCGGCGGCGCAGATCGCGACCGCAATCGCCGCGATGATCCAGATGCCGCGCCGGAAAGGTGGGCCGGATTGCAGCCGCGGCGGCGGTTCAATTGGCGTGCGCGTCGGGGAAATCGCCTCCACGGGAGGCTTCTGCGGTCCGCGTTTGGCGGACGGCTTGCCCGGTTTGCGTGCCAAGGTCACAGCCCCTTCAGCATGAGGTCGCCATATATGGAAACATGAATTTCGCCTGCTGAGAGCTCAGGGCGCTCGAGCACGATCCGACCACGAAACATCCGCGGCTTTCGCGATCATGGCGCGCGCTGGCGTCGAAAATGCGGCCTTGTCCATCCGCTACGATTATGGACCGAGCGCCCGCTGCACCTCGGCGAGGGCCTGCTCGCAGACGGTCCGGTCGTCGGCGGCGTCCGCCTCGCGGGCGCGCGCCATGCCGGTCTCGATCACCCTCACGACGCCGGGCGAGATGTCACCGATCCTGCTCTCCGCCGCCGCGATCGACTCCGGGGTCGGCTGGCGGTGGTCGGTCGCCGCATTGGTTTCGCGCGCCGTCGGCCCCTTGCGGGCCGCCGCCTCGAGCTTGGCATCGAACCGGGCCTGCGTGAGGGCGATCTGTTGTGCGCAAGGACCGGCATGAACGGCGCCCGCCGACGCGGCAAGCGCTGCCGCGAGCACCAGCAATCGCAGATGACACATGGACCTTTTCCTCTTCGTGACCCGGGTTTCTCATCGTGACCCGAGTCGTCGTGACCGGTGCGGGCCGACGCTTCGGGCCCGCAGAACGCGCCGGACGAGGATTACGCTTAAGTCAGCCGCCACGACCGCGCAAGGCCGCACCGTCCGCTCGAGGCGAGGGACGGCGCGGCGTGGTTAGCGGGGCGTCTTCTATTGTGCCGCGTGAGCCGCAATTTTTTTATCAAGCTCCGCCTTTAGGGCACTGAGGTTGAAGCTCGCGCCCGCCTGCATCGGTGGAAAGTCGATGAAAGTCTGCGCATACTTCCCCACCTCCTGACTCACGAAGACAAAGCGCCAGAACTCGAAGGCCCACCAGTCCTTCACAAAGAGTGATTGGTTCAGCCCCGTTCGCTCGAAAGGATCAAGCCGCAGGTTCACGAGGATTGGCCAGTCAACCTTGACCGTGCCGCCGAACCAGCCGTTGGGCTGGTCGATAAACCGGTATTTGAAGTCACCGATACGCACCGCGCCGAGCGTGGTCTCAGCGAAGTAGAAAACTTCGTTGCGCGTCGAGGGTCCTTTGCCGGTAATAAGGTCCATCTGGTTGTAGCCGTCGAGATGGACCTTGTAGGTGCGGTCCCCGAGCTGCTTGCCCTTCTTGAGTTCCTCGGCGATGTTTGCATTGCCGGCCGCCGCCACGAAGGTCGGAAACCAGTCTAGCCCCGAAACGACGGCGTTCTCCACCTTGCCCGCCGGCACTCTGCCCGGCCAGCGGATGATCATCGGCGAGCGGAAGCCGCCCTCCATCACTGTCCCCTTGCCGCCGGCAAACGGCGTTTGGCCGCCATCCGGCCAAGTGAAGTTCTCGGTGCCATTGTCGGTGGTGAACCCGAGGATCGTGTTCTGATCGAGACCATTGTCCTTGAGGTACTTCGTCACCGAACCGACGATATCATCGAGCTGGGCCATGCCAGCCTCTTCGATGGACCAGCCGTTCTCCGGGGTCCGCATGTTCTCGTACTTCTCGGAGAGGTGCGTGATCACATGCATACGCGTGGGATTGAGCCACACGAAGAACGGCTTGCGATCCGTCCTGGCCTTGTCGATGAACTTCAACGCGTTGGCGAGAATTTCGTCGTCGACCGTTTCCATTCGTTTCGGACACAGCTCACCGTCGTCCTCTATCCTTTGCTTGCCTATCTTGCCCCAACGTGGCTGGACCGTCATGTCGTCTACATTTGTCGCAAAGCTGTGAACCATGTGACGCGGCCCCACCGTTTCCTTGAGTGCGGGCGGGTAGTTTCGATGGCAGGGGTCCTCCATCGCGTCGAGGTGGTAGAGGTAGCCATAGAACTCGTCGAAGCCGTGCAGCGTGGGCAGGAACCGGTTCAAGTCGCCCAGATGGTTCTTGCCGAACTGCCCGGTGGCATAGCCCATGGATTTCAATACCGTGGCGATGGTCGGCGCCTCATCCGGCATGCCGATTGCCGCGCCGGCCTGACCGACGGTGGTGAGCCCGGTGCGGATCGGCAATTCGCCGGTGATGAAGTTCGCGCGGCCCGCTGTACAGCTGGCCTCGGCGTAGTAGTCGGTGAACATCATACCCTCGGCGGCGAGCTGGTCGAGATTGGGCGTCCGGCCCGCCATCAAGCCACGATGGTAGGCGCTGATGTTCCAGATGCCGATATCGTCGCCCATAATCATAATGATGTTGGGCTGTTGTTGTTGCGCGGCCGCGGGCGCCCCGCCCGCCATCACGGCAGCGAGCAGCGCCAGCGCACCGAGCCAAAGCTTGCGCATGATTTTCATGGTTCTACGATCCTCTCTCGCGTGAACGAACGATGACACCGGAGCAGCAGCGCCCGACGGCGCCAATGCAACCACCCTGG
>DASYNT010000060.1:0-3339 GCA_036008405.1 Xanthobacteraceae bacterium
ACGATCTTGCGGTCGACCAGCAGCTTGTCCAGTGCCTTGATCTGGATGTCGACGATCCGCGCCATGTCCTCGCGCCGCAGCCGGTGGAACAGGATGATCTCGTCGACCCGGTTGAGGAATTCCGGCCGGAAATGCGCCCGCACCGCGCCCATCACGAGATCGCGCAAGGCGTCGCTGTCCTGCCCCTCGGGCTGGCTCACGAGATATTCCGCGCCCAGATTCGAGGTCATCACGATCAGCGTGTTGCGGAAGTCGACGGTATGGCCCTGCCCGTCGGTGAGACGTCCGTCGTCGAGGACCTGCAGCAGAACATTGAAGACGTCGGGATGGGCCTTCTCGATCTCGTCGAACAGCACGACTTGATAGGGCCGCCGCCGTACCGCTTCGGTCAGCGCGCCGCCCTCCTCATAGCCGACATAGCCGGGCGGCGCCCCGATCAGCCGGGCCACCGAATGCTTCTCCATGTATTCGGACATGTCGAGGCGGATCATGGCGTTCTCGTCGTCGAACAGGAACCCGGCGAGCGCCTTGGTGAGTTCGGTCTTGCCGACGCCGGTGGGCCCGAGGAAGATGAACGAGCCGATCGGACGATGCGGGTCCTGCAGACCGGCGCGGGCGCGGCGAACCGCCGTCGACACCGCCCGCACCGCCTCGGCCTGACCGACGACCCGGGCCGAGAGGCTTTTCTCCATGTGCAGCAGCTTTTCCTTCTCGCCTTCGAGCATGCGCTCGACCGGAACCCCGGTCCAGCGCGACACCACCTGGGCGATGTGGTCGGCGGTGACGGCTTCCTCGACCATGGCGGTCTTGCCTTCGGACGCTTCGACCGACTTCAGCTTCTTTTCCAGCTCCGGAATGCGGCCATAGGCGAGTTCGCCGGCGCGCTGGTATTCGCCGCGCCGCTGCGCATTGGCGAGTTCGGTGCGCACCTGCTCCAGCTCGGTCTTGAGCTTCTGGGCCTCGCTGAGCTTTTCCTTCTCCGACTTCCATCGGCTGGTGAGGTCGGCCGAGCGCTTCTCGAGATCCTTGAGCTCTTTTTCCAGCGTCTTGAGCCGGTCACGCGAGCCGGCGTCGCGCTCCTTCTTGAGGGCCTCCTGCTCGATGCGCAGCCGCACGATGTCGCGATCGATGGCGTCGAGCGCCTCCGGCTTGGAATCGACCTGCATCTTGAGCCGCGCCGCCGCCTCGTCGATGAGATCGATCGCCTTGTCGGGAAGGAAGCGGTCGGTGATGTAGCGGTTCGACAGCGTCGCCGCCGCGACGATCGCCGAATCGGTGATGGTCACGCCGTGGTGCTGCTCGTACTTGTCCTTGAGCCCGCGCAGGATCGAGACCGTATCCTCGACGGTCGGCTCGGACACGAACACCGGCTGGAACCGCCGCGCCAGCGCCGCATCCTTCTCGACGTGCTTTTTGTACTCGTCGAGCGTGGTGGCGCCGATGCAGTGCAGTTCGCCGCGCGCCAAGGCCGGCTTGAGCAGATTGGAGGCGTCCATGGCGCCGTCCGCCTTGCCGGCGCCGACCAGCGTGTGCATCTCGTCGATGAACAGGATGATGTTGCCGTCCGACGACGTCACCTCCTGCAGCACCGCCTTGAGCCGCTCCTCGAACTCGCCGCGATATTTCGCGCCGGCAATCATCGCGCCCATGTCGAGGGCGATGAGCTTCTTGTCGTTCAGACTCTCCGGCACGTCGCCGTTGACGATGCGCAAGGCGAGGCCTTCCACGATGGCAGTCTTGCCGACGCCGGGCTCGCCGATCAGCACCGGATTGTTCTTGGTACGGCGGGACAGCACCTGGATGGTGCGCCGGATTTCCTCGTCGCGGCCGATCACCGGATCGAGCTTGCCGTCGCGCGCCGCCTGGGTGAGATCGCGGCCGTATTTCTTGAGCGCATCATAGGCGCTCTCGGCCGAAGCCGAATCGGCGGTACGGCCCTTGCGCAGGGCCTCGATGGCGGCATTGAGATTCTGTGGCGTCACTCCGGCGCGGGACAGGATCTTTCCGGCCTCGGAGTCCTTTTCGAGCGCGAGCGCAAGCAGCATGCGCTCGACGGTCACGAAGCTGTCGCCGGCCTTGTCCGCCACTTTCTCCGCGGTTTCGAACACGCGTGCCAGGGCCGGCTCCATATAGAGCTGGCCGGCGCCGCTGCCCTCGACCTTCGGACGCTTGGCGAGCGCCGCCTCGACGGCGGCCAGCGCCTCGCGCGAGCGACCGCCGGATCGGTCGATGAGCCCGGCGGCCAACCCCTCGGGATCGTCGAGCAGCACCTTGAGCAGGTGCTCGGTCGAGAACTGCTGGTGGCCTTCGCGCTGGGCCAGCGATTGGGCGGATTGGACGAACCCGCGGGCGCGGTCGGTGTACTTCTCGAAATTCATTGCGAAAAACTCCCGTTGTCCCGATCGCCCAAGGTGGCGCGGCCGGCACCAGCGTGATGGAACGGACCCGAACGAGGCATCCGATGGCCACTGATGTAGGCGACGATATTGCCCTGCGGTAGAGGTCACCGGCCTCCGCCACGCCGCCAAATTTCCCGGTCAGGCGCAGGCGAAGGGAACAGGACCGGCCCGGCTGGGAACCGGAAGCGAACCCGCCCCCGGGGTGCGGCCGGCGTCGGTGCGGCGCTTTCATCGTCCGTTCACCGTGTCGTGGCCGCTCGGCGACAGGCAACCGGCTGATTTCTTCGATGTTCCAATGATGTTCCGATGCGCGAACGTCGATGGTCGATTGAATCGCCAAGCTGGGCCGAATACCATGACGGCCACGAGACGGACCGAATTTTCACCGCGACAAGGGAGGAGTTTCTATGCCGGCGACGTACAAGATTCTGATCATGGGTGCCTCCTACGGGTCGCTGCTGGCCTCGAAGATCATGTTCGGCGGCCATTCGGTTCACCTGGTGTGCCTGCCGGCCGAGGCCGACCTGATCAACGCCGAGGGCTTCCGCGTGCGCCTGCCGGTGAAGGGCCGCAAGGACCCGATCGAGATCGATTCGCGCAAGCTGCCGGGCAAGGTCACGGCCGGGGGCGCCGCCAACACCAACCCGAAGGATTACGATCTGGTCGGGCTCGCCATGCAGGAGCCGCAGTACCGTTCGCCGGGCGTGCGCGAGTTGCTCGATGCGGTGTCGACCGCCAAGGTTCCGTGCATGTCGATCATGAACATGCCGCCGCTGCCCTATGTGAAGCGGATTCCCGGACTCGATTACAACGCGCTCAAGCCGGCCTATACCGATCCGACCGTGTGGGACAGTTTCGATCCCGCCCTGCTGACCTTATGCAGCCCCGACCCGCAGGCGATCCGCCCGCCGGATGAAAAGGTCAACGTGCTGATGGTCAC
>DASYNT010000061.1:0-4811 GCA_036008405.1 Xanthobacteraceae bacterium
CCGTCATGGCAGAAGACGATGGCCGAATGCGCGATGCCGGCGGCGAGCGCGGCGTGACGATCGCGGACGCGAGGCGGCGCAGCGGCGACGGCGCATCGCCGCCCATCCACCTGGTAGAGATCAGCAACTCGTCCGCCAAAAATCGATTCAGTTTTCGTCCCCTCTCCCGCTTGCGGGGGAGGGTCGGGGAGGGGGCTCTCGTAGCGAGTCTGTGCCGTGGAATAGCGTCCCGACCTTCCCCCGCAAGCGTCCGCAAGCGGGAGAGGGGACGAAAACTGAATCGATTGTTGGCGAACGAGTCCTTAGCCTGCGGTCGCCGCTCCCGCCGCCTGCGCCCGCGCCAGCAGGCGCAGCGCCTTGGCGAGGTGCGGGCGGTCATACATCACGCCGTCGATCCCGACCACGCCCGCTCCCGGCTGCCCCGCAAAGGCGGCGACGATCGCCTTGGCCTTGGCGATCGCCTCGGGCTTGGGCGTGAACACGTCGTTGATGGTCGCGACCTGGGCGGGATGGATCGCCATCTTGCCCTGGAAGCCGTCGCGGCGGGCCTCCTCGCATTCACGGCGCAGGCCCGCCTCGTTGCGGAAATCCACATAGACGGTGTCGAGCGCAACGACCTCGGCGGCCGCCGCGGTGGCGAGGCAGAGCGCACGGGCGAGCCGATAGGGATCGAGGAAATCGCCCTGCGCGTCCCGGTTCGCTTCGGCGCCGAGGTCGGCGGAAAGGTCTTCCGCGCCCCAGGTCAGCGCCGTGAGCCGTGTGCTCGCCTCGCGATAGGTGCCGGCGAGAAACAGCGACCGCGCTGTCTCGGTGGCGATGGCGACGATCCCGACGTGGCCGTCGGGCAGGCCGTGCAGCGCTTCGCGTACGGCAAGCTTGGCGTCGGCATGGATGACGCTGGCGGCGCCTTCCGCCTTCGGCAGCATGATGGCGTCGGGTCGCGCCGCCACCACCGCGTCGAGGTCGGCATCGGTGAGGCCGGTCGCGAGGCCGTTGACGCGCACCAGCAGGCGCGGCCGGCCGGGGCGCCCCGCGGCCATGCCGAGAAACGCGGCTGCCGCGTCGCGCGCCGCGGCCTTGCGCTCCGGCGCGACCGAATCCTCGAGGTCGACGATGATCGCGTCGGCGCCGGCGCCGAGCGCCTTGTCGAGCTTGGCCAGGGCGTCGGCGGGCACGAACAGCAGGGAACGCATCTCAAGCCGGACGCATGCGGATGAAGGCGCTGCGGTGACATTCCGCCACCAGCTTGTCGTCCTGGTTGTAGCAGCGGTGCAGCAGCTCGACGATGCCGGCCCCCGGCCGCGACTTCGAGGCACGCTTGCCGATGATCTCGGTGGTCGCGTGGAGGGTGTCGCCCTCGAACACCGGATGGGGAAATTTCACCTCGGTCATGCCGAGATTGGCGATGGTGGTGCCGGTAGTGAGGTCGGATACCGACATGCCGATCATCAGGCCGAGCGTGAACAGGGAGTTCATCAGCGGCTGGCCCCATTCGGTCTCCTGCTCGCAGAAATGCCGGTCGATATGGAGCGGCTGCGGGTTGAGCGTCATGTTGGAGAACAGCATGTTGTCCATCTGCGTGACGGTGCGGTAGTAGCGGTGCTCGAACACCTCGCCGGCGACGAAATCGTCGAAATAGAGGCCGCCGCGCTTGTGGCGATGCGCCGTCGTCGTCTCGGGCATGGTCTGATCTCCTCCGGGGGCGTCGGCCCCCACGCGTTGACGCTTCGTTTACCATATCTGCCGGGGCGGCGAACCCGAAGCGCACCGGCGTCGAAGCGTAGCGCCCGGTGAGAGCGAGGACAGCGCGGGCTCGGACCAAGTCCCGGCCGTATCACCCCGCCGGCCAGCCGTGAATTCTTCCTCAACAAACATGGTGAACGAATTTTTAATGCTCGCCGCCTAGACTGCCTCTGGATCGGCGCCACGCCGCAATCGGCCGGCGCCGGGGCGGGTACGGCGACAAGAGCGTGGTCCATCGATGATCGTCCGTCAGTTCCTCCATTGGGTGCGCACCGCCCCCGCCGGCGAGCGGGCCGAGGCGACCGGCGCCCTGGCGCGGGCCTACCTCTACTCCGACCTTTCCAGCGAGGATCGCTCCACCGCCGAGGGCGCGATGATCATGCTGCTCGACGATCCTTCGCCGCTGGTGCGCCTGGCGCTCGCCGAAGCGCTGGCCGGGAGCGCGGACGCTCCCTATGCCGTGATTCATGCGCTCGCCTGCGACCATGCCGACATCGCCGCTCTGGTGCTGGCGCGCTCGCCGCTGTTCATCGACGCCGAGCTCGTCGATCTCGTGGCGACCAGCGGGTGCGATCTTCAGGCCGCGATCGCCTCGCGCGCCCCGTTGCAGTGCGCGGTCGCCGCCGCGCTCGCCGAGGTCGGTTCCGCCGAGGCCTGCCTCGTCGCCGTCGAAAATCCCGATGCCGATTTTGCGCCGGCTTCGATCGACCGCATCGTGGCGCGGTTCGGGCACCTCGGCGCGATCCGCGAGGCACTGTTCGCGCGGCCCGATCTGCCGCTCGCCGCGCGCCATGGGTTGATGGGGCTGATGTCGTCCCTGCTGGCGGATTTCGTGGTCGACCGCGCATGGCTCAGCCGCGGCCGTGCCGACCGGGTGGTGCGCGACGCCTGCGAAAGAGCCACGGTCGCGATCGCCGCGCTGGCGCCGGATTCCGACACAAGTCCCCTGATCCGGCATCTGCGCAGCAGCGGCCAGCTCACCGCCGGCCTCGTGCTTCGCGCGCTGCTGTCGGGCAACGTGGCGATGCTCGAGGATGCGCTGGCCGAGCTGTCAGGGTTGCCGCTTGCCCGCGTCCAGGCCCTCATTCACGATCGGGGCGCTGCGGGATTCCGCGCCATTTATGTGAAAGCCGGCATGCCGGCTTCGGCCTGGGTGGCGTTCCGCGAGGCGATCGGGGCGATCCGCGATGCAGAGGATGACGGCGAATACGCCACCTCGAGCCGGCTCAAGCGGCGCGTGGTCGAGCGCGTGCTGACGAGCTGCGAAAGCACCGATGTCGGCGACATCGAGCCGCTGCTGATCCTGCTGCGGCGCTTCGCGGCCGAGGCCGCGCGCGAGGACGCGCGGCTCTATTGCGAGGAGCTCGTCGCCGACGATCGCCGCCGCGACGCCGACCGCGAAGCGGCTTAGGAATCGTCCGCGATCGACCGCTTCAAATCGCGTGATCGAACCGCTTCCCTACTCCCTTCCCCGCGTACGGGTTAGTTTTTGACGTACTTGTAGACCTCCATGGCCGGGACGGCCGCGGCATAGATGTTGCCGTGGCTGTCGGCCGCGACGCCTTCGGGCGGGGGAAACTTCGGGTCGCGAACCGGTGGCGGCGGGATGTAGAATTGCACCTTGCCGTCCTTGAGGGAGCCGACGCGGATGCCGCGCTTGCAGCCCGGATTGTTGGTGTCTTTGCCGGGCGCGTCTTCGGATTCGGAATCGGAGACGTACAGCATGTCGTTCTTGTCGATGAAGATGCCGCTCGGCCGGCCGAATTGGTGCCAGGCGCCGAGGAACTTGCCGTCCTGGTCGAAGAACGCGACGCGGCTGTTGCTGCGGTCGGCGACGAACAGGCGTCCCTGGCTGTCGAAGGCCAGCACGTGAGGGCCCTTCAATTCGCCGTCGCCCGATCCCAGGTGACCGAAGCTCTCGATGAACGTTCCGTTCTTGTCGAACTTCATGATGCGCGAATTGCCGAAGCCGGGCGCATGGCCCTCCGAGATGAAGACGTCGCCGTTGGGCGCGAAGGCGATGCCGGTCGGCCGGTCGAACACGTCGGTGCCGCTGCCGCCTTGGCCGGCCTTGCCGAGCGTCAACAGCAGCTTGCCGTCCGGCGAGAACTTGAACACCTGATTGCCCTTGCCGTCCTTGGCGTCGCCGTCGATCGCCCAGATGTTGCCGTCCGCATCGGGCTTGACCGTGTGCGGGAAGGTGAACATTCCGGCGCCGAAGTTCTTTGCCGGTTTTCCGTCGGCGGACAATTTCCAGATCGGAGATTCCTCCGAGCCGTCGCATCCCTTCGTCTCGCAGCGGTCCATCACCCAGACGTTGTCCCCGCCGTCGACATAGACGTTGTTGGTCGGACCCCAATGGCGCGGCATCTTCTCCCAGCCGTTGACCTGCTTGTAGGGATTCGGCGCGTCATTGACGCATGGATAGCTCGCCTGGGCGTTCGCCAATCCCACGGCGGCGGCGGTCGCGAACAGCGCGACGGCAATTTTCTTACGGCCGGAATGCATGTGATCCTCCCGATGCAGACGGACAGCCGGCCATGAATACTTGACATCACAAGCGCGAGGAAGAGGGTTTGCGTTTCCGTGCATCCGAATTGAGCCTGCGAGTTCACGAACCTGCGGGTCGCGCCAGCGCGCCTGGCGTTCACATGCTATGATCGAACCAGACACGCAAAGTCGGGAGCAGAGACATGCCTTTTGTGCGGGTGGCCGCATTCGCCCTGCTGACGCTGGTGGCCGGCGCCCACCTTGCCGCCGCCCAGGCACCGGTTACGGGCGGCCCGGTCGATGCCGCCTTGATCAAGGATCTCGTCGCGGCGCATCGGATCCTGGCCGATCAGGGCGTGCTCGATGCCTACGGCCATGTCAGCATCCGCCATCCGGCCAATCCGAACCGCTACCTGATCTCGCGCGCCATGTCTCCTGCGAACGTGACGGCCGCCGACATCATGGAGTTCGACCTCGATTCCAATCCGGTCGACCAGCGCGGCCGCAGCATGTTCATCGAGCGCTTCATCCACGGCGAAATATACAAGGCGCGGCCGGACGTGAATGCGGTGATCCAC
>DASYNT010000062.1:0-13404 GCA_036008405.1 Xanthobacteraceae bacterium
ATGACGCAGATCGATGTCTCCTTCAGTGATACGTCGAGGCCGACATACTGCTTGCTCTGGGACATGGTCTCGCTCCTTTGGCGTTGCGCGGAGGCCAGCCTGTACCGGCAGTCGTTACCCCGCGATTACGCCATGTCCCGAACGTCCAGGAGGCCGTCGCCAAATGGAAGGCTGCAGGGGTTCCCTTCGAGCCGGGCGCCCCCGGCAGGCTGGACCAGGGCTGGGTGACGACGACCGACGGACTGAAAATCGAAATTCAGGAAGACAAGAACCAGAAAGAGCCGATCCGCAGCAAGCACGTGCATTTCTTCCTGCCCGAGAATGCGATCGCCCAGAGCCAGGCCTGGTACGGCAAGGTCTTCGGCGCCAAGGCGAGCGTGCGCAACAATGCGCCGGTCTCCGACGTCCCCGGCCTCCAGCTGCGCTGGAGCAAGGCCAATGTTGCAGAGGGGCCGACGAAGGGCCGGGTCCTCGATCACATCGGTTTCGATGTGAAGGATCTTAAAGCGTTCATCGCCAAGATGGAGGCGGCCGGCGTCAAGCTCGACGCTGACGGGGCCTACCGCGTGAACGACGTTGGCGTCGGGATCGCATTCGTCACCGACCCGTGGGGAACCCGCATCGAACTGAATGAGCGGCCGAAGGCGGTTTATCTGCCCTAGCGGCTTGTATCGGGCGATGCGCCTGTGCTTCCGCGCCTTCGACGCCGTGAAGCTGACGCCAGGCGCATCGCCCATCGCTCAAATGTCCGGAGCCGTTTTCAGTGCAACGCCACCGCGAGGCACTCACTCCCGCCAGAAGTCTTTGAACCGATTCGGCGCCAGCGCCGTGTAGACCGCTGTGCTGGTGATCGACCGATGCCCGAGCCACCCCTGAATGGCCCGGGTGTCGTGGCCCTTGTTGGCGAGGGCCTAGCTAGCCGCAGGCGTGGCGGAGCATGTGGGGCGATCAGCGGCAGACGCACTGCGACTTCGGCATCCCCGTCCAATAGCCATAAGCATAATAGCCGCAGGCATTTGGGATGACACAGTGACGGGACACCGGCTGCTGAAAGTGGGGGTTGTAGGTCCAGTACCCGCCGTTGTGGCCCGCGACGTAACGCCAGGCGCCGGCGTCCATGACGAAGCCTCCCGCCCCGGCACCGGCGGCAGATGCCAGCAGCAACGTTGCAGCGGAAAGCGTGACAATGGCGAAAGTCAGCGACGTCTTCATCAATCGTCTCCTCGGAGCGGTCTAACGTGAAAGCAAAGGCGTGCGGGCAAGGCGATGCTCCAGATGATGGGCGTGTTCGCCGAGTTCGAGCGCGCCATGATCCGGGAGCGAGACATAACGAGGTGGTGTGTAGGTGGTTTACCTTGTCGCTTTGGCGCTGGAAGTAATGGAGCTTACCTTCGTCACGGCGGACGCTCGCGCATGATGTCCGGCGCCGCATGCGAAGGCCGACGACACAGTTAACGCCACAACAAGGGCCACCGCACCGATCGCGACACAGGTCCGAGTGATCATGGGAACCTCCTTCCAAACCAACCGCCGGAAGTCTGTCAGGAAACAGACCGTTGTTCAACAACCCAACCGACCCGAGAGGGCCGGCATGCGGCCGTCGGACGGGCTGAGTTCAATCATGGGAGCGTTAATCCGATTGGCCCACTCGTACCTTACAATACTCGAAACGTGTAAGCTGGCTCGTGGTGATATCGCTGGTAGCGCTCCTCCGCACCAGTTCTCAATTCGACAGCAATCGGAGTTGCGGGCAGTGTCCTCAGCCCGCAGCGATCGGCGCTCCCTCATGCCGAGATCGCCCTTCGCGCCGCCAAGCTCGGCTCGTTGCGTTCGATTGCGGCGAGGATGCGCGTCGTCGAGGACAGCAGCGGCGCCACGTCATCGACGGTCGCGGCGCCCGACGCCGAGCGCGTCGCATCGAGAAGGCCGAGAGCCTCCGCGGGCAACGCCCCGCATTCGACCAGGTGATGGATGTCGGCATTGGCGGCGCCTTGCGCGCCCGCGGGGGTTTCGCCGCGTGCCGCCATCAGCGCCGACGCCATCGTGTGCAACGACTTGGCGAGCAGCGCCGGCGCCTCCTCGGGGAAGCCGCCTTCGGCGAGCGTCTTGGCCATCCGTAACGCACGATCGGCCTCGGCGACCGCTTGCGCGCCTCGCCGTTCGGGGGCTCCTGCGGTGGGGGACTCCGTGGCGAGGGATTCCGTGGGCAGCACGGGCGATCGGTAGAGCTCCCGGCCGCCATCGGTGAATTGCAGCAGTCCCGCGGCGGCGAGGCGCCCCATCGCCCGCCATGCGTGAAGGTCCACGATTTCGACCGTGACGGCGCGGTCGGCCGCGGCCCGGGCGGCCTCGGCCGCCAGCGTTTCGCCATCCGCGTCGAGAACGACGAATAGCCGCACGCCGTCGTCGGCGCCGCGGCGCTCCTCGACGAAAAGCGCCTTTTCGCCGAGACGGAAGAGCAGATCGCCGACGAATTCCTCTCCGGCCGAGATCATCCGCGGCGCGCCATGGGCCGGCGTCGCCATCATCGCCTGCATGCGCTCGATGAAGGCGCCCCGGCCCGACGGCATCTTCAGGCCGGCGAGATCGCCGGTGCCGTCGAGCACGCCGTCGGCGAGCGCCTGCTTCTGGCCGAGCAGATGAAGGATGTTGTGCTCGATGCTCCGCTCGGCGACGAGATTGACGACGGTCACCGAACGGGTCTGGTTCTTGCGCCAGGCTCGGGCGATGCGTTGTTCGAGCTTGGCGGGGTTCCACGGCAGATCGACGTTGATGACGGCGCTCGCGACCTGCAGGTTGAGGCCGACGCTGCCGCTGTCGGTCGACAGAAACAGCCGGCAGGCCGGGTCGCGCTTGAAGCGGTTGATTTCGGCGCGGCGCCGCTGCTGCGACACCGAACCGGTGTGCCAGGCCGCCTCGACGCCCATTTCCAGCGCGAGTTCGCGGATCATCGTCAGCATCCGCTCCCACTCGGAGAAGATGATGATCTTGCGGTCCGGCTCCTCGAGGAGGTCGCCGAGGATTTTCTCCAGCTCCTCGAGCTTGGGGCTGATGCGGCAGGTCGGATCGAGAATCGCGGGGGTGTCGCAGACCATGCGCATGCAGGCGAGCAATTGCTGGAGTCGATCGAATTCTTCCTGTCGCAGCGGGCGCTTCTGCGCCTTGGCGAGCAGCTGCGCGGCGGGTAGGCGGTAATCCTCGTAGCGAAGCTTCTGCTCCTGCGCCATCGCCACGAAATAATTCTTGACGGTGCGGCCCGGCAGCTCGCGCTCGACGTCGGCCTTGCGGCGGCGGAGCATCAGCGGCGACGCGCGATCGCGCAATGCGGCGAGATTCTTGTAGTCGACCGGGCGCCCGCGTTCGTCGAGCGCGTAGAAATCGCGGTTGAAGCGAAACAGCGGCCCGAAGATCTCGGGGTCGAGATACTGGATGATCGAATAGAGCTCGTCGATGCGGTTCTCCAGCGGCGTGCCGGTGAGCACGAACGCGTGCGCGGAACGCAACGACTTGACGCGGCGCGCCGTCTTGGTCTGCCAGTTCTTGATGCGCTGGGCCTCGTCGAGCACGACGACGTCGGGAGCGAGCAGGCTGTTGATGTCGTCGGCGTCGCCCAATACCTGCTCGTAATTGACGATGGTGAAAAATGCGGGCTCTCGATAGGCCGCCAGTCGCTGGGCGCGCGGCCCGAACACGAGACGGCTGGTGCGCCCGCTGAAGCGGCCGATCTGCTCTTCCCATTCGGCCTTGAGCGAGGCCGGGCAAACGATGAGGACGCGTTCTATCCCCTTGCGCCGCGCCAGCAGCTCGCAGCCGCCGATGGCCTGGATGGTCTTGCCGAGCCCCATGTCGTCGGCGAGCAGCGCCCGCTCGCCGAAGGCGAGATGCATCACCCCGGCGCGCTGATAGGGCAGCAGCGGACAGGTCAGGATGTCGAGCGTCTCGCGCCCGGCGGCGAGATCGGCGCCAAAGGCGGCGGCCGCTTCGACCCGCGCGCGCTGCCGCCGCGCCCGCTCCAACCACGGGCCGAAATGGCGGGAAACCCGGATGTTCGCCCGCACGGCCGGCGGTGCCTGCGCCAACGCCGCGAGCAAATCTTCGATCCGGTCCGGCGCCGTGGTCAGCGTTGCATCGTCTTCGAGCCATGCCCGCAGCCATTGGCGTGCCTGCACCAGTCGCGTCTCGTCCGCCCCCGCCGGCCAGACGATCTTCGGCGTCGCCTCGTCGTGCCGATCGAGAAAAATCTCGATTCGCGGGCTTCCGGCCGCGACCGCCGCGCGAAACGCCCGCGGTTTTCCGCGCCGGAGCGCCGCCAGCACGCCCTCGACATGCTTGCAGGTTCCGAGCCCGTTCACCCTGTGGTCGATGCAGCCGCAGGAATTGGTAAATCCGTCGAGGCTTCTTATTTCCACCTCGTAGCCGCCGCGGTTGGCCGAGCGGGTTCGATAATCGCCGAAAAATCCGCGATCCGGCTCGATCGCGACGACATCCAGAACCTCGGTACTGCCGCGCCAGCGCCGCAGGCTGATCTCGTCCTCGTCGCTGGTGCGCCAACCGGAAACCGGGGTGCGCTGGAGCACGGCGGCTGCCTTGGTCTCGCGAGCCCGCTTGCTCGGCTTGTTGCGGGAGGACTCGCTCGCGGCGCTCGACTTTTTCGCCATCTCCTGCTCCGTCCTTCGACTCGACGAACCCCGCGGCGCCGGCGCACGCGGAACACAGATCGGAGCCCGCCGAATCGGCGTTCCCCACGCGCTTCGATCTAGGCGCCGGTCGGATTTCGTCCGCAACATGTCGTCGCCGGGGATGCACAGATTTCTTGGGTGAAACGAAGTTTCCTGGTGCAACGAAGACTCCGCGCTCGCCGCGCCGATCCGCCACCCGGGTCGCGGAGGGCTGGAACGGTACGACGTCGCGTTCCGCCGAAAGAACGCCCGCGATCGTGCGAGGGCGTTCCGCCGCGAAGCGACCGGCACCCCTATCGTCGCGCAATTCCTCATCGGGTTGCTCCACCGCGGTGGTGCATATTGTCAAAGTCGACATGGCATGCTTGGTTCGCGCGCTCAGCCGTCGGCCACTTTCGGCGCGAGCCCCATGTGCATCGCGATGCCGTGCCGGCATCCGATCAGCGATGACCGAGAGGACAGCCCATGCTCTACCGAAGCTCGATTGCCGCCATTGCGCTCGCGGCGGTGCTGGGGGCGACCAGCGCCGATGCGCAGGTGCGGGAGGATGCGAAATACCCCGACCTTTCGGGCCAGTGGGTCAGGGGCTATCCCGGCGGCGCTCGTTTCGATCCGGCCAAGGGGCTGGGACCGCGCCAGGAGGCCCCGCTGACGCCGGAATACCAGGCCATCTACCAGGCGGATCTTGCCGAGCAGGCCGCAGGCGGGCAGGGCATCGACCCCACCTATCGCTGCCTTTCGCCCGGCATGCCGCGCATCATGCACGTCTATTCGCCGATGGAAATCGTGGTGACGCCGAAAACCACCTACATCCTGATTGAGCACATCCACGACAACCGCCGCATCCACACCGACGGACGCGATTTTCCCGCAGACATGTATGAGGACCCGCAATTCGCCGGCTATTCCATCGGAAAATGGGTCGATGAGGACGGCGACGGTCGTTACGACACGCTGGTGGTCGAGACCCGCGGCCTCAAGAATCCCCGCACCTACGACGCCAGCGGCATTCCGTTCCATGCGGACGGTCGGACCATCATCCGGGAAAGGATTTATCTCGACAAGGCCGACCAGAACACGCTGTACGACGACATCACGGTGATCGACAATGCGTTGACGCGGCCGTGGAGCGCCCACAAGACCTACCGTCGCGCCGCCGCCAAGGGACCGATCTGGTGGCGCGAAGACATCTGCGCCGAGAACAACGCCCACGTCGTGATCGGCGGCGAAGACTATTTCTTGAGCGCGGACGGCCTCCTGATGCCGACCAAGAAGGACCAGGCGGCGCCGGACCTGCGCTTCTTCAAGCAGAAGGGAAAGTAACCGCCGGGGTGGGCGGGCGGAATGGGCGCAAATGCGCGCTTCTGCTCGCGACTACAGCAGGGTAGCTGCTGCCCGGGCCGCGGCCGCCGGTCCAGCCAGCGCTCTCAAACGGGCGCGCCGCAGCGCTCACGGATGGCGGCAGAGCGACGCGCCCCTGTCAGCGAGAAGTCGTCCGCGGCCGGCGGTCACTTGACCTTTTTCCACACCAGTTCGCCGCCGGTGAAACCTTGCCCCGGCGTCGTGGTGTTCGGATTCGTGTAGGTCAGCACCTCGTCGGTCACGGCGGTGACCGGCCGCTTCTGGATGGTGCCCTCCCAGTTCGGGAACGAGCTTCCTTCGACGCGGAAATTGATGGTCTTGCCGGCTTCATCGACGGTGTAGGTGCCGAAATGGGAAATCGTGCCCTGAGACACGGCCTTGTTCTCGTCGGCAGTTCCGGTGTCGCGATTCTTCGATGCGAACGGCGCGCGATTGATGACCCGCACGATCTGCAAGGAGTAGCGCCCGGTGGGACTGAACATCAGCGTGCCGACCGGGTTCGGCCCGAAGTTCGGCACATGGGTGCCATCCGCCTTGACGCCGTCGTCCAGCAGCAGCGTCCAGGCGCCCACGAGTTGATCCTTGATCGACTTCTGCTGAGCGATCGCGCCGCCCGGGACCAGGGCAAATCCCAATGCGAGCGTTGCCACAATTCCCACGATGTTGCGCCGGTGCATTGCTCTCCTCCTGTGCGTTTATCGTTGTCCGTCCTTTGGCCGGGCTTGCGAAACGGGATGGCGCCATGAGGATACGCATCCCGCCTGCCTTGCGCCGACCCGAGAACGGCCGTTCAGCGCCGGCAAGTTAGGAAAGAAAGCGCTTCGACGCAAATGATCTGCATCAAGCGCTGGGCAACGGAGCGCCCTCATCGCCGGTTACCGGCGCAATCCGGGCAATGCCCGGTTGGGCCGGTCCTCTCGGATCAACGAGAGCGGCGATTAGGCCGCGTCGTGCTCCGAACGGTCCGCGACCGACGCGCCACAGCACTCAACGAGGCGGGTGGCCGATCACGGCGCCCCTTCGCGTGCCGAAAATCGTCGAATTCTTCAAGCCGACGGCGGGGTCGCGCCGACAAGTCGGATTGGTTGACAATCATCAAAGCGAGAGGCGCCATTGAGATGCGTAGATGGCGATGAGCAGGTAAACCAGGGTCAACGCTGTCGAGACTGCGATACTCGAAAGGATGATCTTGACCAGAGCCCAGCGCGACATCATTTCCCCCATCGTTGGCACGGAAGGCCTTCGGCGCGATTTGCCCACCTGGGATAGAGAATGCGGTGCGGTTCGATTCGGTCAAACCTAATCTATCGCTGTCCACAACGGCTCTTCGCCAATCGGCCCGATCACGGACAGCGTGGGCATGGGCAGCGGGGCCTGCCGAGCGGCGCAGCGTCGGTGAGGTGCCGGTGAGGTTCGCTTCTGCGGCCGCTGCTTGGTGATGCCTGCTTCGAAAAGCGGAGTTGCATCATGCATTTCGTCATTTCCGCCACCTGGGGACCCACCGATCCAACGCGCGCCATGCTGCCCTTCGTTTTCGCCGCGTCCGCGGTGCAGGCGGGGGACGAGGTGACTCTCATGCGTTCCGTGACGCGGTCTACATGGCGGTGGAAGGGGCGGGCGCCAAGCTGGTGCCCGGTCGGGGCCGCCCAACCGTTACGAAGAGGTCGCTGCCCACGCAAAGGTGACGCTGTGGGCCTGCAAGCCCTGCGTGGAGGTGCGCGGGCTCGTCGGCGCCGTGCTCGACCGGCGCATCAAGCTCGGCGGCATGAACGATTTCCACGCCGCCGCGAAGCGGCCGGATGCGCGAATGATCGGCTATTGAGGGTGCGATACGGCGACCGCGCGGCGGTGTGAGTTGATGGCGACATCATCATGCAGCGGAAGCCGCTCCCGGCTTTGGCGGCCCTGCTCTTCATCTAAAGCCTTTTGCAGAAAAGATAATTTCCGAGCGTTCGTAACCCGCTCCGGCACGCCGCACAGCAGCCGGGCCGTGGGGCAAAGTTAGGCGCGCCATCTCGACGCCCCCATCGCTGCAGTCTAAGCTTTCGCGAATCGCTGTGGACTGCCGCGCTGGCGGCTCGGGGGCCGTTGTAATACTGTCGACGGGATTTGCGTATATCCATCGTCCAGGTAGGCCATCTGCCGACGGGTAGCGCACGACGCTGTGTCGAAGCCGATAACCTTCATCACCTGCGGGGACACTGACCTCAATGACATATTCCAGTTGCCGTGCCGACCATGCGCTCGCCCCCCCTGCGCTCGCCTCCGATCGGACAATGCGCCGCCGTGAATTCGTGCGGCTGGTGCCGGCGGTTTCCCTCAAGGCGGCCGTTCTGGCGGCGGCCGTTCTGTCTGTTCCGCCGGGCGTCGGGTCCAGCCTGGCCCAGGGGGCGGGACCGTTTGCGGGGCTGGCAGGAAGCTGGTCCGGCACCGGCGCGATCACGTTGGCGAGCGGATCGCGCGAGCGCATTCGCTGCCGCGCCGTCTATGAGGCTCCGGGCGGCAAGACCCTGGCGCTGCGCTTGCGCTGTGCGAGCGACAGCTACAATTTCGATCTCATCGCAAATCTCACCCACCAGGGCGATACGATCTCGGGCTCCTGGAGCGAGACGTCGCGCAACGTCTCGGGCTCGGTTTCCGGCCGCGCCGCCGGAGGCACCATCCAGGCTGTCGCGAGCAGCGCGGTGTTCTCCGCGAACCTCACGCTGACGACCCACGGCACCAAGCAGTCGGTGTCGATACGCTCCCCGGGCACCGACCTGACCGAGGCCGCGATTACGCTCAACCGGTCCTGACGTCGACCGCGATCATTCGGCCGGGTCCGGCGCCGCCGGGCGCGGGCCGACGCGCGCCGCGACCCCGCGCAGGAACACGATGGTCGGACGCAGGATCAAGAGGTCGGCAACCAGCGCCGCGACGATGGCAAGCGCCGCGACCCAGCCGAACAGGCGCAGCGACGGCAGATTGGACAGCACCGTCACCGCGAGCCCGCAGGCGAGCACCGCCGAGGTCAGGATCAAGGCCGGGCCGACCAGGACGGTGGCGCGCTCCACGCCGATGGCCGGGTCTTCGCCCGGCTTTTCTTCGAGCCTCATCCGATTGAGAAAGTGGATGGTCGCGCTCAGGCCGAGCCCGAACGACACCGTCAGCGCCACCATGCTCGCGAATTGAAGGCCGTTTCCCAGCGCCCACAGCACGTTGCCGGATACCAGGACCGGGAATATCCCGGGCAGGATCGCGGCCACCATCACCACGAAGGAGCGGAATGCGAGCCCGATGAAGGCGGAGACGAAGACAATCTCGACCGTCAGCCCGCGGTTGAGTTTGTCGATCATGCTGGCGCTGTTGCGCGCCGCAATCACCGCCAGGCCCGTCACAGCGATCTCGTAGCCGGGATGCTTCGCCCGCACGGCATCCAGCGTCTGGTTGAGCCGGTTGACGACCGGAAGCAGCGCGCTCGCATCGACGTCCGGGATGCGGCCCGAAACCACGACGGCGTCCTGATCGGCGGAAATGAACCGGCGCACCAGATGCGCCGGCAGCAGGTTGACGTAGTCCATCAGGGTCTCGACGTCGGTGATGCCGGCCTTCTCGGCGAGCCAGCGCCGCAGCGTCTCCAGCGACCACACATTGCCGACCCCCGCCTGGCTCTCGACGGCGGCATGCACGTCGGCGATGGTCGCGAGCGTGTCCGGCGCGTAGAGCGACGCGCCCTTTGGGAATTCGATCAGGACGTCGATCGGATTGGCGCCGGTCAGCTTGGTGTCGAGCCGGTGGCTCGCCTCCACCGCGTGCTCCTGGTCGGGCACCTGGTCGGCGAGCCGGTAGCGCGGCTGCAGATTGGCGTAGTTGACCGCCAGCGCCCCGACGAAGACCACCGCCACCAGGCTGTAAAGGCCGGCCCGGCTCACCATCTTGCGCGCGATCCAGGCGCAGAAACGGCGCAAAGCCTGGACCGCCGTGTCCGCCTGCCTGACCGTGGCGGCGAACGCCGTTTCCTTGCGGATCAAGAGCACGCCCAGCAGAGGCAGCAGCGTCAGCACGGTGACAAGGGCGATGACGGTGGCGATGATGCCGGCCTCGGCGAAGGTGCGGATCAGGTCGGAATTGGAGAACAGCAGGGCGACGAACGACAGGCCGGCGGTCGCGTGGGTGAGCACGCAGGCCGGGCCGACCACGAGAATGGCGTTGCGGAACGCGTCGCGCTTGCTTTCGCCGGCGATCAACCGGTCCCGCGCCGCGAAGGTGAGCTGCATGCTGTCGGAAAAGCTGATCACCATGATCAGCGGCGTCATCACGTTGAGGAACATGTTGAGGCGGAAATCGAGCCAGCCCAGCGTGCCCAGCGTCAGCACGATGGCGGTCAGCGGCGGCGCCGCCGCGACGATCATGAACGAGATCCGGCGGAAGAAGACGATCGCGATCAGGCAGCCGGCCAGAAACCCGATGGTGTTGTAAACCAGCCGGTCACGCTCCACCGCGTTGCGGATTTCGAGCTGCATGACCGGGACGCCGGAAAGCTCGACGGTGAGGCCGGTGCCGGCGATGTCTTCGTTCACGGTCTTGCGGATTTCCGCGACGGTGTCGCCCAGGCGGTTGCCCTCGGCGATCGCCGGATCGAGCGCCAGCACGACCAAGGCGAGTTCACCGTCGGTCGACAACAGCTTGCCGCGGATGATCTCGTTCGAGGTCACCTTCTTGATCAGTTCGTCATAGGCCGCCCCGGTCGGCAGCGGCTCCGGAAACAGGGCCTCCGGCAGGTGGCCGCCTTCCGGCGGCTGGCGTGCCGAGAACAGCGAGATCAGGCCGCGCGTGCCGTCGATGAGCTGCAGGTCGGTGACGACGTCGCGCAGCTTCTCGAGCTCGTCGCGATGCAGCAGGTTCTTGCCCTCGACCACCACCAGGACGTCGAACTCGCTCGACGGAAAGCTCCTGGTGACGTCTTCGTATTGCTTGAATTCGGCGGTGTCGGAGCGAAACAGCTGGCTCAGCGAATCGTCGACCTTGAGGCGGTCGAGCCCGAATACTGCGGCGACCACGAGTACGGCGAAGATGATCGCGCCGGTGATCGGCGCGCGCAGCGAGATCAGCCCGATGCGCTCCAGGCCGTAGGCCAGCGGATGCAGCTTGCGCACTGGCGGGTGTGGTTCGCCCGGCGGCTCCAGCGCGCCGGCCCTCCCTTCAGGCACATAATGATCCAAGCGTCGGCCTCCTGGCTCCGGTCGCGTACCGACGACGGGCCGAGCGGTCGGCCGGCGGCGGAGCGGTTACTTACCACATTTGCACCGATTGGAAACGATTCGGCATTGAGCGCGAAATTTCAGCGATCCGTCGCTGAATTGAGGCATCAATCGGGCATTTTTTCCACCGAAAGGTGCCGATCTGCGGATCCCCGGGCGCGGATGCCGGCGGCGGCCGCCGGTGGCTCGAATATTGCGACACTCGAATATTGCGACTCCATTTCAGCCTGCTTTGTTGCTAGATTGTTCGAGTCGTGTGCGATGTGCAGGGTGGGACGCGGCAGCCCGTTTGAGCATGGGAACGACGGCATTGGCAGTAAGCTCCGCACTCGCCCGACTGGTTGGTGGCCTCAAGCGGGAGCAGCACGACTATCGCGCGTCGCTGGAGGTTTTTCCGGCGCTCAATATCGGCAAGCTCGCGGCCGACCTCGCGGTCGGAAGGCTCGGGGCCGAACGTGGCGCCGAAGAGGCGCCCGTCTCGGACTCGGCCGTGCTCGATGACGTCGAAGGCCGGATCGTCGAACGGGTGGAGGCGGAGAAGAACAGTGCCCATGGCGTGTTCCTCGACGAATTGCACCTCTACAAGGAGCGCCTGTCCGGCCTCGATTTCGAAGGGCGGTTCGCAACCATTCGCCAGGCGGCGCCTGCCGCGGTCAGCGAATTTCGCGCCGAGGCCGCGCAGGGACGGGACGAACTCCACAGCCTGCGCCGGCACCTGCGCGACGTCGAGGCCGAACGGGACGATTTTCGCCGCCGCCACCGGCTGACGCGGGCGGCGCGGTGGGCGGCGGGCGGAAACCTCACGCTCAAGATCGGAATTCTCCTCTCGCTGTTCGTGTTCGAGGTTTTTCTCAACGGGTTTTTCCTCGCCAAGGGCAGCGAGCTCGGATATGTCGGCGGCGCCGCCGAAGCGCTGACATTCGCGCTCCTCAACATCGGGGTGAGCTTTCTCGCCGGCGCCGTCGGCGTCCGCGAGCTCAATCATCGCAATTACATGAGGAAGGTTTTCGGGCTGCTCGCTCTCATATGCTACCTGGCGATCGCCGTCGGCCTCAACCTCACCCTGGCGCATTACCGCGAGGCGGCCGGGTCGTTCGTGTCCGATGCCGGGCAGGCGGTGCTGGTGCGATTGCGGACCGCCCCGCTCGCCATCACTGACGTGAAATCCTGGCTGTTCTTCAGTATCGGCATGTTGTGCTCGTTGATCGCATTCGGAGATTCCTACCTGATCTTCGATCCCTATCCCGGCTACGGCATGCTGGAGAAGCGGCGCGCCGCCGCCTACGAAGCCTATATCCAGCGCAAGAACGAACTGATCGCGGCACTGCTCGCGATTCGCGACCAGGCGATCGAAATCCTCGAAGAGGCAAACCGGGACCTCTCGGTCAGGCGCAGCGAATACGACGCCATCCTCGAGAGCCGAACCCGCCTCGTGCGGCTGTTCGAGGCCCATCAGGCCCATCTCGATCGCACCGCCAACGCGCTGCTCTCGACCTATCGGGAAGCCAATCGACGGTCGCGAAAGACGCCGCCGCCACCCCGGTTCGCGGTGCCCTATGCGCTCGAGAAAATCTCGACCGAGCACGAGCTGCTTCCGATCTCGGCCCGGGACGATCTGAGGCGCTCGATCGCGGAGTCCCAGGCCGTCCTGGTCGATCAGGTAGCCGCGATCCACGAAGAGTTCGAGCGGGCGTTCGCGACCTATCGCGAGATCGACGACCTTGTGGAGGAGCCGACCATTGCGCGGTCGAACGCAAAGGCTGCGTAGCAGGAATCCGAGAGACGTTCGCAAGCACGTGCTCGGAGCCGTGCTCGCGGTGTCGGCGCTGGGGGCGCTGGCGGCCGGTGCCTATGTCTATGTGACTGCGGCACGGCCTCCGGCGCTCGACCGGGCCTCGCTCTGCCCGGTCGACGGCGCGCGCTCGACCACGGTGGTCCTGCTCGATTCCACCGATGAAATTCCCGATATCGGCAAGCGCGAGATCCGTACGGTCCTGCTCGACATGGCGGAGACGGTGCCCGTCTACGGCTTGCTGGAACTCCGGCTGCTCGATCCGAGGACGCCCGGCGGCCGGCTCATCTTCGCCAAATGCAATCCCGGCGACGGCGCCGGCCTGAGCGAA
>DASYNT010000063.1:0-8307 GCA_036008405.1 Xanthobacteraceae bacterium
CGGCCGCCTGGAAGGCGCGGCGCAGGGAGCCGGCGAAATCGGTCATTTCCTGTCCGCGGTGCCGGGGCTCCTGACCCGCGCCGCGCGGGTCGCCGCGCAGCTCGATGACGCCACCCGGGAAGGCCTCGCGCTGTCGCCGGAGACCGTGGCCGCGATCGGCGCCGCCGAGGCGCGCCGGTCGCGCTGGAGCACGGTCGCCCTGTGGGTGATCGCGGCGCTGCTGGCATGGGGGATTTTTGCGCGGTGAGGGGGGCGGTTTCGAACTGTCTGTCTCGGCGTTCCCTGGGACTTCGCACAAACATTTGATAGAGTTACGTTTTTCTAACCGGCTTCTGGCAACACGTTGGAACAGATGACCACTACCGAACCAAACCCGCTCCAGGGCCGGCGCATTCTCCTCATCATCGGGGGGGGCATCGCGGCCTACAAGTCGCTCGACCTGATCCGGCGGCTGCGCGAACGTGGCGGCGTGGTGCGGGTGGTGATGACCAAGGCCGCGCAGGAGTTCGTCACGCCGTTGTCGGCCGGGGCCATTGCCGGCGAGCGCGCCCATCTCGACCTGTTCGACGCCGGCACCGAGTTCGACATCGGCCACATCAGGCTCGCCCGCGACACCGATATGATCGTGGTCGCGCCTGCGACCGCTGACCTCATCGCCAAGATGGCCGGCGGCCATGCCGACGATCTCGCGACCACGCTGCTGCTCGCGACCGACAAGCCCGTGCTGATTGCGCCCGCGATGAATCCGCGGATGTGGATGCACGCGGCAACCAAGCGCAACTTCACCCAGCTCTTGGCGGACGGCGTAACGGCCGTCGGCCCCAACAGCGGCGAGATGGCGGAGCACGGCGAGGCCGGCGCCGGCCGCATGGCGGAGCCGCTGGAGATCGTCGCCGCGGTCGAGACGCTGCTCGGCCGCTGGGCGGCGACTCCGCTCGCCGGCAAGCATGTGCTCGTCACCGCGGGCCCGACCCACGAGCCGATCGATCCCGTGCGCTACATCGCCAACCGCTCCTCGGGCAAGCAGGGCTATGCCATCGCGCGCGCTGCGGCGGCGGCCGGCGCGGCGGTCACCCTGATCTCTGGGCCGGTGACGATCGCCGATCCGCCCGGCGTGACGGAGGTCAGGGTCGAAAGCGCCCGCGAGATGCTGGTTGCGGTGGAAGCCGCCTTGCCGGCCGACGCCGCCGTGTTTGCCGCGGCGGTCGCGGATTGGCGGGTCGCCGAAGCCGGCGCACAGAAGATCAAGAAGACGCCGGCTGGCGCGCCCAGGCTCGAACTGGTCGAGAACCCCGACATCCTCGCCGCCATCGCCCGGCGCAAATCGCAGCGGCCGCGGCTCGTCGTCGGCTTTGCGGCCGAGACCGAACAGGTGATCGCAAATGCCCGAGCCAAGCGCGAGCGCAAGGGCTGCGACTGGATCGTCGCCAATGACGTGACGCCGGCAACCGGCGTCATGGGAGGCGACCGCAATACGGTGCACCTGATCACCGCGGACGGCGTCGAATCCTGGCCCGATGAGTCCAAGGACGAGGTGGCGGTGCGGCTGGTCGCGCGCATTGCCGCCGCGCTCTCCGCATCATGACCGCGCCCGAGGTTCGCTTCCGCCGCCTGCCCCACGGCGCCGGCCTGCCGCTGCCGGCCTACCAGAGCGCGCATGCCGCCGGTCTCGATCTTGCGGCGGCGGTGCCGCCGGACGCGCCGGTGACGCTTGCGCCGCTCGGGCGCGCGATGATCGCGACCGGGTTCGCCATGGCGCTGCCGGACGGCTTCGAGGCCCAGGTGCGGCCGCGCTCCGGGCTCGCCGCGCGCCACGGCGTCACCGTGCTCAATACGCCGGGGACGATCGACGCCGACTATCGCGGCGAGATCCAGGTGATCCTGGTCAATCTCGGCAGCGAGCCCTTCGTCGTTACCCGCGGCATGCGCATCGCACAGCTCGTGGTCGCGCCGGTGGCGCGCGCCGACGTCACCGAGGTGGCCACGCTCGAGGATACCGCGCGGGGCGCCGGCGGCTTCGGCTCGACCGGCGGGTAAAGCATTGGTTCTGGGGGCCGAATTCAGGCACAAGGTGCATTATGGCGCCGACAGCCTGGAGGCTCGTGTGCAGAGCTCGTATCGCTCGTCGCGGATTTCTTTCCAGCCCTTCGGCCCCAACCGGTCCGTCAGGGGGCGCGAGCTGAATCGTCGGAACCGGGCATCGACATGAACCACGAGAGATTGAGAATTCCGGACCTCGTCCTGTTCACGCCCAGGCGCAACGGCGATGCGCGGGGCTTCTTCTCGGAGACGTTCCGCCAGGATGCCTTCGACGCGGCGGCGGGACCGTCGATGTTCGTGCAGGACAACCATGCCTGCTCCGGCGAGGCCGGGGTCATTCGCGGCCTGCATTTCCAGCGTCCGCCGCGCGCACAGGGAAAGCTCGTTCGCGTCGTCCGCGGCGCCATTTTCGATGTCGCCGTCGATATTCGCCTTGGTTCTCCCACCTTCGGGCAGCACGTCGCCGTGGTGCTTTCGGCGGAGAATTGGCGGCACCTCTGGGTCCCGATCGGTTTTGCTCACGGATATTGCACGCTGGAGCCGAACACCGAGGTCATCTACAAGGTCACCGCGTACTACAGTCCGGCGGACGAGGGCGGCCTTGCCTTCGATGATCCGGCCCTTGCGATCGATTGGCCGGTCGCTGCCGAGCAGGCACAGCTTTCCGACCGGGATCGCCGGCACCCGAAACTGGCGGAATTGCAGCCCTTCGGGTCGGTGGAAACGGTGATGAAGCGATGAAAAGGGACGACGAAATGAGGATCGTGGTAACGGGCGGGGCCGGTTTCATCGGTTCCGCCGTGGTCCGCCACCTGGTGCTCGAAACGGGGGCGCAGGTCCTCACCATCGACAAGCTCACCTATGCCGGCACGCGGACCTGCCTGAAGGCCGTGGACGGCCATCCCAATCACCGTTTCGTTCAGGCGGATATCTGCGACGAGATCGCCGTCGGGCGCGCCGTTTCCGAGTTTCGCCCGGAACGGATCATCCACTTGGCCGCGGAGACCCATGTCGATCGTTCCATTACCGGCGCCAAGGCGTTTGTCGAAACGAATGCGGTCGGCACGTTCACGCTGCTGGAAGTGGCGCGAAACTATTGGCTGACGCTGGACGCGCCGGCCCGGCGAGCGTTCCGGTTTCTTCATGTCTCGACCGACGAGGTCTACGGTTCCCTGGGCGATGCCGGATTTTTCACGGAGACGACCCCGTATGATCCGGCGTCGCCGTATGCGGCGAGCAAGGCGGCGTCGGACCACTTGGTCATGGCCTGGCATCGAACCTATGGCCTTCCTGTCGTCATCTCCAACTGCTCCAACAATTACGGCCCCTACCAGTTTCCCGAGAAGCTCGTTCCGCTCGTGATTCTCAACGCCATGGAGGGCAAGCCGCTTCCCGTCTACGGCGCCGGCACGAACGTGCGCGACTGGCTTCATGTGGACGACCACGCCCGCGCGCTCGACCTGATCGCATCGCACGGGCGGCCGGGGGAAAAATACAATGTCGGCGGCCGCAACGAGCGCCGCAATATCGACGTCGTACAGCGCATCGCACAGGTCATGGACGCGCTGCGGCCCGACGCCGCGCCGCACCAGCGCCTGATCACCTTGGTGGCCGATCGTCCGGGCCATGACCATCGCTACGCCATCGACCCCAGCAAGATCGAGACCGAGCTCGGGTGGCGCGCGCGCGAAACGTTCGACGCCGGCATCGAGAAGACGGTGCGCTGGTATCTCCAAAACGAATGGTGGTGGCGCCCGCTTCGCGACCGCGTCTATCGCGGCGAACGCCTCGGAACGCTGCAGCCGGCAGGGTAGACGGCCATGGCGCCGCGCCGGATCGCGATCGTCGGGCGGCACGGACAGTTGGCGCGCGCCCTCGCGGAAGCGGGCGAGGCGGCCGGGCTTCGCATCATCACGGCCGCGCGTCCCGAACTCGACCTCGCGCGGGTGGAAACCATCACGCCTGTCCTGACGTCGATCCGGCCGGATGCCGTCGTCTGTGCGGCGGCTTATACCGCGGTCGACAAGGCGGAGAGCGAGCCGGACCTCGCCTATGCGGTCAATGCGACGGGAGCCGGTGCAGTCGCAGCGGCGGCAGCCGCGATGGGCGTGCCGGTCGTGCATGTCTCGACCGACTACGTTTTTCCCGGCGACAAGCCCGCGCCCTATGTCGAGGATGATCCGGTCGGTCCGCTCGGCGTCTATGGGGCCTCGAAACGCGCGGGCGAGCGTGCCGTGGCCGCGGCCGGCCCCGATCACGTCATCCTGCGGACGGCCTGGGTCTACAGCCCGTTCGGAACCAATTTCGTCAAGACCATGCTGCGCGTCGCGGCGGATCGCGACGTCGTGCGTGTGGTCGCCGATCAATGGGGATGCCCGACCTCCGCCCTGGACCTCGCTCCCGCCGTGCTCCGCGTCATCGAAAATCTCCTGGCCAGTCCGGGCGAGCGGCGGCTGCGCGGTGTTTTCCATCTCGCCGGCCGGGGCGAGACCAGCTGGGCCGGCTTTGCGACGGCCGTGTTCGCGGCGTCGCGGCGTCGCGGCGGCCCGTGGGCGAGCGTCGAGGACATCATCACGGCCGAATATCCGACCGCGGCGCGGCGGCCGGCCCGATCGTGCCTCGACGGACGCCGCATCGAAGCTGTCCACGGGGTCGCGCTCGGAGATTGGCAGGCGGCGCTCGAAACCTGCATGGATCGCCTGCTCGAGCCCGGAGCAAAAACGTGAGGACAATCCCATGAAAGGCATCATCCTGGCCGGCGGCAGCGGCACCCGCCTTCATCCGATGACGCTCGTGGCCAGCAAGCAGCTCATCCCGATCTACGACAAGCCGATGGTCTACTACCCGCTGTCCACGCTCATGCTCGCGGGGATTCGCGAAATCCTGATCATTTCGACGCCGCAGGACCTGCCGAGGTTCCGCCATCTGCTCGGCGACGGATCGCGCTGGGGCCTGTCCTTGTCCTATGCGGAGCAGCCACGGCCGGAGGGGCTCGCCCAGGCCTATGTCATCGGCGCCGATTTCGTCGCCGGATCGCCGTCGGCGCTGATCCTCGGCGACAACATCTTCTACGGTCACGGCATCACCGAGCTGTTTTCCGGCGCGCTCGACCACCGCCACGGTGCGACCGTCTTCGCCTATCGCGTGGGCGACCCGGAACGCTATGGCGTGATCGAGTTCGATGCGCAGATGAAGGCGATCTCCATCGAGGAAAAGCCCAAAATGCCGCGGTCCGACTGGGCGGTGACGGGGCTCTATTTCTACGGTCCCGACGTGGTCGAGATCGCCGCGGCCTTGAAGCCGTCGGCGCGCGGAGAGCTCGAAATCACCGACGTCAACCGGACCTATCTCGAGCAGGGCCGGCTCGAGGTGAGGCTGATCGGCCGGGGCTTCGCCTGGCTCGACACCGGCACGCCGGACAGCCTGATCGATGCGGCGGAGTTCGTTCGCACGCTGGAGAAGCGCCAGGGCCTCAAGATCGGCTGCCCCGAGGAGATCGCCTGGCGCAAGGGATACATCGATTCCAATGAGCTCGAGCGACTGGGCAGGGACCTCGGGAACAACGGATACGGACGATACCTGCTCAACCTCCTGCGATGAGCGTCGGCCTGCGCGGTCGAACGCTGCCGGAACGAACGCCGAGCGGCACCCCGGGCGGCCCCGGAAAAGTCTTGGGAGCATCCACCCGACATGATAGGGCTCACGGCCTCGCGCGCTCCTTTCCGCGCTTACTCCAGCCTGATCCGCGGTTGCGCATGCCCCGCATTGTGATCGAAGAAGACCATTTCCTGAAGATCATTCCGGTCGTGCTCGATCCCGCGACTCCGCCGGCGCACCGGCAGGCGGTGGCCGAATTCTTTGCCCATGACGAGCCCGATTTCCTCGGCTGGTGCCGGCGCCTGCAGCAGCGCCTGGCAGGCCTCTATCCTGCAGAAATCGTGTTTGCCGGGGACCAGGCCGATCTCGCGGCAAAGGTCGCGGACGCCGACGGCGTCGTCGTCGAGAGCCTCGTCATCGACGAGGCCGTGCTCGCCGGCGCGCGGCGTCTCGCGGTGGTGCAGAAGTTCGGCACCATCACCGCCAATATCGATCTCGCCGCCTGCGCGGCGCGCGGCATTGCGGTGGAGACCCTGCACCGCATGGTCAATGTGGCGGTGGCCGAACAGGCCTTCGCGCTGCTGCTCGCGCTCGCCAAGCGGATCGGCGCGCTCAACGGCATGGTCGAGGAGGCCGCGCTGCGGGCGGCGGGCTTTACGGTACGGTCGCGGCAGTCCCGCTACATCGGCTACTCGAACTTCGCCGGCATCACCGGGCTCAAGACGGTGCACGGCGCCACCCTCGGCATCGTCGGCTTCGGCGAAATCGGGCGCGAGGTCGCCCACCGCGCCCGCGCCTTCTCCATGAAGGTCGTCTACTTCCAGCGCACGCCGCTGTCCGCCGCGGCCGAGCGCGCGCTGGGCGCGCGCTACCTGCCGCTCAGCAACCTGATGGCCGAGGCCGACTACATCCTCGTGCAACTGCCGCTCAACGAGGCGACGCGCGGCCTGATCGGCCGCGACGCGCTCGCCCGGATCAAGCCCGGCGCGGTCCTGATCGACGTCGCCCGCGCCGAGTTGATCGACCATGACGCCCTCCTCGAGGCGCTCGAAGTCGGCCGCCTCGGCGGCCTCGGGCTCGATGTCGGCTACGCCGAGCCGGCCGATCCGGCCGATCCGCTGCTGCGCCACCGCAATGTCATCCTGATGCCCCACACCGCAGTCGGCCCGCGCGCCAATGCGCTGCACGATGTCGAGACGCTGTGCCGCAATCTGTGGCGCGGCGTCACCCGCACCGTGACCGCCTGACGTCAGGGCCCGATCCGGGTTCGTGTCACAGGCTATCGCCCGCGATTGGCTTCGGGCTCCAGGTCGATCGCGAGCGCCTTCATGACGCGGTTGTGCATAATGTAGGTACCGATGAGCACCGACAGCTCGACGATCTCGCGGTCGCCGAAATGCCGCCGCACCTCGGCGAACACCGCATCGGGCACCGCGGTGCCCATGGTCATCGCCTCGGCATAGGCGAGCGCGGCGCGCTCGCGTGCGTCGAACAGGGCCGTCGCCCGCCAGTCCGCCAGCGCCTCGCATTCGGCGAGGCTCAGTCCCTCGGCGACGGCGAGGCCGGGCACGTGCTGGGCGAGGACGTAGTCGACCCCGTTGAGATGGGCGATGCGGATGATGACGATCTCGCGCAGCCGTCCCGACAGCTCGGTCTTCCATCGCACCGCGCCGTTGTGGTCGAACCAGGTCTGCGCCAGCGCCGGGCTGTGCAGCAGCAGCTTGTAGACGTTGAGCAGTCCACCGCGACGTCCGGCCTTGATGCGGCCGATCACCTCCGCAAGTTCGGGATGTTCGGCTTCTTCGATCAGCGGAATGCGCGCCATGGTTCACCGCGGCCGTTTGCGACCGCGGATGTCTATCATTCCGGTGCGGCGGAGCAAGGCGCACGCCCCATTGCTTGCCATCCCCGATCGCTCATTGCAGCCCGGCCAGCGGGTTGCGGGCCATTTGCTCCGGTGATTGCTGGCTGAACATGGAGCGCATGCTCGGCGGCGTCTTCAGCCCGGCGCCGGAATTATCATCCTTCTTTCCGGGCACCGGGAACGCATAGCTCAGGATGGTCTTGGCGATCCAGCGATCGGAGCCTGCGGTGAGGCCGTAGCCGATGCCGAGATCGACGTCGATCTCGCCGACCTTGAAGTCGGTCACCGCGAACAGCTGATGCGACTGCTGCGCGAAGGAGGGGAAATTGCCGGGGGTTCCGAGGCCGGTATAATACTCGAGGCCGATGAAGCGGTCCTCGCCGAGGTTGCGCGCCAGCCGGGCGGCGGGAGCGAAATCGGGGGTGCCGAGCTGGCCCCAGGCAAAATCGATGATCGGATTGACGATGAACTCCCATTGCGGATTGCGCCAGCCGATGATCGGCCTGACCTCCATGGCAAAACGCGAGGGCACGAACGGCCAGTTCGGAAAGTCGTATTCGAAATTGAGGCCGTAGAAGAAGTCCTTCTTGGCGGCGTCGGGTATCGCGAACAGCGTTCGCAGCTTGAAATTGTTCGACAGGAACTGCCCCTGCTCGTTGACCGCCCAGGGAATGTAGAGACCGAGTTCGAGCCAGGGCGTCACGCCATAGGCGAACTCCGGCGTGCCGTTCAACGCATGGTTCGAGATCAGGGCGCCGGGATAAGCGGGGGTGGGGATGCCGGTGATGGTATAGTTGAGGTGCTGT
>DASYNT010000064.1:0-3816 GCA_036008405.1 Xanthobacteraceae bacterium
AGACCTTTCTCCGCCACCTCGACAGCACCAGGAATTGGGCGCTGCTGCCGTTCTACATGTCGGCGGCGGCGGAGCTCAGTGGCCAATACGGGGACATGGATACCGCCGCGATGTGGCTGGAGCGGGCGGATGAACTCGTCACCACGACCGGTCAACACTGGTGCGAGGCGGAAATCATGCGCCTGCGGGCACGATTCGTTGCGCGCGACGCCAAGGATGCGGAGGCTTTGCTGCACGCAAGCCTGGTCAAGGCGAGAGAGCAGGGTGCCAGGCTGTGGGAATTGCGGACGGCGACCGATCTCGCCGGCCGGCTGCGCGATCGCGGGGACTTTGCCGCCGCGCGCGAGGTGCTCGGACCCGTTTGTGACTGGTTCAGCGAGGGTAGGGAGGCGGCGGACTACGTCGCCGCCCGGGCCTTGTATGACGCGCTGCTAGTGTCCCGATTCCGAAGTTCGCCAGAGTTTGCCGCACGCACCGAAGCGAACTTCGGAATCGAAGGACACTAGCAACTCTTGAACCCGAAGTTCGCAATTGGACTCGCGGCAATTGTGGTGCGAACTTCGGGTTCGCGGCACTAGGAGATGAAGCATGACCGACAGTCCCGTGCAGTACGAGACGGACGGCAATATCGCCATCATCACGATGAACCGGCCCGAGAAGCTCAACGCCGTCAATCATGAGCTGCGGTCCGGCGTCTCCGAGGCGCTGATCCGGGCAGATGACGACAAGTCGATCCACGTTGTCATCCTGCGATCCAACGGGCGGGCTTTCTGCGTCGGCTACGATATCGACAACGACACGCCTGAGCGTGCCGCACGCCGTTTCGACGCGCTCAAATGGCGCGAGTCCCTGACCGAGGACCTGCGCTTCGAGATGATCCCGTGGTACATGCGCAAGCCCGTGATCGCCTCGGTGCAGGGCCACGCGCTCGGCGGCGGCTGCGAGCTTGCCATGTTTTGCGACATCACCATCGCGGCCGAAAACGCGATCTTCGGCGAACCGGAGATCCACTTTTCGAACGTCGGGCCGGCCATCGTCATGCCCTGGATGATTGGTTTCAAGAAGGCCCGCGAGCTTCTCTATTTCGGAGACATGATCGACGCGGCAACGGCGCTGCAGCTCGGCATGATCAATCGGATCGTGCCGCTCGCCGAGCTGCGGGAAAAGACACTCCGTTTCGCCAAGCGCATGGCGCTGATTTCACCGGAAGCGCTCGCGCATACCAAGCTGGCCATAAACCGCGGCGCCGACGCCATGGGCTTCACCAATGCCATGCATGCCGGGCTCGACGTGGTGGCGCCGCTCTATGCGGCAAAAACGGACGTCGGCGTCAAATTCACGGAGATCCGACAGAAGGAAGGTCTGCGCGCCGCCCTCAAATGGCGCCGCGATCAGTTTGCGCAATATGAGGACTGATATGCGGGCGATGCCGCTCGTAGTATGCTTAAGGTCATTCATTGCAGGGAGACCGCATGTCGACGGCAAGCATCAGCCGACGCCTGTCACGTTGGGTGGCGGGGCTCGCGTATTCGGATATTCCGCCGGAGGTCCTTGACCGCGCTCGCGGCGTCACTCTGCAGGGCTTGTCCTCATGCCTGCTCGGCCAGGGATTCCCGGAAACAATGCAGGCCATTCGCCTCGTCGAGGAGGAAGAGCTCGGTTGCGGCGGCACGACCACGGCACTCGTCGACGGGCGTCGCTTTACCCGAGCCGGAGCTGCCTTCATCAATGCGGAGATGATGTTTGCCGGCGGCAAGTGGGACACCTTCCGGATGGTGGTTCACCCGAGTTGCGCCATCCTGCCGGCGGCACTCATGGCCGCCGAGGCAACACGCTGCTCCGGCCGCGAGTTCCTGACCGGAGTGGTGGCCGGCTACGAGGTCACGGAACGTTTGGCGGCGGATTTCGTCCCAACCATCCTGGCGCGGGGATTTCATGCCGGTCCCGTGTTCAGCATTTTCGGGGCCGCGGTTGCGGTCGCCAAGATCATGGGCCTCGATGCGGAACAGGTTCACGGCGCGCTCGCCCAATGCGTGAACCTGGCTGCGGGCAACCTCGAAGGCGGCCGCAGTGGCGGTCGCTCCGTGCGCGAAGGCGCGGCCGTACGAAATGCGCTGCTGGCGGTCGGCCTGGCACGCCAGGGGATACCGGGCGGAGAGACGGTCTTCGAAGGCGAGGCCGGCTTCTATTTCGCCTATGCCGGAAACAGGGAAGGCCGCCTGAGCCACAGCTTCGCCGGTCAACGCAACGCCGACTTCACCGCCATCACCGAGAAGCTCGGCGAGCATTGGGTGTTCCTCGAGACCCTCTATCGCATCTATTCGACAGCAGGCTACAACATCGCCCATGTCGACGTCACCGCGGCGCTGTGCAAGCGCGACCACATTCGGCCGGACGACGTCGACCGGGTCGAGTGCGTCGTGAACTGGCTCGAGACCCAGTACCCGAGCCCTGCCTTCCCGTCACGTCGGACCGACATCGATCCGGCACGCGAGCAGCCCCAGTATTACGCCGCCCATGCCATCCTCACCGGGTCATTCCCGGTTACCAAAAACGTGCAGCAACGGGTCGGCGAAGCCGATCCGCAAGGCATCGACGGCATGATGGGGCGCGTCCGCCTCATTCCTTCCCACACACAACCTCTCTTCGCGCCGCGCGTGACCATTCACACGCGCGACGGCATCGCCCACACCCTGGAGGCAACGGGCCGCGAGTTCATCATGAATTTCGACCAGCTGGCGAAAAGGCTCTCGCCGATCGGCGCAGTGGTCCCCGTCGGCGAACAGCAGTATGCGGACCTGGTTGCCGAATGTCGGCAGATAGATCATGCGGGAGACGTCGGGAGATTGATTGCACTGACCTGCCCGCCCCGACTGGATCGGCCCGCACGGGGCCAGGAATGAAAGAATGAACGCCAACCCTCAACCGACGGCCTACGGCCGCATTTTCCCGCCGCGCGCAGACTGGCTCGCGCGGGCACCGGTCGAGCCGATCATCGAGCCGGAGCTCCCCATCATCGACACCCATCATCACGTCTGGCGCGACCGCGGGCGGTACATGCTCGACGAGGTGCTGGCCGACACGGGGAGCGGCCATAACGTGGTGGCGACGGTGTTCATCGACTGCCGTTTCCAATATCGCACCGATGGGCCGGCCGAGCTGCGCTCCGTCGGCGAGGTCGAGGCGGTCGCCGACCTCGGGGAGCAATGTGCGGCCGATTATCCCGGCAAGACCCGCGTGGCTGACGGCATCGTCGGGTATGCCGACCTCACGCTCGGCGATCGCGTGGAGCCGGTGTTGGCGGCGCTGGTCGCGGCGGGGCGCGGCCGCTTCCGCGGCGTGCGCAATTCGGCCGGCTGGCATGAGGATCCGGTGATCGGCAACAATCATCACGGCGCGGGTCCCGGTCACTACCTCCGCGCAGATTTTCGCGCCGGCCTGAACCGGCTCTCCGCCATGGGGCTGTCGCTCGACGCGCTGGTGTATCATCACCAGCATGCCGACCTGCTCGATCTGGCGCGTGCCTGTCCGGACGCCAACATCATCATGAACCATACCGGCATGCCGCTCGGCTATGGCCCGTTCTCCGGCAAGGAGCGTGAGGTCTACGCCCAGTGGCGGGCAAAGCTGCCTGACATCGCCGCCTGTGCAAACGTCAGCATGAAGCTTGGCGGCATGATGATGCGGCTCGCCGCCTACGACTACAACCAGTTGCCGGCCCCGCCGTCCTCGCACCAGCTGGCGGCCTATTGGCGGCCTTATATCGAGCCTTGCATCGAGCTTTTCGGTCCCGAGCGCTGCACCTTCGAAAGTAAT
>DASYNT010000065.1:0-3036 GCA_036008405.1 Xanthobacteraceae bacterium
CCGTGCGGGAAGGTCCCGCCGTCGACGCCGCTGCCCACCATCAGCTTGGTGCCCTTGGTCGCCGCCGCCATGGTCACCGCCTTTTCGAAGATCGGGATCATGCGGTACTTGCCGCCGGTGCTCTTGTCGTCATTGTCGTTCATGTAGGGCTCGGTGTAGCGCTGCAGCGTCGGATCGTAGGCGAGCCCCTTCGCCACCATCATGTCGACCTGCTCCTGATCGAGGCCGAAGGCGTGCTCGATGGTGTCGCAGCCGGCGATGATGGCGTTCTTCTGGCCCTCGCCGCCATAGACGTGACAGCCGGCCTTGTGGCCGAGCCGATGGGTTTCGTCGATCAGCGCCTGCAGCACCGGCATCGGATAGGTCAGAACGTATTGGGCCTCGCCGGTCGGGCTGAACGAATACGCCCCGGTGGGGAACAGCTTGATCCAATCGGCACCATGCTCGATGTGCTCGCGGACCGCGGCCCTCGCCTCTTCGACCGAGCGCACCGCGATGCTCGCCAGCGGGTTCACCGGAGCGCCGGCGGGAAGGGCACCGCCCCACACGATGCCGCGGCCGGACACCTGGAACCGCGGGCCGTCGATGCGGCCTTCGTTGATGGCGTTGCGGATGTCGATGTCGCCATACCCGTTGCCGTGCGAACTCATGTCGCGCGCCGAGGTGAAGCCCGCCTGCAGGTCGGCTTGGACGTTTTGCAGGGCGATCAGCGTCGAGGTCTCCCGCGACATTCCCGGACGCGGCGGGTTGAACATGTGGGTATGGGCGTCGATCATACCCGGCACCACCGTCGCCTGGCTGAGATCGATCACCTTGGCGCCGGCGGGAATCTTGATTTGCGCTTCCGGGCCGACATCGGTGATGCGCTCGCCCTGCAACAGCACCACCTGCTTCGGCAGCATCCGGCCGGTCCTGCTGTCGAACAATTGGCCGGCGCGAACCGCCATCACCTGCGGCGACGGCTGACATTTATTCGCGCCGCCGTCCGACCCATAGCACGGCGTCGGGCCCGCCCCGCGCCACGGCTTTCCGGCCCCTGCCCCTTCCTGCGCCCACAGCGTGGTCGCAAGCGCCGACGCCCCGAGCAGTCCCAACACTGCCGACTTCAATCCCGTAGTGCATCGCATCGCGTGATCCTCCGCCAAGAATTTGAACCCGGGATCGTGGAGTGGCCCGGGATGGGCACCGTTATACATCGGCCCACGGCCATCGTCCCGGATTTCTGAGGCATCCGGGCTCCCCCGCCTGTCGCCGCCTCGCGTGCGGCCACGGTGCCCGGACCGGCGGCGACCGACGCCCGGTTTCCGATGGCGATATTCGTGTACAATGACGCCGGTAGAATTCGCATGCTTGAACAAGCGCGTTCACGACAAGGGAGGATTACATGCAGTGGCACGGCACAGCGGCGATCGGTCTGGTCGCGGCGATCGCGGGGCTGTCGAGCAGTCCGTCGCAGGCCCAGGTGCGAAGATTCGTGACGCCGCCGGATCAGGTGGTCGCCATTCGCGCCGGGCGTCTGTTCGACTCCAGGTCGGGCGGCATGCTCGCGAACCAGGTGGTGCTCATGCGCGGCGACCGGATCACCGATGTCGGCCCGTCCGTGCAGATTCCCGCCGGCGCCAGGGTGATCGACCTCAGCCAGGCGACCGTGATGCCCGGCATGATCGACGCCCATGTCCACGTCAACACCGGAGGCGCCAGCCTCGCCATGCGGGCGATCACCGCGCTCGCCAACGCGCAGACCGATCTCGCGGCCGGATTCACCACGGTTCTCGACATGGATTCGCGCGGCGGCTTCTACACCGTCGAGTTGCGCGACGCCATCAATTCCGGCCTCGTCCGGGGGCCGCGCATGCAGGTGGTCGGCCAGTCCCTCAATCCGCGGGCCACCAACTACTACAATGATTCCCAGACGGTGCACTTCTACGAGGGGTACGTCGAAAACAAGAACATCAACGGGCCCTGGCTCGCGCGCGCGGCCGTGCGCGAGGCAAAGCTGCACGGCGTCGACTACATCAAGATCTACACGACCCAGGACTTCGCCGGCACCACCCATATGTGGAATCCGGACGCGACCCTCGTCAACAGCCCCTCGCTCACGCTGGAAGAGGTCCAGGCGATTGTCGACGAATCGCACCGGCTCGGCCTGAAGGTCGCCTGCCACGCCTATGGCGGCGAAGGGATGGACAGCTGCATCAAGGCGGGAGTCGACGCCCCCAATCACCTGCTGATGCTGGACGACGCCGGCGTCAAGATCCTGCTGGAGAAGAGGCTGCCCTACGTGCCCACCGTCGACGACCTGATCGCGCTCGAAGCCGGTGATCTCAAAGCCACCGGCGGCAAGAACTCACGCATGCTGCTGTTGGAACAGGCCTTCAAGAAGGCGATCGCAGCGGGCGTTCCCATCGTGTTCGGCAGCGGTGCGACCTCCCCCGAGATACCGCACGGCAAGCAGGCCAACCAGTTCGCCTTCTATGCGAAATGGGGCCTGACCCCGGCCCAGGCCCTGCAGACCGCCTATCTTCCCGCCGCCCGGATGCTCAACTACGACTGGGAAAAGCACATCGGCAGCATCGAAAAGGGCAAGTTCGCCGACATCATCGCAGTGGCGGGAAATCCGCTCACCGATCTCAGCGAAATGGAACGCGTGCGGTTCGTGATGAAGGGCGGCGCCGTCGTGCGAAACAACCTCGGCGCGACCCCCTGAGCCGTCGCGAGCGGGTCGATATCCATCAATCAGCGTGACCGGGCTTGCCCTGCCACGCTCGTTTCAAACGCGTCGCGCGGAAGGTGCGGGCTGAGTGTCGGCGCGTCTTTCTCATCGCGGCATTGCGCCGGTGCGTGACGAACCCGCGCGGGCGGGCCTCCCCTCACTCCCCGATCTCGAACCGCACACCCTGTGCCAGCGGAAGCCGGGTGCCGAAATTGATCGTGTTGGTGGCGCGGCGCATGTAGGCCTTCCAGGCGTCGGAGCCGGCCTCGCGGCCGCCGCCGGTCTCCTTTTCGCCGCCGAACGCGCCGCCGATCTCGGCGCCG
>DASYNT010000066.1:0-1520 GCA_036008405.1 Xanthobacteraceae bacterium
CGCGCCAGATCCTGCTCATCCCCGACATCGTCGAGCTCGACGAATCCGATGTGGAGCGGCTCCTCGCGCGGGCCGACGAGCTGTTGCGGTTCGGCCTCGCGATCGAGAGCTTCGGCCCCGGCGCGGTGGCGGTGCGCGAGACGCCGGGCCTGCTGGGCGAGATCGACGGCGCCGCTCTGGTGCGCGACCTCGCCGAGCACATGGCCGAATGGGATTCTTCGCTGCCGCTGGAGCGGCGGCTGATGCACGTGGCCGCCACCATGGCCTGCCACGGTTCGGTGCGCGCCGGACGACGGCTCAAGCCGCCGGAGATGAACGCGCTGCTGCGCGAGATGGAAGCGACGCCCAATTCCGGCCAATGCAATCACGGCCGCCCCACCTATGTGGAGCTCAAGCTCGCCGACATCGAACGATTGTTCGGACGGCGCTGACGGCCGCCGGACGGGTGTTCCTGACGGCTCAAATCCAATTCCGTCATTGCCATGCTCCGCGAAAGCGGGGCATCCAGCAGCCCCTGTGCCGTCGGTCGAACTGATGCTGTGCTCAGATTGCAGTCTCGGGATTACTGGATCGCCCGGTCAAGCCGCGGTCAAGCCGGGCGATGACAATAAGGAATCGAACGACGATGGCAATCAAGCGTCAGAAGCACTAAACTCTCGTCGAATTCGAACACGGTTGGAGGCTGCGATGGTGCGGGCGGTACTGCGATTGATCCTCGCCGCAGGCGCTGTGGGCGTTCTGGCGCCGTCGCCCGGCGCGGCGCAGGAATGGCCCAACCGCCCGATCACCCTGGTGGTGCCGTTCAGCCCCGGCGGCGGCGTCGACATTTCGGCGCGGCTGCAGGCCCAGGCGATCGGCGACCTGCTCGGCCAGACCGTCATTGTCGAGAACATCGGCGGCGGCGCCGGCATGACCGCGGGCGTCCGCGTCGCCCATGCCGCGCCCGACGGCTACACCTTCATGATCGGCAATTCGGGCACCCATGCCTTCAGCCAGTCGCTCTACAAGAAGCCGCTGTACAATTCGATGACCGACTTCACGCCGGTCGGGCTGGTGTCGGAATCGCCGCGTATCCTCAACGTGCGCAAGGACCTGCCGGCCAGCAACCTGGCGGAGTTCATCGCCTGGCTGAAGGCGAACGAGGTGACGGCCAAGTTCGGCTCCGCCGGCGTCGGCACCGGCACCCATCTGCCCTGCGTGCTGTTCAACCTCGCCGTTGGGGTCACCATCACCAACGTGCCCTATCGCGGAGCCGGGGCGATCATCCAGGACCTGCTCGGCGGCCGGCTCGACTACATGTGCGACACCATCCAGACCGGGGCACAGCTCGCAAGGCAAGGTTCGTTGAAGCCGATCGCGGTGCTGGCGGAAAAGCGCGTCGCCATCATCCCGGAGGTGCCGACCGCGGCGGAGCAGGGGCTTCCCGGTGTCGAGGCCTCGGTGTGGAACGCGTTCTTCCTGCCCAAGGGCACTCCCGACGCGATCGTCCGGCGCCTCAATGCGGCGGTCAATGCGTCGCT
>DASYNT010000067.1:0-4134 GCA_036008405.1 Xanthobacteraceae bacterium
GACGCCGGAGGCGACGATCTTTCGCCCCTCGGTGGTGTTCGGCCCCAATGACGACTTCTTCAACCGCTTCGCGGCGCTGGCGCGGATGGCACCGGCGCTGCCGCTGGTCGGCGGCGGGACGACCCGGTTCCAGCCGGTCTATGCCGGCGACGTCGCGGAGGCGATCGCCAAGGCGGTGGCGGGGCAGGCCGGGACGGGCAAGGTCTATGAGCTCGGCGGCCCGGAGGTCATGACCTTCAAGGAGATCCTGCAATACGTGCTGGCGACCATCGGGCGCCGCCGCCTGCTGGTGCCGATCCCGTTCCGGGTCGCGAAGCTCGAGGCCTTCTTCTTCGAGTTCATGCCGAAGCCGCTGTTGACCCGGGACCAGGTCGAATTGCTGCGATCCGACAATGTGGTGTCGGAGGCCGCGCGCGCGGAGGGCCGCACGCTCGAGGGGCTCGGCATCGTGCCGCGCTCGGCGGAGGCGATCGTGCCGTCCTATCTGTGGCGGTTTCGCAAGACCGGCCAGTTCCACGACCGCGTCGCATAGCGGTTTTCCAAATGTCGGGCGGTCCCCTCTCCCGCTTGCGGGGGTCAGGGAGGGGGCAATTCCACGGCACGGACTCGCTGCGAGAGCCCCCTCCCCAACCCTCCCCCGCAAGCGGGAGAGGGAGTGGAAAGCCGTTCGATCACGCAAATTGAGGCGATAATTCGCGGACGAGTCCTAAATGGAGCGCCACACCGGGCGTCCCGGTATGGCGCACACAACATCAGGCCAATCGGAATCCAGGCCGATCGGACCGGCGCAGCCGCGCCGGTCTACGGCGTCATCTCAGGTACTTGTTGAACCATTCCAGCGTGCGCGTCCAGGCGAGCTTGGCCGCGCCCTCGTCGTAGCGCGGGGTGGTGTCGTTATGGAAGCCGTGATTGGCGTTCGCATAGACGAAGCCCTCGTGCGGGACCTTTGCCGCCGTGAGCGCCTTATCGAAGTCCGGCCATCCCGAGGTGATGCGGGTGTCGAGCGCACCGTATTGCGCCATCACCGGAGCCTTGATCTTGGCGGTCTCGGCGGCGTTCGGCTGGCTGCCGTAGAAGGGAACCGCGGCCGCGAGATCGGGGCCCATCCGCACCGCCAGCCCATTGACGACGCTGCCGCCGAAGCAGAAGCCGACCGCGCCGAGCTTGCCGTTGGAATCGGGGCGCGCTTTCAGCCACGTCGCCGCGGCGAGGAAGTCCTCCCTCATTTTGGGATTGTCGACTTCGCTGAAAAGCTGCGCGCCTTTCTCCTCGTCACCGGGATAGCCGCCCTTCGAGGTCAGCCCGTCCGGGGCGAAGGCGATGAAATTCGCGGTCGCCAGCCGTCGCGCCACATCCTCGATATACGGATTGAGGCCGCGGTTCTCGTGGACGACCAGCACGACGGGCAGCTTGCCAGTCGCATTCGCTGGGCGCACCAGGTAGCCCTTGATGCTGCCGTTGCCCTGCGGCGACGGCACGGTTGCCGACTCCGCCTTGATCCGGCTGTCGTCCTTCGGAACCTGGATCGCCCAGGCGTAATTCGGGCGCAGCATCTCGAACAGCGCCGTCGCGGTCAGGCCGCCGACGGCGAATTTCTGCGCACCATCCATGAACGCGCGGCGGTCGATCCTGCCGTGCACATACTCGTCGAGCAGGTCCAGCAGTTCCTGCGGGAAATCCGACGCCTTTTTCCGTTCCATACGACTCTCCCTCGATGTGGCTGACGCCCTCTGAAACCGGCTTGTCGCGCATCGACGCCGACGCACCGGCAGCCGGCGGTCACGCCGACCGATCCAGCGCTTCGGCGCGCAGCGACACCGGCCGCCGAGGCTGCAACGGTCGGGGACCTTAGCTCGATCAAGTCGGCCCAAGCAAGGGTCGCGGCCGGCGCATCGAAGCTGGGCATGTCGAGCCTCGCGAGTGTCGCCGCCGGCGACTTCCGCGCGGGCGCCGACGCTTTTCGATGGACCACGCCGCGCAACTTCGATCTCGAGCCTGCGCCATTACGGCGCACACCGATGCGGACTCGACGGCGGCGGCGGTGCACTAGCAAAAGCTGCGCGGGTGCCATACGGTGCGGCCCGTGCGTTCCGCGCTTGCGGTACGGGTGGAGCGGATTGGCGCCCGGCTCATCAGCTCCCGCGCCGAGGGCTTTGCCGGGACATCCTGGCGACAATCACGATCAATGTCTTTAGGGAGGCGACGATGAGAATACACCGGACGGTCATTGCCGCGATGGCGGTCATGCTGTCGACCGCGGGCCATGCGCAGACGAATCGGCTCGCCGCCGCAGCCGAAGCGATGGGGGCCACGAACCTCAATTCGATCCAATTCACGGGCAGCGGCGACGTGTTCAGCTTCGGCCAGGCCTTCGAGCCCGGCCAGCGCTGGCCGCGCTTCATCCAGCGCACTTACAACGCCGCGATCAATTACCAGACGCCGGGCATGCGGCTCATCCAGGTGCGCTCGCAGGGCGAGCATCCGCCGCGCGGCGGCGGGGCGCAGGCGGTCGCGGCGGACCAGCGCACCGTCCAGGTCGTCAGCGGCAAATTCGCCTGGCAGGGAGACGGCGCCCAGGCGGCCGCCAATCCCGACGCGGTCTCAGAGCGCACGCTCCGGCTGTGGGCGACGCCGCAGGGCGTGATCAAGGCCGCCCTGGCCAATGCGGGACGCGTCGACGGCGACACCGTCACCGTCAAGATCGACGGCCACGATCTCAAGGCGACCCTCAACGCCCAGAACCTGGTCGAGAAGGTGAGCTATCTCTCGACCGACGAGGTCATCGGCGATTACCCGATCGAGATCGCCTATACCGATTATGCCGACTTCGGCGGAATCAAGTTCCCGCGCCACATCGTGCAGAGCGAGGATGGCTTCCCGACGCTCGACATCACCGTCAGCGAGGTGAGGCCCAATGCCACGGTGGCGCTCGATGTCCCGGCCAATGTCCAGAACGCGGCCCCGCCGGCCATGAGGGTGTCCGTGGACAAGCTCGCCGACGGCGTCTGGTATTTCGGCACGCCCAATGCGCGCAACTGGGCCGTCGAGTTCCAGGACCATGTCGTGGTCGTCGAGGGCATCGGCAGCGAGGCCCGTTCGCTGGCGGTGATCGAGGAGATCAAGAAGGTCATCCCCAACAAGCCGATCCGCTACGTCATCAATACCCACGCCCATTACGATCACGCCGGCGGGCTGCGCACCTATGTGGCGCAGGGCGCCACCATCGTCACCCACGAGACCAACAAGCCGTTCTTCGAACGCGTGTGGGCGCGGCCGCGCACGCTCGCACCCGACCTGCTGTCGAAAACGCCCCGGCCCGCGACCTTCGAAACCGTGAGCGATAAGAAGGTGATGACCGACGGCAACAAGACGATCGAGATCTACTTCATGAAGGGGACCAGCCATAACGTCGCGAATATGCTGGTCTACATGCCCAAGGAAGGGCTCTTGTTCTGGGGCGACGGCTACAATCCCCCAGCGGGCAACGACCCCCGGGATTTCGGGCGCACGCCCGAGCAGATGATCGATCTCTATCGCGTCATCACCATGAACAATCTCAATGTGAAGACGGTCGCACCCGCACACGGCGCCGGAGCGAAGCCTTACGACAATCTGAAGAAGGCGATCGGCCTGATCCCGCTGTGACGGGTTCCGGTTGCCCGGCGAGGCGGGGTGAGCGAAGCGGCCGAACGAAGCCCGGAGCGGTTCGACGCCTTTTCATGCGGCCCCGATCCTCGACAGGGATGGGGGCCGAAGCCCCGTCGGAACACGGAATGCGGGGCGACGTCCGCGCATGGACACGATGGCGGGGATTTGGCCGGCGCGCTTGTTACCGTCTCAGGTTCCATTGCATCGGGAACCGACGACCGCGTTCAACATCGACCCCTTGGCGGAGGAAATGCGCCATGATCGCCCGATTTTTCATCGTGCTCTTCGCAGCGCTGAGCGCCGTCGGCCCTGCCGCCCGCGCACAGCCGGCGCCCGACGCCGATGGCTTCATCACGCTTTTCAGTGGACATGACCTGACCGGCTGGACGGGTCTCGCCGGTTACTGGCGCGTCGAGGACGAAGCGATCAGCGGCCGTCAAATCAAGGAAACGTCGAGGCAAACCTTTCTCGTCCTTTCGACCCTCA
>DASYNT010000068.1:0-23185 GCA_036008405.1 Xanthobacteraceae bacterium
CTGCGGCAGCGGCCCCTCGGCGGCGTCGACCAGCACGATGGCGCCGTCCACCATGTTGAGGATGCGCTCGACCTCGCCGCCGAAATCGGCGTGGCCCGGGGTGTCGACGATGTTGATCCGCGTGCCCTTCCACACGATCGAAGTCGCCTTGGCGAGGATGGTGATGCCGCGCTCCCGCTCGAGGTCGTTTGAGTCCATGGCGCGCTCGGCCACGCGCTGGTTTTCCCGGAACGAGCCCGATTGCTGCAGCAGCCGGTCGACCAGGGTGGTCTTGCCATGGTCGACATGGGCGATGATGGCGACGTTGCGCAGGTTCATTCGGGAATGCTCGGGATGGGAAGAGAATCCGTGCGCGGCCGAAACATGCCGGCCCGCGGGCTCATGTTTCCGGACGATCGGATCTCATCGCAAATGGTTCCAGGTACGGGTTCGAGCCCACGCGCGAACCCCGCAAGTGACACCTTCCACAGAAGCCGCTAATTTCCGCGGAATATAGTGTTTCGCCGCCCTTGTGCAATGCGAAAAGTGGGGTGAAACAGTCGCCCCCTGCATCATTCCGCGGCGGCGATGTGCAACGGCACCACTTCCGGCGCAACGGCCGGAGCCGCGGGAGCCGGCACCACCCCCTGGACCGTCAATATGGCCCGGCGCTCGGAAATCGCGCCCTGCGCCTGGTTGAGCGCGATCGAGAAGGCGACCATGGCGGATTCGTCGAGGTCGTTACGCTCGACCTGATGCATGGTGCGCCGCACCAGGTCGTCGACGTCGCCGCGCAGCTTGTCGAGTTGCTCGTGGGTCTCGGCGAAGCGGGCAGTCCCGCCGATGTCGAGCAGCACTTCCAGCGCTCTCAGCTTGCGGATGCGGTCGTCGGCCCGCGAATAGCTGGTAAGCCAGGCCGCGCCCGACCCCAGGCCGGAGAACACCATGATGCCGAGATAGATGAAATCGCTGTACTTGTCGAAGAAGGTCTTTTCGTCGTCGTCGATATAGGCGGCGGCGCCGGGATGGGCGAGCACTGCGGCATCCTTGTCGGTGTCGGGCTTGGCGATCTGGGTAATCGCCGGGTAATCGGCGGCAAGGCTCTGGCGGACGCCGAGCAACAGCTTGGTGACATCGCCGGCCAGCGAATCCGACAACGCCTTGCGCGCCACGATGTAATGGGAGAAGCCGATAGTATCGACGTCTTCCTCGGGCAGCGGCGAGTGCCCGCCGAACACGCCCTTCTTGATCTCGGTGGCTTCGTAGACCGGCAGCCGCTTGGCGATCGCCTCGGCGGCGCCGATCTCCAGGAAGGTCGGCTTTTCGTCGCCCTTGCCGGCGGCGGCGATCGCATCGACGAAGAAGTGGCTGGTCACCGGGCCGGCGCCGAAGATGACGTCGACCGGGTGGCCGCGCAACGCCGCGGCGATGTCGTCGGAATCGAGCGGAACGATCTTCACCTTGTCGGCCGGAATCTCGTACTGCTTGAGAACGAGATTGAGGAGATCGGTGTTGGCGCCGCTGCGGCCGATCACGCCGACCGTGTGCCCGGCGATCTGCTCGACCTTCTCGATCTTTTTCGCCTTGGTCTTGCCACGCTTTGCCGACGTCCCGCCCGCCGCCGGTGATCCTGGCGCCGGCACGATCATCACCACGACGTTCTCGCGCAGCACGGCGATCGCCAGGCCCTGCTTGGGATAGCCGCGGTCGCGCCGGATGATGGCGAGATCGGCCTGGTCGGCGTCGATCGCCGCGGCGCTGTCGGTGGAACTGTCCTCGAGGATCGGCCGCAGCCTGATCGCCGCGCGGTCGCGCGTCAATTGCTGGGCGATGCCCTGGACTAGGCGTGCATCCTCGCCGTTCGCCGGCCCGACCGCGATGCGCAGGGTGGTCGGCTGCGACTCGAAATAGAGCGAGGCTCCGATCAGGCTGCCGAGCAACAGCAGAATCCCCAGCGTAATCAGCCAGGGCTGCCGCAGCATGATGTGCAAACGCTGCCGGGTATCACGGCTGCTCATCGGACCGAACATCCGTTGCGCCAGGTAGAACCATGACGCGATGTAGACTCGGCGCAGCTTCATGGCCTCTCTGTCTCCCCCGCCGGAGTTCGCCGCTGGCGAAACGGGGCGGATGGGGCTCGGCTAATCGGCTTTTCTCGATCATAGCACCTGCCGGTTGTCGTCCAAATAGGCCAGTCGGTTATGGTTATTTGTCGGCGCCCAGCCCGATTTCAAGCTGGCGATGCCGACCACATTTTCGCCATGGCCGCGGGGGCGTCGATTCCGACGCCGCCCCGGTCTGACCGGCGCATTGATCGCGCCGCCGCCGACCTGATGCTAACCCGCCATTGCGCGCCTGTCACCCGGCGGCACGTTTCGCATGTTTTCGCTCTGTTTCGGCTCAGGCCACCGCCGCGCGCCCGTGGGCGCTCGCCTTCGACCGTCGATCAAGTCGAAGCGCCAGACAGAAGGCCGAGCCGCCGCTGCGCAGGAACGACGGCAGCGGCGTCGTCGCGACCCGGTAGCCTCGTTCCGCCAAGTCGGAGCGCAGCGGTTCGCTGCATTCGGACATCACCAGGGTGTTCCCGACACAGACCGCATTGGCGGCCAGCCGGCATGCATCCTCGGCGCTGACCTCGATTCGCTGCGACGCTTCCACCCGATCGAAAATGGCGGCCCTGCCCTGCCGGGTGAAGGCATCGGGCACGAACATAATTTCGCCGCCCGGCAACGGGCTCAAAGCCGTGTCCATGTGGTAGAAGCGCGGATCGACGAGCTCGAGCGCAATCGCCGGCACGCCGAAGATATCCTCGACGACCTCCCGGGAGGCCGCGTCGGAGCGCGGACCAAATCCGATCCAGAACAGGTTGCGCGTCTCGTCCCATACGCAGTCGCCGGCGCCTTCGAGGACGACGCCGGCCGGCAGCCGCGCCACCGCGTCGATCAGGCCTCGCCCTTGCAACGCCCGGAATGCGGCTTCGAAATGCTCTTCCTCGCGCTGGCGCTGCGGATATCGAAAGCGCGCCGGCAGGGCGACGCGGTCGAGCACGACGGCCGCGTTCGCGGTAAAGACCAGGTCGGGGACGCCGATCGCCGGCGCGACGAGATCGATCTCGGCGCCGAGTTCGAGCAGCATGCGGTGGAGCGCCGCCCATTCCAGCCGCGACGCGGCCGCCAGGGCACGATCGCTGCGCTCCCAGCTGTGCGGGTCCATCCAGGGATTGATCTTGTAAGCGACCCCGAAATGATCGGGGGCGCACATGAGGAACCGGGCCTTGGTCGGCGATTTCATGACATGCCTCCGTTCGGGATCAAGCCGCCGGGCGGCAGCTCTGCCCATGCTCCAATTCGACGATGACCTCTTCCAAGCGGTCGAGCGCGAAGTCGAGATCATTGCGCGTGATGACGAGCGGCGGCGCGAGCCGAACCACCGTGCCGTGGGTCTCCTTCGACAACACGCCCTTCGCCAGCAGTCGCTCGCAGGCTTCGCGCCCGGTGGAAAATCGTGGATCCATTTCGGCGGCCGCCCACAAGCCGCGGCCGCGGACATCCCGCAGCACCGGGCTTTTAATTGCGCGCAGCCGCTCGATCATATGGGCGCCCAGGACCCGGCTCCGCTCCACCAGGCCCTCGTCGCGCAGGACATGAAGCGCCTCGAGCCCGACCGCCGCCGCCAGCGGATTGCCGCCGAAGGTCGAGCCGTGCGAGCCCGGCGTGAACACGTCCATCACCTCGCGCCTGGCGACAAAAGCCGAGACCGGCAGCACGCCGCCGCCGAGCGCCTTGCCGAGAACCAGCCCGTCGGGCCGGGCATTCTCATGCTCGAAGGCGAACCAGGCGCCGGTGCGGCCCAGTCCCGACTGCACCTCGTCGAGGATCAGCAGCACGTCATGGGCGTCGCAGACGCGACGCAGTTCCGCCAGCCATCCGGCCGGCGGCACGATGATCCCGGCCTCGCCCTGGATCGGCTCCATCAGCACGGCCACCGTTTCCGGCGTGATCGCGCGCTCGACGGCGGCGATATCTCCGAACGGCACGCTGCGGAAGCCCGGGGTGAACGGCCCAAAGCCGTCCCGATAATCGGCCTCGGACGAAAACGAGATGATGGTGGTGGTGCGGCCGTGAAAATTGCCGTCCGCGACAATGATCTCGGCGCGGTCCCTGGCCACGCCCTTGATGCGATAGCCCCAGCGGCGCGCAGCCTTGATGGCGGTCTCCACCGCTTCCGCCCCGGTATTCATCGGCAGTGCCGCATCGAGCCCGGTCACCCGGCAGATCTCCGCCAGGAACGGTCCAAGGCGATCGTTGTAATAGGCGCGGGAGGGCACCGCGAGGCGCCGCGCCTGGGCTTCGAGCGCCGCCAGGATGCGCGGATGGGCATGACCGTGGCTCGCCGCCGAATAGGCGCTCATCATGTCGACGTAGCGCCGGCCGGCGGTGTCCCACAGGTGAGCCCCCTCGCCGCGGGCGAGAATGACCGGAATCGGCTCGTAATTATGGGCGCAATAGCGCGCTTCAAGCTGCATCGCGGTCATCGGGCGGCTCCTGTCGGACGAATCTGCCTGTGACTAAAATAGGTTGCGGGCGCGCCGGCGGCGGCAGATTTGAACGCCGCCCACGGCCGTTTCGGCGGCGGGTGCGGCTTGCCGCAGCCGAATCGGCGTTGCGGCGAAAGCTGTCGCGCGCGATCGGCGAGCCAGGCCGTTCATTGGCCTTGATTCGCCGCGGTTTATTCGCCCTTGCCGGCGAGCAGCGATTCCGGATAGCCGCCGAACCGACGGATCGGACGGAGCGCGACGTGGCTGACGATGCGCGCGACGCCGAGATTGGCATCCTCGATCAGCCGCGACGTCAGCGCCTCGTAGGTGGCGAGGTCGGGGCAGACGAACCGGGCGATGTAATCGACCGTGCCGCCGACCTCCCAGCACTCGACCACCTCGTCGATCCGGGCCAGTCTCTGCTCGAACCCGGCCTGGCGCGCCTGCCGGTCCAGTATGATTTCGGCAAACACGTTGATGGGTCGCGACAACCGGGCGATGTCGATATCGGCCTTGTATCCGGTGATGATTTTCGCCGCCTCCAGGCGGCGCACCCGTTCAAGGCAAGCCCGCGGCGACAGCCCGACCCGGTCCGCCAGCGCCTGGACGGTCGCGCGCCCGTTCCGCTGCAGAGCCGCCAGGATGTTGATGTCAATTCGATCCAATGCGGGCGCGCGCTTGGCAACCATGGATGTCTCGGCCGGGAGGACGTAGGCAAGCGACAGCTTATCGAATTCGGGACGGCTCGGCTTGCCCCTTGATCGACACCGGCCGGCAGCCTGGACGACCGGTTCGGGTTGGGGTCGCCGGCGCCGCCGTTCCAGATCGGCGGCGGGAACCGGAGCCCTTCGGGATCGCCAATGTCGATCTCCGTCCGATGCGAGCGGAGTCGAGCCGACGCACCCCTTTCGCCGGGCGCGACGGCCGATGTAGACTTCGCGGACAACTGCCAGCCGGAACGGGCCGAAGGGCTCCTGGGGCGAATCGGCAGGGAGGCTCCATGGACAGGAGATCCGTCATCTCGCTTGCCGCAATTTCGTCGACCCGGCGACGTGGACGCAGTTCATCAAGCAGGCCCAGGCGAATGCGGCAAAGACCGTCGAGGTCGAGCGCCATGAGGCTGCGGCGGCAAAATGAACCGGCTCCGCGCCTCCTGAATAACGGCTGCCCATGAAAGAGCGGCGTCGGGGACCACCGCTGACCAAGGCCGAGCTTCGCGCCCAGGCCGACCGCGCCATCGCGGCCGGCACCGTGCCGATCGTGAAGCTCCCCACCAAGCTCGTCAGGCAGTGCGGCCGTTGCGGCGAGTTCAGCTCGGTGATGGTGGATCCCGGCCAGGCGGCGCCCGCCTTCAAGTGCAAGAGCTGCGACAAGCCGGAGCGAGGCTGACCCCCCGCCACTTGCGAATACGCGTTGCCACCAGGACGGAATCTTGGTGCACCGGCGGGGCCGCGCTCCTACAGCACCGGTTTGCACTCGTAGAAGTCTGGCCCGCGGACCGTGACGACCCCTTCCACGCAATGGGCGGGATCGGTGACCTCGCCGGCGATGACGAAATCATAGGCCTGTCCGTCGAGCATCAGCTCATAGCGGCCGGGGGGAAATGAAAACTCGGGATTTTCCGGGCGCAACATGATCATTTCGGCGCTCCCGCGCAGGGGCTGTGCGCGCAATTCATAGCCTTTGTCGCGAATGAGCCACGTGTCGGTTTTCGGCGTCGTCACCACCGCCTGTCCAGCCGAGTCGAAGTTCATCGAATGGGCGATACGGGCGGCGATGTGGACAGAGACCTTTTCCGGCGCATTCGAGATGAGGTCGCGGCGAAACACCAGGAAGGCAAGCTTGCTGGTCGCACTGACGATGCGGCCGGGCCTGGTGATCTCCAGCTGATTTGGGGTGCGCGGATCCACCGGCGTCGCCTGGACCTGTTCGAGCGCGATCAGCTGGTTGTCGCGCACCGCGTAGACGCCATAAGCGTCCGGAAGCGGGAACGCCGGCGCCGGCTCGGCTGCGGCGGCTACGGCTACGGGCGCTTCGGGGGGCGGCCCGGCTGGGACGGGCGCCGCGGCGCCGGTCGAAATCCCGTCCGCAGGCGGCTCCGGCGCCGCCCCGGTTTGAATGCGCGGAATCCCGGCACCGGCCAACTGTATTTCTCCGGCGGTTTGCACCGGACCGTTGCGTCCCCACACGGCGAAGTAGAGCGCTGCGACCGCGACCGCCGCGACTGCGAGCTGAAATGTGACTTTCAGCCCCGACATCACCGAAGGTTTTCGGCGCGGCGCCGCCTGCGTCCGAGAGGTCGCATTCGGGTTTACGAAGTCTGCCGGGTTGACGAGATAGGATGGGCGCTTGGCGCGTTCCGGAATCTTGATGGGCTGGAGGGCGGCCGCCCGGGCGACAGGTGCGGCCGGGCCCGCACCCAGGACCTGCGGGTCTCCAACCGTGAAGAAGGCGGCATCCTCCTCGGATTGAGCCGGCGGGTCGTGGCTCGGCGGGTTGGTCGCGTCGTCGGCCGCCGCTTCACCCGGCTCCGGATCGTCGAGCCGGCCAGTGTCTGTCGCCACAGCCTCCTCGCCCGGCTCTGCCGCCGCCGCCACCTCCACGCCGGCCGCGGCCTCGACCTCTGCTTCCAGGTTTCTGATGGCGTCTTCGAGCTCGCTGATGTGGCGTTCGATCTCGGCAAAGCTCAAGGCGGGCCGCTGCATCTGAACCTGCCGCCTCAGGGCAAGCCGCGCGGCCTCGTACACCAGTTCCCGTATCTTGACGGGATCCTCGCTGGCGTCCTGGATTTTCCGCTTCAAAACCGTTCGGTAATCCACCATGTCGGCTGGCTTTACCCCAGATTGGCCCCTGATCAGCCCCCTGCCGCTCGAACATAGCGGACGGCGCCGGCTCGCGCCAACCCGTCCGGGCAGCCGTCCAAGGTGCGACGGACACCTGCAAGGGCCGAAAACGCGGGCGCGCGAACAGCGCGCTGCCGCGCCTGCAAAGGCATGAGCAAGGATAGGACTTTCAGGCCGCACTTGGTAGCATTCCCGCACAGCATTCCTGCACCGTCATCCGCCGGCTCAGTCGGCGCATACAAGCGAGTCGTGAAGAGCTCGGCGCCAATTTCTTGCTGGAAACGGGGAAGAGTTCGCCAGAGTGTTCTCCGAGACACACAGTGTCCCACGCACAACAGCCGCGGAAATTCGCGCCCACCGTCGCATTTCTGCACCCGGAAACGCCGCTTTTTGAGATAGGATCACCTTGGGGAATATGGGGATGTGGGCCTTCTGATCGGGGCCCGCTTGATGCCGAGCCCCGTCATTCGTGGCGGGGCGGGGTGCAGTAGGGGGAGTGAATGACCGGCCCATCGAGAGCGGAGCGGATTCGGAAAGAGGCGACGAAATTCTCCGATCTGGCTGAAAGCGCCCCGTCGCCCTTCCTTCGCGACTATTACCAGCGCATTGCCGAGCGGTACCTCTCCCTGGAGGGCGGATGGAGACCGGCCGGACGGCAGGTAAATTCTGCTTCGAGGTCGGGTGGTTCGGCCGCCGCGAGCGCAGCCGGGTATGCGGCACAACCGTGAGATGAACAAGAGAGCGATGCCGAGCCCGCATCTTTAGCGAGACTGAGGTCCGCAGCCCCTCGGACTGCAAAGCCCGCGCGATATTTTTCCGCGCCTTGACGGTTGCAGGGTTGGACCGGTTTGCCTCGGCGATCGTGTTGCTTTTGAGAAGCACATGGATTGGCCCCGCCTGCGAAGGGCGGTCGCCGACATTTATATTCTTGCCTTGTGTGATTTTAGCCACGCTCCTCCGTGTTATGAATGAGCCTGGGGTCAGCGGTTCCCCGATACTTCCGGGTGCGGTCGTGGGTGGGTCGATATTCGTTTTGTTCGTGGACGACGATGTCGCGTTCGCCGATGCGGCAGCGCGCTCTCTCGAGGCAGTCGGGATGCGCACCGCCGTGGCGCTCGGCTCGGCTGCCCTCGACGAATTCGACAGCAGCGCGGTCGACGTGGTCGTGACCGATATCAAGCTGCGGGCCGGCGTAGCGCACAGCGTGGCGCTGGAGCGGATGATCAGGAGCAAGAGCCCGCGCGTGCCCATCATCCTGATGACCACGTATCCCGAACTCATCGAGGGAGAGGTCGCGCTGCCTGGCGCCGTGCTGTACAAGCCTGGGGAACTCGCGGAGCTCTGCCGCAAGATCAAGGCGCGGCTGGCGCAATAGTCCGGGAAGGCATCAGCGTGCACGAGGACGCAGTCGTTCCTGCGCGCACTGGTATGTGAAGCTGCCAGCGCCGATATGTGGGACACGCGTCCGGGCGCGGCGCTCCGAGTTTGTCGGAGCCAGCCGGAGCGTCGCGCCATCCGGGAAGCTCATCGTGGGATTTTTCGACCGGCTCTGGAAGGCCATCGGCGAGATCGAGTTCAGCGACTTGCCGCGCCCGGGTGCCGACCCGGAAGACGCGCGCCAGCGTGCCCAGGCGATCGCGCCGGTCGTGTGGCTGCTCGGCAAGACGGGGGCGGGCAAGACCGCGATCGTCGCAGCTCTCACCGGCGATCCATACGCGCAGGTCGGGGAAGGGTTCGAGCCCTGCACCCGAACCGCCGCCTACTACGACGTCCCGCCCGAGGCCCCGCTGCTTCGGTTTCTCGATACCCGCGGCCTCGGAGAGGTGGACTATGACCCGACCAAGGACATTGCCTGGTGCGAGGGGCAGTCACACCTCCTTCTCGTCGTGATGCAGGTGGCCGATCCGGTTCAGGATAAGGTGGTGCGTGTGCTGGGACAGGCGCGCCGCCGGCACCCCGACTGGCCGATCGTGGTGGCGCAGACCGGCTTGCACCGCCTTTACCCCGCCGGCGCAAAGCATCCTGAGCCATATCCTTATAACGGCGCCCCGGATGACGAGACCGATGCTCCGTTGCCGCATGCGCTGCGGCAGGCGCTTGCGCACCAACGCCGATTGTTCGATGGCTTGCCGGGGCCGCCGCCGCGCTTCGTGGCCATGGACTTCACCGTGCCGGAAGACGGGTTTGCGCCTCCCGATTACGGGATCGAGATGTTTTGGGCCGCTCTCGAGGAAGCCGGGCCCAAGGCGTTCGAGGCGTTGCATCTCGCGCGCGCCGATGCCGAAAGCGATCGGCTGCGGGCGAAGGTCCGGCCGCTGATCTATGGCTACAGCGCCGCCGCCGCCGGCGCGGGCGCCGTCCCCATTCCCTTGGCCGGCGTCGGCGGTCTCGCCGGCATCCTCGCGATCATGCTGCGTGCGCTGGCGAAACGCTACGGCGTTGCGTGGACGCCGGCAGCGTTTGCCGGGTTCACCGGCGCCGTCGGCGGCGGCGCACTCGCCTGGTGGGTCCTGAGATACGGCCTTCGCGAGATCCTCAAGCTCGTCCCGATGGTCGGCAGCGTCGCCGCCGGAGCGCTCAACGCAGCGGCGGCGTTCGCAGTGACCGTCGGCATCGGCGAGGCCGCCTGCGTTTGGTTGGGCTACCGCCGCCGCGGCCTGACCGCCCCCGACAACGAGGTGCGCCGCGCCTTCGCGGCCGGGCTCGCGGCCGGGCTCCGGTATGGGAAAAGTCGAGCTGCGCGACGCCCGGGAGACCGCCCATGAGGTTCGGTCGATGGCTCCGGCGCTATTGGCCGGAAACGCTCCTGTTCATGGCGGTCGCCCTTCCTTGGCTGTCTCTGTTCGCGCTCGGCCTCCTGTGGCTCTGGCAGGGCGGCCGGGTTTGGGTCTGGGCGATGGCCGCCGCCGGCCTCGGCCTGGTGGCGTGGCCGCTGTCGGTCTCGGTGCGGCGGCGCGCCAACGAGGAGGCGCGCCTCGCGCTGGGCGATCTCGCCGCGCCCTCCTCCGGTTGGTACTCCATCGAACGCGACGCATGGGCCGAGGTGCTGGCCATTGCGGATGCCACCGCGCCGTTCTCCTTCGCCGCGACGGAACCGCTCGTCGCGAAAGCCCGGGACATAGTGGAGGTCGTGGCGCGCCGCTTTCACCCCGAGACGCACATGGCGTGGGCGCGGTTCAGCCTGCCGGAGTTCCTGCTGCTGACCGAGCGGCTCAGTCGGGACGTGCGCCGGGAGGCGCTCCGCCACATTCCGGCGGTAAGGGCGATGCGACTGAGCCACCTGCTGTGGGTGCACCGGCAAAACGAGCGCTACGGCGCGGTCGCACAGACGGGATGGCGCATGGGTTTCGGCCTCTGGCGCGTGATCCGCGCCGCGCTCAATCCGCTCCAGGCAGCCGGCCAGGAGACCAGCGGTCTGTTCCTGGAGAGCACCACCCGAGTCCTCTCCTACCGTCTCCGGGCTTATGCCACGCGGCTTCTGGTGCTGGAGATCGGCCGCGCCGCCATAGACCTCTATTCCGGGCGGCTTGCGCTTTCCGACCAGGACCTGCGCGCCGCGCAGGAGCGCGACATGGCCGCTCCGGCCGCTGCCGCCGGGCCCGTGCGAATCATCCTGGTCGGCCAGGTCAACGCAGGAAAGTCCAGCCTCCTGAATGCATTGGCCCAGGAGATCAGGGCTGCTATCGGGCCTCTGCCGACGACATCGAGCGCCGCCGAACACTTGCTCGCCCTCGATGGGCGTCCATGCGTGATGCTCGTCGACCTGCCGGGTCTCGACGAGAGCACGGCGACCGCGTCGGAGCTGCTGGCGCAGGCCGAACGTGCCGACCTCGTCATGTGGGTCGCTTCCGCGACACAGCCGGCCCGCGACCCCGATCGCAAGCGACTCGATGATTTCCGCGCCTGGGCTAGTGCCCAGCTCGTACGACGGCCTCCTCCCGTCATCGTGGCGCTGACCCATGTGGACGAACTGCGCCCCGCCGCGGAGTGGACGCCGCCCTATGATGTCGCCGCGCCGGCCGGGGCGAAGGCCCGCGCGATCCGTGCCGCTGTCGATGCCGCGGCGCGCGCCCTCGGTCTCGCTGCGGAGGCGATCGTGCCGGTTGCCATGCCTCCCGGACGGGAGGCCTACAACATCGATGCCGTCTGGGCTCGGATCGCGATCGAACTCGATGAGGCGAGGCTCGTGCAACTCGACCGCCTTCGGGTCGGCCAGTCCGGGCTGAGCCTGCGTGAACTCGCAGATGCGCTCGGACATGCCGGCCGAACGATCATCAAGGGGATCATCGAGGCCTGATGCCGCGCGTGCGGCGCAACGCCTTCTCTCCCTTACCCGCGCAGGCGCGAACGGGCACCCGGCGCTGACACCCCCCGGTGGCGTCGAACACGGCATTGCCGATGGCCGCCGGCACCACCGAGCGCCGCCGGCGTCGTTGGCTTCGAACGAATTGACGGCAGCCGGCCGCCATCATATTCTGGCCAGATATTCTGGCTAGCGGGGACCAAGAGAATGGCCGAGCGCAGTTGGTCAGTGCAGGATGCGAAGAACCGGTTCAGCGAGGTTGTCGAGGCCGCGCGGCGCGCGCCGCAGACGGTCACCAAGCACGGTAAGCCTGCCGTCATCGTGGTCGATGTGGCGGAATACGAGCGTCTGCAGCGCGTCGAACGCGCACAGGCGCCGTCGTTTGCCGATGTCCTCCTCGCCATGCCGCAGGATGACGGCGAGTTCCCGCGCCATAATGTGCGGATGCGCGATCTCGAGCTCTAATGTTCCTGATCGATACGGTCACGTTATCCGAGCTGCGCAGGCGGCGGCGCGACCCGGTGGTTGTGGCGTGGTTTGAACGGCAACGAACGGCCGATCTTTTCCTCAGCGTCATCAGTATCGGCGAAATAGAGCGCGGCATTGCGCGGCTGCGCACTACCGACCCGGGCTTCGCCGGCGCGCTTGCAGCCTGGCTGGACCGGGTCCTGGCCCTCTACGGCGAACGGGTCCTGCCGTTCGACCTGCAAACCGCGCGACGTTGGGGTGCCCTGAGCGCCGCGCTCGGCAATAACAGCGCCGACCTCATGATTGCGGCCACGGCACTGGAACATGGGCTCACCGTGGTGACACGCAACGCATCGGATTTCGAGCCCACCGGGGTCGCCGTGCTCGATCCGTTCAGCCGGCCGCCAAACCGGAGGTCATAGAAGGCAATGCCTACGACTCCCCACCTCCCCATCGCGACTTTGCAGGTTGAGCGTGGCGTGCCGGCGCGCCGGCCCACCCCGGGCCCGTGGCTTCAAAGACTGCGCCTTGAACGACTTTGATGGCAGGTCGCATCCGAGTTGCCGTCGTCGCCCAACGGCAATCGCGCCCGAGACCGTCGATACGATACTCGAGCCCGGTCGAGGATCGCCCGGTCGGACACCAGTCGACCGCAGACACCTCGGCGCCGCATTGCCGCCGCAGTTGCGCGCGACAAGCCGGCGCTCTTCGGATCGAAGGGCGATCCCAGACATCGCGAGCATGAGCGTCGGGTCAAGGCAGGCTTTCAATTCCGCGTTCGACCGTCGGCCGGGATCGTTTGGGGCACGAGGCGGGCGAGACATCCCGCCAGCGTCGAGGCACGGGGCTGGTCCGCACGCCGGCCGGCCGCTATAGGCCTCCATTGCCGGCGCCGCTTCAGGTGCGGGGCTCGCTTGCAGTCGGGCGGTTTTGCAGCCCATCGGATTTCACAATGGCGCTACCGGGCGGACATAACATGCCGGGACGGCTTTCAAAAAAAGGAACAATGCCATGTCGACATGGACGCGCAGGCAGGCCATCGGATGCGCGGGGATCGGAGCCGGGGCGGCCCTGGCGGGCACGATCAGCCCGCGATTACTCCTGGCGCAATCGGTCCTGGCGCAATCGCGCACGCAGCTCTACATCGGCACGGCCGGCAAGGAAGGCGTGTTCTACCCCCTCGGAACCGCAATGGCGGCGGTGATCTCGAAATACGTGTCCGAGGTCGATGCCTTCGCGCCGGAGACCGGCGGCAGCGCCGAAAACATCAAGCTGCTGCAGCAGGGCAAGATCGAACTCGCGCTGGCGCAGCCGGACCTCGCCTGGGCCGCCTCGCAAGGCCAACTCAAAGGCCTGCCCCGGAAGGTCGCGGTGCGCAACCTGCTCGGCGCCCACGCCAGGTACCTGCATCTCGTCACGCGCGCCGATCGCGGCGTCAAGGCGGTCGAGGACCTCGTGGGCAAGCGGGTGTCGACCGGCCTCGCCGGGACCGACATCAAGGCAATTCGGGTGCTGGGGGCCCATGGGGTGACGCCGTACAATCTCGGCGCGCGCGAGCAGTTCGATGACGCGGAAGCGGCCCGGGCGCTGAAGGACGGCCGGCTCGACGCCTTCGCGATCGACGCGGCGTTGCCGAGTCGGATCCTCCGCGGCTTGGCGGCCGCCGGGGTCCCGCTCCGCCTCATTCCCACCGGGGAGGCGGTTGCCCGCATCGCCGAGAGACACGGGCCGTTTTACTTTGCCGCGTCGATCCCGAAGGGGACCTATCGGGGGGTGGAGGCGGACATATCGGCGGCGGCTGCGATGACCCTCTTCGTCGCCCATGAGGTGATGGCGGAGTCGCTCGCTTATGAAATCACCAAGGTGCTGCTGGAGCGCACGCCGGAGCTGGCTTTCGCCGACGCCGCGGCAAAGGAAATCAGCTCGGCGAGCGCCGTTCGTGGGTCTCCCGTGCCGTTTCATCCGGGCGCCTTGCGCTACTACAAGGAGGCGGGCATCGCCGTGCCGCAGTCCTGATCGCCGGGCGGCGCCGCGCAGCCGGTGTCCTGCGCCGCATGATTCGCGACCTCCGGGTCACGTCCGCGTCCGTCGAAGCCGCGCATATTCTGCGGAGGCGGCGGCGTTCACGGCGGCGTGAGGTGCCTCAGCGCCCCGGCGAAGCAGGTTCCCGTCCCGATCAGCAGATTCTTGTATGATGGCTCGGCGCTCCGGTCGCCTCGCGGACATCGATTCCTCTTCATCATCTTGCGAAGCGCCCCAAAATTGCGCCACGGTTGGGCCGTGTTTCAGGCGCCGGTCGCGCACGAAGTTTCGGATTTCATAGGGCCAGACCCGACGGCCCATTCGGGCGTACCAGCGCATCGCGTGGCGCAAGCCCCGATCCCGATGGAACAGTACACGGTAAATGGCCTTTGGGCGGCACTGCAGAACCATCTCGGTAAGCTTGAACCAGAGCAAGACGCGCCACGGCGGCAGGTAGCGTGTGGCGAGGACCTGATGCTTGTAGTCCCAGCGGCGCCGGTCCGTCTGGATTACCTGACGCCCGGCTGCCAGCCGAAAAAAGGGTGTCCATCGATGGGGCGTGACGTAGAGCATCTGGATCTGATCGGGATCATACGACAACAACTGACGAAGCCCGCGCCAATGGTCGCGATCGGTCTCCTCTTCGAAGCCAACGACCCATGTGGCCATCGACAGGATACCGTGCTGGCGCATCAGCTGAATGGCCTTGCGATCGGTTGCAGTCGCCGCACCCTTGCGGATCAGCTCCAGCGTTCTCTGATCGGTATTTTCCAGTCCGAGCAGAAAGCGAGCCCAGCCCGCCTTTTTGTAAAGGTGCAAAATGTCGGCATCGCGAACAATGTCGTCGGCTCTGGTCGATCCGACCAGAATCACGTCAATGTTCTCCGCTATAATGGCTTCGAGCAGGGCTCGCCAGGCTTTCTTTGATACCGTCGGGTTCTCGTCGGCGAAGTTGAACACTTTCACACCGTGCTGGCGATGGAGATACGCCAGCTCCTTCGCAAAAAGTACGGGATCGCGATGACGCCAGCGCGTCCAAAAGCCACGTTGTCCGCAGTAGTTGCAGAGATGCGGGCACCCACGGGAAAACTGGACCACCACGGCGCGCAGACCGCCCCAATAGCTGTAGCGGGCATGGTCGATGAGTTCCCACCCGATGCGGTAAAGGTCGAGGTCGTGGATTACTGACGCCGATTTTGTCGCACGCGGACCGTTTTGGTCGCGGTAGGCGATACCCGGCACGTCTTCGAGACGGCCGTCATCTTGCAGCGCAGACATCAACCGCCGCGCGGTCTCTTCACCTTCGCCGCGCACGATCGCCGTCACGTGGGGCTCTTCGGACAGGATCTCTCGCCAGTGATATGTCGGAAAGACACCGCCATAGACGATGTGCACGCCGGGCATCGCCGCGGCGATGGCCAGTGCAACGCTTGCGATGACCGGATGGCCGGACGTCGAGCCCGAATGTCCGAACAGGACCGCGTCCGGCGCCAGACGGGCTGCTTGCTCTACCAAGCTGGGTATCGACATTGGGCCATGTATGGACGGCGCCCGCGGTGCAAGAGGAATCTGACTATCAGCGAAGCGTTCGGGTGCCACCGCATCAAATTCCCCGTCAATGAGGCGGACTTCGTGACCATCGTCGAGCAGCGGTCCTCCGATGGCGAGCAGGCCAAGCGGAGGCAAATGGTCGTCGGGAATCCGGCTTCCGATCGAAGGATGTGGCACGTTGATCAACAAAATGCGCATCGGCGGACGCTCCGGCCTCACGAGATGCTCAACGCCTGCTCGGCTGGCAGCGGCTGCAAGCCGCCAAATCGGCGCTCGCGCCGACCGAAGCACGCGAGCGCTTCGGCGAGGTCGGCCGCATCGAAATCGGGCCACATCCGCTCGGTGAAGTGAAGCTCGGCGTAAGCGCTCTCCCACAGAAGGAAGTCCGACAGGCGCTTTTCACCGCTGGTCCGAATGATGAGGTCGACGTCGCGGAGTCCGGATTCACCGGTGACGAGTCGCGAGAAACCGGCGCGGGTGAGATCGTCCGGCTCGGCAATTCGGGCCGCGGCGTTCAAGATCGCATCGCGGGCGGAGTAGTCGATTGCGACGCGCACATGCAGAGTCTCTCCGCCCGCCGTGGCGGTCTCGGCGCGCTCGATCCCGGCGGACAGTCCACGAGGCAGCCGATCGCGGCGGCCTATGACCGTGAGACGGACTCCATTGCGGACCAGGCTTTCGGTCTCGTCACCGAGATAAAACCGCAGCAGCTCCATCAGCGCGGCAACTTCCGCCTTCGGCCGTCGCCAGTTGTCGCTCGAGAAGGCGTAGAGGGTGAGAGTTCCGACGCCTTGCTTCGGCGCCGCCTCGACGACGCGCCGGACCGCTTCGACGCCGGCTTCATGTCCGCGCAGACGCGGCAATCGCCGCCGCGTCGCCCAGCGTCCATTGCCGTCCATGATGATGCCGACATGAAGTTTGGAAGACAGATGACTTTGCATCACAAAGTTTCCTCGCAAAAAAAGGAGCCCTTCTGTCAGGCGGGAAGAATGCCGAGCCGGGCATCCGGGGTGTCTTCCTTCCCGGCTGCCTTGGCCGCATCGCGAACGAGCCGTTCGAGAACTGCCAGGTAATCGAGAAAGCGGCGACGGCCGGCCTTTGTCAGTCGGCAACTGGTATGGGGTCGGTTGCCCTCATAGCCCTTGGTGATCTCGACCAGGCCGGCGTCCTGCAGCACCTGGAGGTGCCGGCTGAGGTTGCCGTCGGTAAGGCCGCAGAGTTGCTTGAGATCGGCGAAAGCCAGTCCCTTGGGGTGGGCCATCAGCGAGGCCAACATGCCGAGCCTCGCCTTCTCATGGATGACCCGGTCGAGTCCTTCGTAGGAGAACGGCGCCTCGCCGGGATCAGACTTCGGCATCGCCCTCTCCGGAAGCAAAGTGCAGGATCGCGGCCATCAGAAGCTGGCCTACTCCGAACGGCACGCCCATCGTCCACGGCGACAGCGCATGGTCACCGCTCGCCAGCACCAACGTCGTAAAACCTGCCACGAAATACCAAGCGCCGGCGAGCCCTACGCTGCGCGGCAGCGAGCGGGCGGATGCGAATATTCCGAGGCCGACCAGCAATTGCCACAGACCCGGAAGCATCCACAGCGTGTCGGGTGCGAACCTGGCCAATACGACGACCAGCAACGCGCCCGCTACGGCCGCGGGCAAGAACTGCTCGACCGCCTGATGGATCATCGCATCGGCAAGACCGGAATGATGACGACGCGACCGCGCCTGCATCTCGACCCAGACAATTCCAGCCGACACGATGGCGGCGGCAGCCCATCCGGCGAAAAACATCAGGGGTTGGCTGTTCGGATCGTCGAGCCAGACGAATTGCGCGACCGCGCATATCAACGCCAGACCGCCGGTTGCGGCAATGGCTGCCGGGCCATAACCGCGGAACGCGGTGCCGGCCGCAATCTGACTGCGGATCGCGAATATGTCGGCCAGCGCCCGGTCAAGATCTCGCATCGTCCACCCCAGCTTTACGATGCAAAGTATACACGATCGCAAAGCGATTGCAAGACGTCCACGGACAAATACGTTCGTGGACCAAATTCATCGCCGGGCGGCGCGCCCCATCCTCGGCGTCCGCCGATCCGGGCGACGCGCCGTGTCTTCAGCCGGCGCCGGTCTTCTTCGTCGTCGCGACCGGCCGCCGTCGCTCCGACCAGCGCTGCAGCACGACGAACAGCGACGGCACGAACAGCACGGCGATGCAGGTCGAGGCGAGCATGCCGCTGAAGACCGTGATCCCGATGGAGCGCCGCGCCGCCGCGCCGGCTCCCGTCGCGAACACCAGGGGAAGCACGCCGAGGATGAAGGCGATCGACGTCATCACGATCGGGCGGAAGCGGATGCGCGCCGCGTCCACCGCTGCCGCTTCGATGGTCTCGCCTTCCTCGAGCCGCAGCTCGCGCGCGAATTCGACGATGAGGATCGCGTTCTTGCTCGACAGCGCGATGAGCAGGACGAGGCCGATCTGGGTGTAGATGTTGTTGGCGACCCCCGCGACCGCGAGGGCGGCGACGGTGCCCAGCAATGCGAGCGGCACCGCGATCACCACCGCGAGCGGCGCGGTCCAGCTCTCATACTGCCCGGCGAGGACCATCAGCACCAGGAGCAGCGCCAGGGCGAAGATCCAATATGCCTGGTTGCCGAGCGCGGCTTCCTGGTAGGACACCCCGGCCCACGCATAGCTGGTGCCGGGCGGCAAGGTGGCCGTCGCGATGTCGTCCATCATCGCGAGCGCCTGGCCGGAGCTGTAGCCCGGCGCGGCCGCGCCATTGACGGTGGCGGACGGATTGAGATTGAAGAGCGGGATGAGCGCGGGGCCGACGCCCGGCAGCACGCTGGCGAGCGTTCCCACCGGAACCATGGCGCCCTTCGCGTTGCGGACGTTGAGCGCGCCCAGCGCCTCGAAGGTCAGGCGGAACTGGGTGTCGGCCTGCACGAACACCGGGAAGGTATGGCCGAACCGCGAGAACTGGCTGACATAGGTCGAGCCGAGATAGGTCTGGATGGTCTGGAAGGCGTCGCCGACGTTCACGCCCACGGCCTCGGCCTGGCGCCGGTCGATCTCGGTGCGCAATTGCGGTGCGCTCGCCCGGAACGGCGTCATCACGCGCGCCAACGACGGCTGGGCGTTGCCGAGCTCGACGATGCGGTCCGTGACCTGCTGGAGCTTGCGGTAGTCGAAGGTGCCGTCGGCCACCTGCACCTGCATCTGGAAGCCGCCGGCGAGGCCCAGTCCCTGGATCGGCGGCGGCGGAACCACGGTCGAGCGCGCCTCCTCGAGGCGATCGAGGCCGGATTGGAGCGCCTTGAAGATCGAAAGCAGGTCTTCGCCGGCGCGGCGCTGGCTCCAGTCCTTCAGGATGACATAGGCGATGCCGGCATTGGCGAGGGAGGCGCTGTTGTCGAACAGCGATGCGCCGCCGATCGTCACGACGTGCTCGACGCCGGGCGTGTTGCGGGCGATCTCGCTGACGCACGCCATGACTTTCTGCGTTCGCTCCAGCGAGGCGCCGTCGGGCAGCTGGGTGCCGACCATCAGGTAGCCCTGGTCCTCGGTCGGGATGAACGCCGTCGGCAGCCGCGTCAGCGACCAGATCGCGAGGCCGGCGAGCACGACCGCGGCGAGCGACACCAGCGCCGGAAAACGCACCAGTCGCCGCACCACGCCGACATAGCCGCTCTCCAGCCGGTCATAGACGAGGTTGAAGCCGCGATAGAACGCGTTGGGGCGGCCGGTCTGCGGCCGCAGCCACAGCGCGCATTGGGTCGGCTTCAGGGTGATCGCGTTGATCGCGCTGATCACCCCGGTCGCCGCGATGACGAGCGCGAACTGGCGATAGAGCTGCCCCACGATCCCCGGCAGGATCGATGCCGGCAGGAACACGCAAAGGAGCACCAGCGTGATGGCGAGGATCGGCCGCAGCAATTCGTTCATCGCGCGCGCCGCGGCCTGCTTGGGCTCGACGCCCTGCTCGACATACTTGGCCGAGCCCTCGACCACGATGATGGCATCGTCGACCACGATGCCGATGGCGAGGACGAGGGCGAACAGCGTGAGCAGGTTGACGCCGAATCCCAGCGCCGCCATCGCCGCGAAGGCGCCGATGATGGTGACGGGCACCGTGGTGGCGGGCACCAGCGTCGCCCGCCAGCTCTGCAGGAACACGACGATGACCAGCAGCACCAGCACCGCCGCCTCGACCAGCGTCATGTAGACTTCGCTGATGGAGGCGCGCACGAAGCGGGTGGTGTCGAACGGGATGGAATAGGCGATGCCGCCCGGAAAGCCGGCGGCCAGCCGCTTCATTTCCGTTTCCACCGCCTTGCCGACGTCGAGCGCATTGGCATCCGGCAATTGAAACACCGCGATGCCCGCCGCCGGCTGCCCGTCCATGTCGAGAAACTGGCTGTAGGTCTGGGCGCCGAGCTCGACGCGGCCGACGTCGCGGATGCGGGTCACCGCCCCGCCGGGGGTGCCCTGGGTCTTGACCGCGATCTGCTCGAATTGCGCCACGGTGGCGAACCGCCCGCGCAGGTCGAGCGTGAACTGGAATGCCTGGTTTTCCGGGGCCGGCGGTGCGCCGATCTGTCCGGCCGCCACTTCCTGGCTCTGCTGCTGGATCGCGCCGATGACGTCGACCGGCGTCAGCGAGCGCGCCTTCATCAGCTCGGGATCGAGCCAGACCCGCATGCTGTACTGGCCGATCCCGAATACGAACGTGTCGCCGACGCCGGGAATGCGCGCGATCGTGTCCTTCAGGCTGATGGTGGCGTAATTGCTCAGGAACAGGCTGTCGCGCGAGCGATCGGGCGAGGTGAGCGTGATGATCTGGAGGATCGCCGTGCTCTTCTTCTTGGTCACCACGCCGAGCGCCTGCACCGCATCGGGCAGCGACGCCATCGCCGCGGCGATCCGATTCTGCACCTGGACCTGGGCCTGGTCGAGATCGGTGCCGACCGCGAACGTCACGATCAGCGAATAGGTGCCGTCATTGGCCGACCACGACTGCATGTAGAGCATCTTCTCGACGCCGTTGACCTGCTGCTCGATCGGCAGCGCCACCGTGTCGACGACCGTCTGCGCATTCGCGCCGGGGTAGCGGGCGGTGACCTGGACGGTCGGCGGCGTGATCGGCGGATACTGGGCGACGGGAAGATAGAGCAGTGCCACCGCCCCGATGACGATCGCGAGCAGTGCGATGACGTTGGCGAGAACCGGCCGCTCGATGAAATATTTCGCAAGCACCGTGCGCTCCGCGTCAGAGGTTCGATGGAGGCGGCGTCTCGACGATGCGACCTTCCTGCACCGAGACCTTGCGGCCCGGCGTCGCATTCTGCAGCCCGTCGATGATCACGCGGTCGGTCGCGGCGAGGCCGCTGGCGGCGACCCGCAGGCCGTTCTGCACCGCTCCCAGCGTGATCCTGCGAAGCACCACCGCGCCGTCGGCATCGACCAGCAGGACATAGGGGCCGACCTGGTCGATGCTGATGGCGGTTTCGGGCACCAATTGCGATGGCTTGGGCGGGCCGAGCGGGATCCGCAGCCGCGTGAACAGGCCCGGAACCAGGGCATCCTTCGCATTGTCGAACACCGCGCGCGCCAGCAGTGTGCCGGTCGACGGGTCGACGCCGGTATCGACGAAATCGAGATGGCCCTGGTGCGGCGTCCCCGTCTCGTTGGCGAGCCCCACAAAGACCGGCGTCTTGAGGACGGATGAGCGGGTGATGCCGCGCTCGTTCATGTCCTGCCTGATCCGCAGGAGGTCACGCTCGTTGATGTAGAAATACACGTAGATCGTGTCGACCTGCGAGATGGTGGCGAGCTTGGTCGGGGAACCTTGGCCGACGAGATTGCCGGCGTCGACGAGGCGGCGGCCGATCCGCCCCGCGAACGGCGCCTCGATCCTGGTGTAGGACAGATTGAGCTGGGCGATCTTGAGGTTCGCCTGCGCCTCCGCGACCGCGGCGCGCGCCGTATCGCGGGTCGCCAGCGCCTTGTCGTAATCGGCCTGGCTCGCCGCCAGTTGCCGCTGCAGGGTCGACTTACGGTCGAAATCGACTTCGGCGCTTTTCAGGTTCGCCTGCTGCTGGTCGACGGTCGCCTGGGCCAGCGTGACCTGGGCCTCGTACTGATCCGGCTCGATCTGGAACAGCAACTGTCCCTTGGTGACGTCGGCGCCGTCGGCAAACCGCACCTCCTTGAGAAACCCGGCCACCCGCGCGACGAGATCGACCGTGAGCGAGGCCGAGGCCTGCCCGGTGAATTCGGCCGCATCCTGGACCGGCGCGACCAGCGGGGCACTCACGGTGACCGGCGGCGGCGGCGGCGCCACGAAGGTGGGATTGCGGCTGCAGGCGGTCAGGCCTGCAGCCAGCGCCGCCGCGCAAAGTGACACCAGCGCCGTCCTGATCGCCGATCCCCGCACGTCGCTCTCCGCCGCTCCCGGCGTATGCCCTGAAACTGCCGGCTTGCGGCGGCATCATAAGCGAAAATTCTGAAAAAATCAGAGCGCGGTCTGTTCAATTTGATGGGAAGCGGCGACGGATTGCGCTGGCGGGCCGGCCACGCATGACCGCACCGGACGACGTTTTCGCTCGCACGAACATTGATCTTGCGACGGGAGGCCGGCGTGGCGGCGACGCGCGTCGCCACTCAGCCGAGGGCCCGCAGCCAGCGCTCGATTTCATCGAGGATGAATTGGTACACCTGCTGTTGCGACGGCGCCGCCCGCTTGGCAACCTTGAACGAGTGATCGCCGCCCTCGACCACGCACAGCCGCGCCGGCGCCTTCAGCGTCTTCAGTATGGGCGTGAACTCGTCGGGGGTGCCGAAGGCGTCGCGCGAGCCCTGCACGAACAGCATCGGGGCTCGGATCGCCGGCAGGTGTTTCGCCCGCAGCTTGTCGGGGCGCCCCGGCGGATGGAGGGGATAGCCGAGAAAGACCAGGCCGGCGACGGCATCGGGATCGGCGGCCGCGACCTGCGAGGCGATGCGGCCGCCCATCGATTTGCCGCCGATGGCGAGCTTGCGGCGTTCGCCGGCTGCCCCGATCGTGCCGCTGCGGCAGGCCGCGATGACGGCACGCCAGCACGCTTCCAGCCTGTCATTGCGGTCGGGCAGCCGCTTGCCCGCTTCGCTGTAGACGAAATTGAAAGTGATGGTTTCGATGCCGCGCCCGGCGAGCGCGCCGGCGAAATGCACCATGAACCCGCTGGCCTGGTTGGCGCCGGCGCCGTGGGCGAGGATCAGGGAGATGCCGGAGGGGGGCGCGGCGGCATAGACGATGGCGGTCACCTGCTCGGACGGCGTGACATCGATGCGGAAGGGCTCCGGCATGGCATCTCCACTCTACTGGCGCCTACGCCAGGATACTGCGCCACAGCATGTAACTCGCCACCAAAACGATGATGCCGGCGAACACGATGTTGAGGGCGCCTCGCCGCTCTCCGAGCGCGTGGGCGACGTGTCCGCCGG
>DASYNT010000069.1:0-9313 GCA_036008405.1 Xanthobacteraceae bacterium
CAGGGAGGAGGTCGATCTATGCTCGCCTTTGTGCGCGCCAGCCTGACGGCGGCGCTGGTGTCGATTTCATCCTTTTCCGCCTTTTCCGCCGACAAGCCCTATCACCGCGACGATCTCGCCGACGCCGCCATCCGCCTGGAGGCCCAGGTCAAGGCCGATGCCGGGACGGTGGCCAAGCCGTTGGCGGCACTGCGCCGCGATGCCGACTCGGCGCTGGCGCGCAACGACCAGAAGGCCGGCATGCAGGCGCTCGGCCAGATCGCCGCGGTCGCCCCCGCCGACGCCGCAAACTGGCTGCGCCTCGCGCGAACCATCCTTCAGGTCCGGCCGGCCGACGATCGCGACCGCGCGGCGCTGCGCGACCGTGCTGCGACCGCGGCCTACCTCGCCTATCAGCGCACCGCCGACGCGGGCGAAGAGGCCGCGGCGCTCGTCCTGCTCGGACGCAGCTATGCCGACCGCTCGCTGTGGCGTCCGGCCCTCGACGCGCTGCGCCTGTCGCTGGAGCGGCGCGAAGTCGCCGATGTGCGCGCCCAATATGAAAAGATGCGCGACGATCACGGGTTCCGGCTGCTAGATTACACGGTCGATTCGGATTCCGCTTCGCCGCGGGTGTGCTTTCAGTTCTCCGAACCGCTGCCGGGCAAGCGCATCGACCTGTCGCCCTTCGTCAGCCTGGCCGGCCAGGACAGGCCGGCGCTGTCCGCCGACGAAAAGCAGCTCTGCGTCGAGGGCCTGAAGCACGGCGAGCGCTATGCCATCACGGTTCGCGCCGGCCTGCCGTCCACGGTCCGGGAGACGCTGGCGAAGTCGGCCGATTTCTCCATCTATGTCCGCGACCGCAGCCCGTTCGTGCGTTTCACCACCAGGGCCTATGTGCTGCCGCGCACCGGCCAGCGCGGCATTCCCGTCGTCAGCGTCAACACGCCGACCGTGGCCATCAAGATTTACCGGATCGGCGACCGCAACCTGCTCGACACCGTCATCGGCGAGGATTTTCAGCGCAGCATGAGCCGCTACGAGTTGGAGCGGCTTGCAGACGAGCGCGGCGCCAGCGTGTGGAGCGGGCAGCTCACCGTCGACAGCCCGCTCAACGCCGAGGTGACGACGGCGTTCCCGGTCGACCAGGCGGTCGGAAATCTGAGCCCCGGCGTCTACGTGATGTCGGCGCAGGCCGCGGGGGCGAAGAGCGAGGACTACGACTCCCTGGCCACCCAGTGGTTCATCGTTTCCGACCTCGGCCTGACCGCGTTTTCCGGCAATGACGGCATTCACGTCTTCGTCAATTCGCTGGCGAGCGCGACCGCGGCGGCGCAGGCCGAAATCCGCCTCGTCTCGCGCAACAACGAAGTGATGGCGACCCGGCGCACCGACGCCGCCGGTCATGCGCTGTTCGAGCCGGGACTGGTGCGCGGGGAGGGCGGGCTGTCGCCGGCGCTCATCGTAGCCTCCGACACGCGCGGCGACTACGCCTTCCTCAATTTGAAAGGGCCCGCCTTCGATTTCAGCGACCGCGGCGTCGGCGGGCGGATGGTGCCGGCGGGGCTCGATGCCTTCGTCTATACCGAGCGCGGGGTCTACCGCACCGGCGAGATCGTGCATGTCACCTCGCTGCTGCGCGATGCCCGTGGCGTCGCCGCTCCCGATGTCGCTCTGACCCTCGTGGTGGAGCGGCCGGACGGGGTCGAATACCACCGCGCCGTCGTCGCCGACCAGGGTCTCGGCGGACGCAGCCTGGACGTGACGATCGCACCGACCGCCTCGACGGGAACTTGGCGGGTGCGGGTCTATTCCGACCCCAAGCGCCCCGCCATCGGCGAGGCAACGTTCATGGTCGAGGACTACGTCCCCGACCGCATGGAATTCGATGTCGCCTCCGGGGCGACCGCGGTGGCCAGGGGCACGCCGTTCGAGGTGACGGTCGACGGCCGTTTTCTCTATGGCGCCCCGGCGAGCGATCTCGAGATCGGCGGCGAGGTGAAGGTGCTGCCGGCCGCCGGTCGGCCGGGATTTTCCGGCTATGCGTTCGGCGCCGCCGACGGCGACGAAGAGAAGACATCCGCCGAGCAGATGCTGGAGGATGTCCCGAACACCGGCGCCGACGGCAAGGCGAAATTCGCCGTCACCATCGACAAGCTGCCGGAGACGACGCGGCCGCTGGAGGCGCGGCTGACATTGCACATGGCGGAGGCGGGCGGGCGCGCCGTCGAGCGCCGGCTGACGCTGCCGGTGACGCCGGATTCCCCGATGATCGGGGTGAAGCCGCTGTTCGCCGGTGCGGCGCTTGGAGAGAGCGCCGATGCCGCCTTCGACGTCGTGCTGGTCGCGCCGGACGGCAAGACGCTTTCCGGCCACGGCCTGCGCTACGAGTTGCTGCGGGTCGAAACGCGGTATCAGTGGTACCGCCAGGACGGCAACTGGAATTACGAGCCGGTCAAGCAGACCAGGCGCGTGGCCGACGGCGCCGTCGACGTGGCTGCCGACAAGCCCGGCCACATCTCGGTGCCGGTGACCTGGGGCCGCTACCGCCTCGAAGTGTCGAGCCCGGACGGCACCACCGCCACCACGGTGTTCGCATTCGATTCCGGCTTCTATGCGGAATCGAGCGCCGACACCCCCGATCTTCTGGAAACCGCGCTCGACAAGCCCGAATACAGCCCCGGCGACACCATGGTGGTCGCGGTCACCGCGCGGACCGCCGGCAAGCTGATGCTCAACATCATCGCCGACCGTCTCATCACCACCATCAGCCAGGAGGTGCAGCCGGGAACCAACCAGGTCCGCATCCCGGTCGGGCGCGACTGGGGCAATGGCGGCTATGCGGTCGCAACCCTGCTGCGCCCGCTCGACGTCGCGGCCCAGCGCATGCCCGGCCGCGCCATCGGCGTGCAATGGTTCTCCGTCGATCGCAAGGCAAAGACGCTCGCGGTCAATCTCGATCTGCCCGCGCTGTCGCGGCCCGGCACGACCCTGCGGGTGCCGGTCAGGATCGAGGGCCTCGCCGGCGAAGAGGCCCGCCTCGTCGTTGCCGCCGTCGATGTCGGCATTCTCAACCTGACGAACTACAAGGCGCCCGCGCCCGACGATTACTTCCTCGGCCAGCGCCGGCTCGGCGCCGACGTGCGCGACCTCTATGGCCAGCTGATCGACGGCATGCAGGCGACCCGGGGGCAGATTCGCAGCGGCGGCGACGCCGCCGGCGCGGAGTTCCAGGGCAGCCCGCCGACCCAGCCGCCGGTCACCCTCTATTCCGGCATCGTCCGCGTCGGCGCCGACGGCAGGGCGGAAGTCACTTTCGACATTCCCGAATTTGCCGGAACGGTGCGGGTGATGGCGGTCGCGTGGTCGCGCGACAAGCTCGGCCGCGCATCCGGTGACGTGACCGTGCGCGATCCCGTCGTGCTCACCGCGACGCTGCCGCGATTCATCCTGTCGGGAGATCGCAGTACCATGCAGCTCGAGCTCGACAATGTCGAAGGCCCGGCCGGCGATTACCGCGTCTCCGTGCAGGCGGACGGCCCGGTGCGTCTCGGCGCCGCCGCACCACAGGTCTTGCGGCTGCGGGCGCAGCAGCGCGACCGCCTGTCGGTGCCGCTGACGGCGTCGGCGGCCGGCATCGCCAACATCAAGGTGCAGATCGTGGGCCCGGCAGACTTCGCGCTCGACCGCACCTACGCGCTGGCGGCACGGCCGGCGAACCGGATCCTCGCGCGCCGCACCGTCCGCACCGTCGCGGCCAGCGAAAGCCTGACGCTCTCGGGCGATATGTTCGCCGATCTCGTGCCCGGTACCGGCGGTGTCGCCGTCTCGGTCGGGCCGTCGACCGCGCTCGACGTGGCGACGCTCCTCAAGGCGCTCGACCGCTATCCCTTCGGCTGCTCCGAGCAGATCGCCAGTCGCGCGCTGCCGCTCCTCTATGTCAACGAGCTGGCGGCGGAATCCCAGCTCGCCCTCGACAGCGGGGTGGATCAGCGCATCCGTGATGCGATCGATCGCCTGCTGGCCCGGCAGGGCGCGAACGGCTCGTTCGGCCTGTGGTCGGTGGGCGGGGACGACGCCTGGCTCGACTCCTACGTGACCGATTTCCTGACGCGGGCCCGGGAGCGCGGCTTCACGGTGCCGGATTCGGGATTCAAGCTCGCCCTCGACCGGTTGCGCAACTTCGTCTCCACCGCGCCGGACCCGGCAAAGGACGGCGGCCGCGATCTCGGCTATGCGCTCTATGTGCTGGCGCGCAACGGCGTCGCCCCGGTCGGCGACCTCCGTTACATCGCCGACACCAAGCTCGGCGACGTCGCGACGCCGATCGCCAAGGCCCAGATCGCCGGCGCGCTCGGCCTGCTGGGCGACCGCGTGCGGGCGGAGCGGGTCTATGCCGCGGCACTGGAGGCGCTGGTGCCGCCGCCGCGCTTCGAATTCGGACGCGAGGACTACGGATCGTCGCTGCGCGATGCGGCCGCGGTGGTCATGCTGGCGGCGGAAGGCGGCGCCCCGCAGCCGACCATCGCCACGGCGGTGCAGCGGGTCGAGGTCGCACGCGACGCGGCCTTCTATACCTCGACCCAGGAAAATGCGTGGATGATTCTGGCGGCGCGCGCGATCGGCAGGCAGGCCCGCCTGTCGCTCGATGTCGGCGGCGAGCGGCGACAGGGCCCGCTCTATCGCAACATCGGCGCCGGGGACCTCCAGGCGGCTCCCCTGAGGATCACCAACACCGGCGATGCGCCGGTACGCGCCGTGGTCTCGGTCAGCGGCGCTCCCGTCACGGCCGAGCCGGCCGCTGAGAAGGGCTTCAAGATCGAGCGGCTTTATTACAGCCTCGACGGCAAGCCGGCGGACCCCGCCCGGGCACGGCAGAACCAGCGCTTCGCCGTCGTCCTCAAAATCACCGAACCGACTCCCCAATATGGCCGCATTATCGTTGCGGACTACCTACCGGCGGGGTTCGAGATCGACAACCCGCGTTTGGTGTCCTCAGGAGACACTGGGACGCTGGAATGGATCGAGGATGCCGCCGAGCCGGTGCATTCCGAATTCCGCGACGATCACTTCGGCGCGGCGTTCGATCGGACCGGCAAATCGCCGACGGTGTTCACCGTCGCCTATGTGGTTCGCGCGGTGTCGCCCGGCACCTATGTGCAGCCGCAGGCCTTTGTGGAGGATATGTATCGACCGGATCGTTACGGCCGCACCGGCACCGGAACGATCGAAATTTCGGCCGCACGCTGAGATCAGATGAGCTTGCGGTCGGAGGCCTCCCACTGGGGGGGAGGTCGGCGCCCGACTGAGGCGCCGGGAGGGGGGCACCATTATGGACTGGGGGGTCAGGTCGTCCCCCTCCCACGAATTTCACTCCAGGAGCCAGGCCGATGAGAGACCGCTCTCGCCGCCGATGGATGTGGCCGGCGGGGATTGCCGCAGCGGTCGGCGCGGGCGCGACACTGATCGCGACCTGCGTTGCCGCCGTGTGGATCGGGTCGCTCGGACCCGCGCCGCTCGGCGAGCGGCTCGAGTTCTCGACCGCAGTGGTGGACCGCGACGGCCGGCTGTTGCGGCCCTATGCAACGGCGCAAGGCCGCTGGCGGCTGCCGGCGCGGGCGGACGGCGTCGATCCCCGCTATCTCGCCTTGCTGATCGCATATGAGGACAAGCGTTTCCGCGAGCACGCCGGCGTCGACCCGGTCGCCTTGCTGAGAGCGACCGCGCAGATCGTCGCCCATGGCCACATCGTGTCCGGCGGTTCGACCCTCACGATGCAGGTGGCGCGGCTGCTGGAGCCGCGCAGCGAACGATCACTGGCGGCGAAGCTCCGCCAGATCGTCCGCGCCTTCGAGATCGAGCGCCGCCTCTCCAAGGAGGAGGTGCTCGCGCTCTATCTCGGCATGGCGCCCTATGGCGGCAACATCGAAGGCATTCGTGCGGCCGCGCTCGCCTATTTCGGCAAGGAGCCCAGGCGACTCACCCTCGGCGAATCGGCATTGCTGGTGGCGCTGCCCCAGTCGCCGGAGGCGCGGCGGCCCGATCGCTCCGTCGAAACCGCACGCCGCGCCCGCGACCGCGTCCTCGACCGGGTGGCGGCTGCCGGCCTCTTCGCTCCGGCGGAAATCGCGCAGGCGAAGGCCGAGCCGGTCCCGGCGGCACGAACGCCCATGCCGGCGCTCGCGCCCCATGCCGCCGACGATGCCGTGGCGGCCTTGCCGGGACGTTTCCAGATCAGCCTGACCATCGACGGCGCCTGGCAGGCGAGCCTCGAGGAACTCGCGCGCGAGCGGGCCCGCGCGCTCGGGCCGAACATCTCCGTCGCGATCCTGGCCGTCGATCACGCCACCGGGGAGGTGCTCGCCCGGGTCGGGTCCGCCGGCTATTTCGACGACCAGCGCGCCGGTCGGGTGGATATGACGAATGCGTTGCGCTCGCCCGGCTCGACGCTCAAGCCGTTCATCTATGGCCTCGGCTTCGAGGACGGGCTGATCCATCCGGAGACGCTGATCGACGATCGCCCGGTTCGCTACGGCACCTATGCGCCGGAGAATTTCGACCTGACCTTTCAAGGCACGGTGACGATCCGCAAGGCGCTGCAGACGTCGTTGAATGTTCCGGCGGTCGCGGTGCTCGACAAGGTCGGGGCCGGCCGCTTCACCGCGCGGCTGCGCCAGGCCGGTAGTGCGCTGGTGTTTCCGAATGGGGAGATTCCCGGACTCGCCATGGGCCTGGGCGGCGTCGGCGTGCGGCTTTCCGATCTCGTGAGGCTTTATGCGGGGCTCGCACGGCTCGGCACCACGGTGCCTCTCACCGAGCGCCCGCGGGCGGACACCGTGCTGGACGTCGCAAGGCTCATGGAGCCGGTCGCGGCCTGGTATGTCGGCAGCATCCTGATCGGCACGCCGCCGCCGGAGAACGCCGCGGCCGGGCGCATCGCCTTCAAGACCGGCACCAGCTACGGTTATCGCGATGCTTGGTCGATCGGCTTCGACGGCAAGCGCACCGTCGGCGTCTGGGTCGGCCGGCCCGACGGTGCGCCGGTGCCGGGCCTGGTGGGGCGGACCGCGGCGGCGCCGATCCTGTTCGATGCCTTCGCCCGCTCGGGCAAGCTGCCGGCGCCGCTGCCCCACGCGCCGCACGGGGCCCTGTTCGCCGTCAACGGCAAGCTGCCGTTGCCGCTGCAGCGTTTCCGTCCCGCCGGCCTGCCCAGTCCGGGCGGCGAGCCCGCCTTGAAGATCATGTTTCCCCCCGATGGGGCGCGGCTCGAACTCGCGGCCGGCGCCGGCGGCAGCGCCGACCCCGTGGCCTTGAAGATTTCCGGCGGCACGTTGCCGCTCACCGTCCTCGTGAACGGCGTCCCGCTCGGGAACGCCACCGCCAAGCGAACCGTGTTCTATCGACCCGACGGGCCGGGCTTCGTGCGGCTCACCGTCATGGACGCCAAAGGCGCAGCCGACAGCGTCGTGGTGCGGCTTCAGTAGGAGACCGACGCCCGTTTGGGCTAGCGCTTGCGCGTCGCTCCCGCGGAGGCGAATGAGATGCGTTCGGGCGCGTCGGGAGTCGTCCGCGTTTTCTTGACCTTCGTCTGCTTTGGTGGGGCCTTGGCTTTTTCCATGGGCTCTGCCGCGCCGTCGGCAAGAGCCAGCACGTGGCGACGCCGCCATGCCGAATCCGAGGTCTTTAGCTGCGGATTATTCTTGTCGAGCTTGGCAGCGAGCGAATCGATTTGCGGGTCGGGCATTCCGTCCGTGATTAGGCTGAATGCCTCCGGGCCAAGGGCAGTGCGGATACCGCGCAAGGCCTTCAAATCGGTGTCCTTGTGTCTGATCTGCTTGATCACGAGCGCTCGCGCCGCCTTGATCAAGTCGGCCCCGATCGCCGGGAACGTCGAGCTGTGGGAACCGACGCTGCGCATTACCGCAAAGCCATCAATTTCAAGAGCCATTCACAGCCTCCTTGATTTCGTTTCCGAGCTTGTTGAGGGTCGGAACAACGTCACCCCACTTGTTGGTAAAGGTAGGTGACGTACCAGCCTTTCCCAGCGCCTCCGCGATGCGGGTCGTTTCCGGGACCGCAGTGTCGAGCACCTCGAAGGAGGGGTCTTCGGCGAGTTTTTCGTTTCGTATCTTTTCGACGGTTTTTCGGTGCTCGTTAGTTTGCCGCAGTCGTGTGACCAACACGTGGGCCAGCTTTTTTGGCCGCTGTTGGGCGACCGCGTGACTCCAGAGGTTCTTGCAGAATGAACTGAGCCCATAGGTTGAGAGGAAATCGGGTATCGTCGGCACGATGACGACATCAGCCAACCGTATTCCAGCTTCGGTAAATGCCGAGATACCGGGCGCGCAGTCGATCAGGATGTAATCATATTTTTTAGGTGATCGGCTCAGTTCTCTTTGCAATATCCTCAGGACGTGCCCGACGATCGCGCCGAGACCGAATTTTTGCTGCGTCAGATGGTAGATGATCTCGCGTTCGAGAATGCGAAGCTGGGAACTCGCTGCCAGCAGCGATATGTCCAGCGGGTTTCCGCCGTGAGAGACGTCGCTTGCGTGCTCGCAAACGCAATCCGCCAGTCTCTCTTGACGCCCGCCGAGCAGGTAATCGTCGAGAAAGCCGTCGAGGGTCCGGCCGTCCGAAATCAGCTGCGCAAGATTTTGATCGCCTGCAATACAGATCGAGGCATTGGACTGTGCGTCAGCATCGATCACCAGTACGGCATTCCCCTGCGCGGCAAGCGCCTCCGCCAACGCGATAACGGTCGCGGTCTTGCCGACCCCTCCCTTCATGTTTGCGACCGCAATGACCTTTCCAGTCACGTTAATTCTCCGTGTGCGGCGCAGGATTACGTTTGGCGGGGAACGCTGCGGTGACGCGACCGGCAGAAATGAAGACCAGTCAATTGGGCCGAGCCGGGATTCGGCCCTTTGATGCCGGTAGCAGATCCAATCATAGCACAAGCGACCGTCGCCACCTCAAATCGACCATCCGGCATTCGTTTCCGCGATCCGTCGCGGCGCCGCACAAAAGCTTTCCTCTCCAAGCGGAATTTCCTATGTTTCGCCCGCAGTCAGGGTCAGGGATGGCTGGACCGGCCAACGGGGTTCGTGAGAATTGGCTCTAACGAGTTGAAGGCACGCATTTTTCTCCGCAGCCTCGACGCAGGGAACAAGGCCGGCGTGCCGGGACATCGAAATGACGGTCATCAGCGAGCCTAAGCCGCGCAGACGTTATGGGGAGGCCTGGACTGCGGGCGCAGTCGGCTTTGCCACCGGAACCCATGCGCGTGCCATCGCCATGCTGGTGGTGGTATCGCTGCTCGCTTTCCTGCCCG
>DASYNT010000070.1:0-14998 GCA_036008405.1 Xanthobacteraceae bacterium
CGCCGTAGCCCCGCAGGCATCGGCCGCTTGGGATATCATCGGCGCGTCGCCGCGACGTTCCGACGATGAAGCTCCGGAGCAGGGGGATGCGATCTTGGAAGGCTTGATCACCGTCCTCGTGCTGGCTGCGGTGATCGTTCCCATTGCCAGCATTGTCGGCGCAGTGCTCGGCATCGGCCTGCAGCGGCGCGTGCGCATGATCGAAAAGCGCCTCGGCGAATACGACGGGGCCGGGCTCGAGGCGGTCGCCGCACGGATCGGCGGCCTCGAAACGCGCGTCCTCGCATTGGAAGCGCCGCGCGACGGCGTCGCGCCCCTAGCCGCCGCGGCGCCACTTCCGCCGCCACCGCCCATCGCTTTGCAGCCGTCGGACCTCGCGGTCGAACCACCCGGCGAATTCGCGCCGCCACCTCTGCCGCCACCGCCTCCGCTCCCGGCAGGCCGTACCACGCCGGTGCCCGAGCGGCCGGGCCTCGAGGAGCGGTTCGGCACCCGCTGGGTGGTGTGGGTCGGCGGGCTGGCATTGGCGCTCGGCGGCGTGTTCATGGTGCGCTACTCGATCGAGCAGGGGTGGATCGGGCCGGGCGTGCGCATCGGGCTCGGTGCGCTGCTTGCCGCCGCATTGATAAGCACCGGCGAATGGTTGCGGCGGAGCGATGGTCGGTCGGACATCGCCGGGATTTCCGCCGCAAACATTCCGAGCATACTCACCGCGGCCGGCACCACCGTCGCCTATGCGACCGTATGGGCGGCTTATGGGCTGTACGGCTTTCTCGATCCGCCGGCCGCCTTCACCCTGCTCGGCGTGGTCGCGCTGGTGACGCTCGGCGCCGCGCTGCTGCACGGGCCGGCGCTGGCCGCGCTTGGCCTCGTCGGCGCCGAGATCACGCCGCTGCTCGTTGCCAGCGACAAGCCGGATTATTGGGCGCTCTACATCTATCTCGCGATCGTCACCGCGGCCGCGTTTGCAATGGCAAACCTGCGGCGGTGGCGATGGCTCGCGATCACGGCTCTGGCGTTCGGCCTGTTCTGGACGTTTCCCGGAATCGACGCCGCCGGTACCCTGGCGCCGCATCTCCTCCACGTGGTGACCGGGTTCGCGCTGGCGGCGCTGCTGATCGTCGCTGGCCTGTTCTACGGGCCCGCCGCCGCGCCGGGCCGGATCGACCCGGTGTCGTCCGGCGCGATCGTCGTCTATCTGGCGGCGGCTTGCGTCATCGTGATGGCCCAGGACCACGATTCCGCCGCGACCATCGCCTTTGCCGCCCTGACGGCCGCGACGGTCGCGATCGCCTGGCGCAGCGCTGCCGCCGCTGGCGCGGTGCCGGTCGCCGCCGCGCTGGCGGCGCTCGTCATCATCGCCTGGGCGGTCGATCCGGTAACGTCGCATCTGGTTGCTTCCGGCCCGGGAAACGGCCTGGCGCCGGAGTCGTCGCCGGCCAGCATTGCCTGGCATTTCGTGCTCGCCATGTCGTTTGCGATCCTGTTCGGGGCGACCGGATTCCTCGCCCAAGGGCGACATGAAAGCGCGACCGTTGCCGTCATCTGGGCGGCGACGGGGTGCTGGCCCCGTTTGCGATGCTGGTCGCGCTCTACTATCGCATCGCCGGGCTCGAACGCTCGATCCCCTTTGCCGGCCTCGCTTTGCTGCTCGCTGCGTGGCTCGCGGTGGCGGCCGAGCAATTGACCCGGCGTCCGCGCCGCCCGGGGGTCGCGTCCGCCGCTGCCCTGCACGCCGCTGGATCGGCGGCGGCGCTGGCGCTCACCCTCACCTTTGCGCTGGAAAAGGGATGGCTGACGGTGGGTCTCGCCCTGATGGCGCCGGGCGTTGCCTGGGTCGCCGGGAAGCGGCCGCTGCCGATGCTGCGCTGGATCGCGGCCTGTGCCGCCGTGCTGGTGCTGGCGCGCATCGTGTGGGAGCCGCGGATCGTCGGGACGGATATCGGCACCGCCCCCATATTCAATTGGCTGCTCTATGGCTACGGCGTCCCCGCCCTGTCGTTCTGGACCGCCGGCCATCTGTTGCGCCGGCGCGGCGACGACGTGCCCGCGCGTCTGGTCGAGGCGGCCGCGATCCTGTTCACGGTTCTCCTGGTCTTCCTCGAAATTCGCCACGCCATGAACGGCGGCGACATCTATGCGAGGCACAGCGGCCTGGCCGAAATCGCGCTGCAGGTCGCAGCCGGTCTCGCCATCGCCATCGGGCTCGAATGGCTGCGGGTTCGCAGCGGCAATCCCGTCTACGATGTCGGGGCGCGGATCGTCGCTGGAATTACGTTGGTGGCGATCATCGTCGGCCTGGGTTTCGTCGAGAACCCGCTCGCGACCGGTGAACCCGTCGGCGGGCCGTTCCTCAACCTGATCCTGCTGGGCTACGGGCTGCCCGCGATGCTGGCAATCATACTCGCCTTGGTCGCGCGCCGGACCCACCCGATGTCCTACCGGGCGGTTTCAGCGGCAATCGCGGTGGCGCTGGCGCTCGCCTATCTCACGCTGGAGGTGGTGCGGTTCTATCACGGGCCGGTCCTGACCGCCGGTTCGGTGACCGATCCCGAGCAATACACGTTTTCTGCCGTATGGCTCGGCTTCGGCGTGTTGTTGCTGCTCATCGGGCTGCTGCTCAACTCCAAACCGGCACGGCTGGCATCGGGCGCCGTGGTCACGCTTACCATCGCCAAAGTGTTCCTGGTCGACATGGCCGGCCTCGCCGGAATCTGGCGCGCGCTCTCCTTCATCGGCCTCGGGCTGGTGCTGGTCGGGATCGGCTATCTCTACCAGCGACTGCTGTTCCCGCCGCGGCCGGCGGGGCAAACGGAAGACGCGCGCGATCGGGGTTCGTGACGGCGTCTCGGAAGCGGACCGGATATAGCCCTATTGGCCGATCGAGCTGCGCATCGGCGCGGAGTCCATCACCCGCGGCGGCGGCTCCGAAGGCGATGCCGCGAGGTCGACCCGCGGGTTGCTGCGGCGGACGAAATCGCAATAGGCGAAACCGAGGCCGGAGATCGCGCCGCGGAAGCTGCGCGAATCGATCTGGTTGACGGAGAAGCACGGCCGGAACGGCATGCCCCGCACCGTGGCGCAGATCGAATCGGGCTGGACCTTGACCGTGCCGGACGGCAGCGACATCGCGTGAACCGGGCCGGAGCCGCGAATCTGGATGGTGCCATGGACGGAGCCGTCGGCATAGATGCGACCGAGCCCCGTGGTGCCTTCGAAGCACGTATAGCTGAATAGCTTGCCGGCGACGAAGCGTTTCGCTTCCTCGGGCCTCAGCTCACCGGCCTGGGCCGGGATTGCGCCAACGATGCCAGCAAGCACAAGCAGACCACGCGCAAACATGTCGACCCCCACCCCCAAAATGCCTCGATCTATGGCGAGCAGCCTACCATGGAGATCGAAGCGAATTATGCCCGGATTTCGTCGATAAATCCTGAATAAATTTACCCTATTTTGACCACGAGTCGACCGCGTACGCCACCCCTCACGATTTTTTTTCCTGCTTCGATAACGTCGGTGAGCCCAATGTCCACTGTCATTTGGGCTAATTTTTGCAGGTCGATGTCGTTTTCGAGTCGGTTCCAGGCCTCTTTTCGAAGCGCCATGGGTGCGAAAACGGACTCTATTCCTAAAAGCGACACGCCGCGCAGGATGAAGGGTGCGACCGTGGCCGGCAGATCGATCCCGCCTGCGAGCCCGCAGGCGGTGACTGCGCCGCCGTAACGAATCATCGACAGCAGGTTGGCAAGCGTCGTCGATCCCACGGTGTCGATGCCGCCTGCCCAGCGCTCCTTGGCGAGCGGACGCACCGGCCCGGTCAATTCGGAGCGGGCGATCACCTCGGCGGCGCCCAGCCCCTTGAGGTAGCCGGCCTCCTCCGGTCGCCCGGTGGAGGCGGTAACCTGGTAGCCGAGCTTGGCGAGCAGCGCGACCGCGGTCGAGCCGACCCCGCCGGCGGCGCCGGTGACGATCACCGGCCCGCGGCCCGGCCCGATTGCGGCGCGCTCGAGCGCCATCACGGCGAGCATTGCGGTATAGCCGGCAGTGCCGATCGCCATCGCATCGTGGGTGGAGAAGCGCTGCGGCAGGGCGATCAGCCAGTCGCCCTTGACCCGCGCCTTCTCCGCATAGAGGCCGAGATGGGTCTCGCCGCAGCCCCACCCGTTCAGGATGACCTTGTCGCCGGGCTTCCAGGAGGGATGCGAGGAGGATTCCACCGTCCCGGCCGCATCGACGCCGGCGATCATCGGAAACCGCCGCACCACCGGCGACGTGTTGGTGACCGCGAGGCCGTCCTTGTAGTTCACCGTCGACCACTCCGGCCGCATCACGACATTGCCGTCCATCAGATCGTTGTCGTCGAAATCGGTGAGCGCGACGGTCTGGCCGTTCACGGCCCGGTTGATCACGATCGCCTTGAATGTCGCCACGAAGGCTCTCCTTTCGAAGCGGCAAGCCCGCCGCCGCAAGCGCTTTTAAGCGCGGCCGTGCCGTGCGGACAAGCGCGGCCGTCAGTTCCAGGACGCCGGCGGACCGGTCAGGCGCGCCAGCGCGGGACCGCCGGACATCGTGCGGCGATAGCGGCGGACCTCGCGATGGTCGCGGACGAGACGCACGGGATCGGCTCCGAGCAGGCCGGCGGCGTGCAATGCGCGCAGGTCACGGCAGAGCGCGCCCCACAGGCCGAGCCGCAGGTCGGCCACCAGCACCTTGGTGGCGAGATAGCTGCCGACCTTGCGGAAGCGGCCGGCATATTCCGGGCGCTCGCGCACATAGGCGGCGAGGCCTTGCCCGGCCCTGGCCCAGTCGTTGGAGAGATTGTCGTCGCCGGAGAACTTCTCCCACAGCAATCCCGGCAGCAGCTCGCCGCCGCCCAGCCGCGCCAGCCGAATCAGGAATTCGCGGTCTTCGGTGAGCCGCAGGTTCTCGCAGAAGCCGCCGGCCGCGAGCGCCTTTTCGCGCCGCACCGTGATGCTGGTCGCCTCGACCGGCACGAGATCGCAGATCAGCGCCCATTCGAAGGCGGGAGCGGCGAGCTTCACCGCCGGGATCAAGGCATCGCGGGCGCCGCCGCGATCATGCTTGACCGCCGAGCTCAAGGTGGCGACGAGGCCGCGATCTGCGGCGAATGCAGCGAGCGGGGCGGCGAGGCGGCCGGGCCGGTAGGCGTCGTCGGAATCGAGAAATGCCACGAGTTCGCCGCGCGCCGCCTCGAGGCCGCGGTTGCGCGCCGCGCTGGGGCCGCGGTTGCGGTCGCTCGCCAGGACCCGGATACGAGGATCGGCGAGGCTCGCTAGGTAGGCGAGGGTGTCGTCGCGTGAGGCATCGTCGACGATGATCAGCTCGAAACGCGTCCCCTGCTGCGCCAGCACGCTCGCAATCGCCCGCGGCAGGCTGTGCCGGCGATCATAGGTGGCGAGCACGACGGAGATATCGGGTGCGCCGTTCGCAGCGGGCTCGGGCATGATCCGGCTCTGTTAAAATCGTTCCGTTGCTACCCGGACCCCGATCACTTTCCAAGCAGATCAGGGATTGCGGCCTTATCGATTGTCGCGCGTGACGGCGGCCCGCATGGCCACGCGCAACGCCGCCCAAAAGCCGGAATAGACGTCCGCATGGGCGGGGCGGCGGCCCCCACTATGATTTTTCGTCCCGCTTGCGCTCTTCCCTGCGCCAGTGCTCGAATTGGTGTGCCAACACGACGAGCGCAAGAAAAGCGATCCACACTCCCGCGAGAATGCCGGGCCCGTTTTGCGGCCCGCCCCATCGGCTGACCAAGGCGGCCGTTGCCATGAGCAGCACCACCATTCCGACATAGACGGGGGAGCGAAAGCGGCCAGGGATGAAATCCCGCAGGTTGACCAAGGCCACTACCATGCCGAGCGCGAAAAGCGCCAGCAAGAGCGTCAGCAGCGGAACAATGAACACGTTGGACATGCGAGGCAGCTTGGGCTTGACTCGTGCCATAGGCTACGCCCGTTTCCGCTGCGGGCTCGCGGCGAGAGCTGCCGATGAGGAGCCTACCCGTGATCATCGTTCGCCCTATCGACTCGACAGATTGCCTCGCCACTATCACTGAGCTCCTGCATTCGGCCTACGCCCGTCTGGGCGCGATGGGATTCAACTACACGGCAGTGGATCAGACTGAGGAGACAACGCGCAAGCGGGTTGCCGGCGGCACATGCCTCGTTGCCGTCGACGGGCGCGAACTAGTTGGCACTATTATGTTCTATGATCCTGGTCGATCGAAGGGGTGTCAGTGGTATGAGAAACCTGGAGTCGCGATTATTGGTCAATTCGGGGTCCGGCCCGAGCGACAGGGACGGGGAATTGGCACCTGCCTTCTTGGCGAAACCGAAATGCTCGGAATCTCCCGCGGAGCGACTGAGCTCGCGCTCGACACGTCCGAGGGAGCTGATCACCTAATCGCCTGGTATGAGCGCAAAGGGTTTCGCTTCATCGAGCACGCCCAATGGAAGGGCAAGAAGTACCGCAGTGTCATCATGAGCAAGAAGTTGCAACGAAGTTCGGCCACTCACCTTCGATAGGTAAAATCCTTCGCGGCAGAAAACTACGGATGAATAGATCCCACCGATTCCGATGCCCGCTAATGGAATGGTCCGGCTGTGCTCCGGGGCAGCTTAGGCTTGACTTGCGTCGGAGGCTACGCCCCTTTCCGCCGTGGGCTCGCGGCGGCATGTGCGGAAATCAAGATTTTCGTACCAACACCAGGCCCTTGATCGCTTTGGCCTTTTCTGGTGCGGAAATCCGTGCAGAATCATCCCATGAAATACGGCTACGCACCGGGTTTCGACCGACGGCCAGAGCATCGACGCCCAGGTGCGCCGGCTAAAGGCCGCCGGCGCGCGTCAGGTGTTCCGCGAGGCGGCGAGCGGCGCGAAGACCGATCGCGCCCAGCTCCGCCGTTTATTCGCCCGGCTCGACGCCGGCGACATGCTCATGCGTGGTGGTGTCGGCCCATGTGTCGCCGAGCGATCGGAAGCCAGTACCCCGGCCGGCGATCGCCGCGAGGGTGTTCAAGAGGTCGCACCTCGATCGCGCCAAGCGATCGAGGCGCGTAACAATGAGCGCCGAAATGGATAAGGGGAAGGTCGCGCTTGTCGAAGCCCCCGACCTCATCTGTTACGCCGTCGAGACGAATCCGCCCAAAATTGTGCCCGCCCGCGCCGAGCGCGACTGGATGGATGCGACGGACGACCGGTTTGCCTATCGTTGCATCCCGCTGTCGATCGCCAATGCGTCCGGATGGGAGCTTCTCTGCCCGATCGCATTCGAGGCATGGTGGCATGGCGGAAATTCAAAAGACCGGATCTCGTTCATCGCCAAGGGCGACGGGCGTGTGGTCGAACGTTTTGTCACCTCACATTTCGGCCACGGCGTGCTGACGTTCCATACCGGCTATGTGTTCCGCACGAGTCCCGGCTGGGCGCTATGGGCGCGCGGCGCGCCGAACACGGCCAAAGCCCGGATCGTGCCGCTCGAAGGCATCATCGAGACGGATTGGTTGCCTTTCACGTTCACGATGAACTGGCGCTTCACCCGGGCTGGCACGGTCCGCTTCGAGCAAGGTGAGCCATTCTGTTTCATCACTCCGGTTCCGCATGCGATGCTCGATTCGATCGAACCCGTCGTTCGCGAGCTGTCCGACGATTCGGAATTGGCGGCCGCCCACAAGGCCTGGACCGAGAGCAGGATGGATTTCAATGCCAGGCTTCATCGACACGAAGCCGATGCGGTCGCGGAGGGTTGGCAGCGCACCTATGTGCGCGGCGAGAATCCGCACGGCAAGCCCCCGGAATTCCATTTGTCCAAACGTCGATTGAGGGCTCCGCGTTCCGACGGAGACTGACCGCCTATCCCAACCTCGGCTTTCGGGGGGCGGTGGTGATGAAAGCGATGTCCCCCGCACCGCCGGCCTTCATCGCCCTTAATCGAAGATTCGCAGCGCAGAGCTCCGAGCAGGGCCCGGGGCTTTCGCATTCGCAGCCGCCGCGCAATCAGAACTTGTAGCTCATGGCGAACCGAGCCACGCTCATAGTGGTATCGCTCCACGTAAAGCCCGACGGGGGGAAACCGTTGGCCGCAGCCGTCACATTCTGGGCGCTGCTGAAATCGTAGTAGAGGTACTCAACTCTCAACAGCATGCCGAAGCCCGAGAACGGCGCCCATTCGAGGCCGCCACCCGCGACCCAACCGCTGGCCATGTTGGTGAACGAGGCGCCTGCGGCATATCCTGCGGGGAACCCTGTAAAGGTGCCGCAGCAGATAGCGCTGGCACCATATTGGATCTTGCCCCATGCGGCGCCCCCGGTCCCATATGCCATCAGGTTCGGCCAAATGAGATAGCCAAGGCGACCACGGAGTGATAGCGCCCATTCCACCTCCGAGCTCATGCTGGTGGTTCCGCCGGGCGCCACTCCGCCAGAACCGGTTGCCCAGGGCTGGGTGAAAGAGCCGCCTGCCCTCATCCCAGTCCAATCCCCTTCGATGCCGGTCACCCAACTGTTTGCAATTTGAAAATTGTAGCCGGCCAGCAAACCACCGGCGAATGCGGAGCCACCGGTACCACCGGCGGCCGCGGCCGGAGACAGCCCGATTGGCGGAGGCGGAGGTGGAGGCGGAGATAGAGGCTTGGCTGCGAGGATGCATAGACCCGCGCATACAGATTCATGGAACGAGGGCGGATCCCACGTTGCGTTATCGTTCGAAAACGCACCGCCGACATCGCCGCCGAAATAGAACCCTGTCCAATTGAACACCGGAGGGGGAAGCGGGGCCTTGTAGAGACCCAAATCGGCAGCTGTGGCGGGCATCATCAGCGCGTCTAAGGCCAAGCCCGCAACGACCAATTTTCGCATTAAAATCCCCCACGTCCAGCAGACCATCAGTATGCCATTTCCGGGGTATAGTGGTTGCAAAAAGGCTACACATCCGCGAAATTTGTGCACTGCTAACAGTTCTTCTAAGTCGGCTTCTTATTTGCAGTCACAATTTCACCCCTGACGGTGACCGGCTCACGACGGCCGCTTCCGCTTAGCCGGCCTCGCCGCTGCTCCGCAACGTAGCTCCCGGTCCGCCCTGCTCCGCACCTATGAAGATGACGCCGGCCTTTTCGAGCGCGCATTGAATCATCTCGACGGTATCCGGCTTCAAAGCCTCACCGCGCTCGAACCGCATCACCGTGTTACGCGACACTTCGGCCGCGCGGGCAAGGTCACTCACGCCCCATCCAAGAGCCGTCCGTGCCATCCAACTCTGCACCGGGAGAATTCTGACCATGGTGTGAAATCTATCACAACCCGGAACCTGAAGAAGTGTGAGGCGGGGCCGCCTTGGCCCGACCCGGAAGCCACAACGATGGCCGCGGCGGCGGCTTTCTGGGGCGAACCTCCCGCGCCGGTCACGAAGTTCGGCTGCTCATTTTGACCGGTTGCGGGGCGAGAAAGCACGATGCGGTGGAACAGCGTTTGAGGCCTTTCCACGGCGCACACCCGGAGTGGTCATCAGCTGGCAAGCTGCTCAACGCGTCGTCCTTGACAGGCAGGCCGCGGCCTGCATATAAAACGCAAGTTTTGACCTGCATATGGCGGCGACAGACGTGAAAGACGTTGACGCGGTGTTCAAGGCCCTTGCGGATCCGAACCGTCGAGAACTGCTCGACCGATTGTTCGCGAAAAATGGGCAGACGCTGAACGAGCTATGCCAGGGGATCGACATGGCCCGTCAGTCCGTCTCCCAGCATCTCGATGTGCTGGAGGCCGCAAACCTGATTTCAACACAGTGGCATGGACGGGAGAAGCTCCACTACGTCAATCCCGTCCCTATTCACGAGATTTATGAACGTTGGATTCGAAAGTATGAGCAACAGCGGTTGACCGCTCTACATGACTTCAAGACGAAAATTGAGAGGAAATAGGGATGTCCGCCGAGAAATTTGTCTACGTAACGTACATTGCCGCCACGCCGAGGCAGGTGTTCAAGGCTTTGATCGACGGTGAATTGACTAGGCAATACTGGAAACACACCAACGAATCGAGTTGGAAGCCTGGCTCCAAGTGGAAACACGTCGCCGATGACGGCAATGGAACTGTCAAACTCGTCGGGCAGGTGATTGAGGTCATTCCGAACAGGCGGTTGGTCTTAACCTGGGGCGACTTATCCGACGAGAACAATCCCGAGGCGCACTCTCGGGTCGCGATCGACATTGAACCAGTCGGTGACATGGTTCGCCTGACCGTCACTCACGACGAGCTGAGGGACCCGGACATGCTGAAGAAGATCAGCAACGGCTGGCCGCGCGTGCTCTCGAGTCTGAAATCTTTCTTGGAGACTGGAAAAGCCCTCGACACCTGGGCTTAAGAGAGGGAGTAGAAAAGCTGTTTGTACACGGAAATTGAAGCGATGATTCGCGGACGAGTCCCAAGCATCGCCCCCATGCACGACATGCTTCATCCCGACGCCTTCCTTTCGCCCCTCGTCATCGAGGAGGCCGTCGCCCGCGCGCTGGCGGAAGACCTCGGCCGCGCCGGCGACGTCACCTCGACCGCCGCCGTCCCGGCCGGCACCGCCGGCCGTGCGGTCGTCGCGGCTCGCCAGGCCGGGGTGATCTGCGGCCTGCCGCTGGTCGCGGCCGCCCTGCGCAAGCTCGACCCCGAAATCGACCTCTCCCCGCATGCGCGCGACGGCGACGCCGTCGCCGCCGGCATGGCGCTTCTCACCATCTGCGGCGATGCCCGCGCGCTGCTCGGCGCCGAACGCGTCGCGCTCAACTTCCTCGGCCATCTCTCCGGCGTCGCCACCGCGACCGCGGCTTTCGTGCGGCTGCTCGCCGGCACCCGGGCGCGGCTGTGCTGTACCCGCAAGACGACGCCGGGCCTGCGCGCCCTGGAGAAATACGCGGTGCGCTGCGGCGGCGGCTTCAATCACCGGTTCGGGCTCGACGACGCGATCCTGATCAAAGACAATCACATCGCGGTGGCCGGCGGCATCGGCGCCGTGCTGGCGCGGGCGCGGGCGGTGGCCGGGCATCTCGTCAAGATCGAGATCGAGGTCGACACCCTCGACCAGCTGCAGGAGGTGCTCGATACCGGCCTCGCCGACGTCGTGCTGCTCGACAACATGGACCTCGCGACGCTGAGGTCGGCGGTCGCCCTGGTGGCGGGCCGTCTCGTCACCGAGGCCTCCGGCGGCATCACCCATGCGAGCGCAGCGGCTATCGCGGCGACCGGCGTCGACTATCTCTCGTCAGGAGCGATCACCCATTCCGCCCCCAATCTCGATGTCGGCCTCGACATCGAGATGTGACGACGGCCGGCCCGACCGCGAAAAGGCCGGCTTCGAGTGAGGCGAATTGTTCAGGGGGGCTGGCGAGCCGGCTATCGCTACAATTTGCGTGATCGAACGGCTTTTTTTGCCCCCTCTCCCGCTTGCGGGTGAGGGTTGGGGAGGGGGCTCTCGTAGCGAGTCTGTGCCGTCAAATCGCCCCTCCTGACCCCGCGAGCGGGAGAGGGGACGAGAACCGAATCGGCTGTCGGCGGACGAGTCCTACAGATTCTTTTCTGCGGCGGCAGTCGCCTCGGCGCTGCCCCAGATCGGCTGGTCGGCGCCGTTGCCCCAATTGCGCGGGCGATAGAATGTGTGAACGCCGATCTTGTCGAGCCGTTGCATCTCGCGCACCCAGTGCGGGTGCACCCAGTAGGCGTGGTAGTGGGTCGCCTTGCCGACATCGGTGAGCCAGTATTTGCCGTCCAGCGTTTCGCGCGCGATCTGTTGGGCGCGGTCCCACGCCGCCGGCTCGTTGATGCGGTCGGGAATGCCGTCGCAGGCGAAGCTGAACTGGCACGCCATGTGGCGGTTGGCGTTCTGGTAGACGACCCCGCACACGCTGTTGGGGTAATAGCCCGAGAAGACCCGGTTCATGACCACCTGGGCGACCGCGATCTGGCCGCGCACGGGCTCACCCCTGGCTTCGAAATAGATCGCGTCGGCGAGGCATTTCTCATGCTTGGAGCGCTCTGCGCCTTGGAGACCGAGCCGTTCGGCCGGGCTCACGAGGGCATGCGCGTCGTCGTTCACCTGGCCTTTTCGCGCGATCGTCTCGTTGGGCGCGGATTGGCCCGGCGCCGTTGCGGCGGGCTCGTCATCGGTCTCGAACACCGGCTTCTCGCCGGGCGCCCACGGCTCGAGGGCAGCGAGGGTCCCGCCCAGAGGGTCGGCACCGAAATAGACCCGGGCGGCGCGAATTGCCGGATTTACGTCCTCCAGCGGCCCCGAACGGGGCTCGGACGGATCGATATCGGCGACTTCCGTGTCCTTGTGCGGCGCCGCCTGCTGCGGGGCGGCGGGCTCGGCAGCGGCCTGTTCCGGCGCAGGCTGCTGTTGCGGCGCCGCGTATTCGGCAATGGCCGGCTCCGGAGCGGCCGGCTGTTGCGGAGCGGCGGGCTGGGCGACGGCCTGTTCCGGAGCGGTCCGATCCGGCGTCGATTTATCCGGGGCCGCCTGCGCCGTCTGAGGCCTTGTGTCCGTGGTGTCGCGGTCCTCGGCGACGAGTGCCGGATGGGTCGGCCCCTCGGTCGTCGGCTCGGGCGAATCGAAGTCCGGCTGGATCTTCGGCACCAGGCGGGCGCCCTTCAAGCTGCGATTGACCTCGGGATAGATCTGGGCGGGTAAAGCCCTGGTGCCGGGGCTCGATCGCTCGATCAAGGTCTGCGGCGAGATCGCGGCGGTGATGTCGGCATTGGGATCGAAACTGACCAACTGCACCGCGCCGCCGGACGGAATTTCGGTGCCGATCGGTTTCGGCAGGCTGAAGGTCGCGGCATGGATGGTGCCGAACGGCGAAGCGATCAGATGCCTGCGCAAGTGCTCCCCGACGCCGGGCTGGCGGGCAATGAAGGCAGCGAAATCCTGATATCCGATCGGCGCCGGCAGCGATGCCGCCACGAAGGAGGCGATGCCGATGGCCATTGTCGTCGGCCTCGACGGCGCGCGCGAATCCCATTTGCCACGTCGATGAAACGTCACAAACCCCCCCGCCCCAAGCGGTATCCCCAGGGTCATAGTTCAATCAGAGCACGGCAGGAATGAGGCCGTGCCCGGCGCAGCCGAAAATTTATGCCCGATTAGGCTTGATAGGGAGTTAACGGCCTCGGAGGCCGAGCCGGAACGGCGTCGCTTCCGCCAACAGGCCCTGGCCGATCGCCGTGATGGCCTCGACCATGCGGCCGTTGCGGCCGAGAATATCGTCGGCGAGTGCGACGATGCGGATGTTGGGGGTCGCGGTCGGCGACGCCCGACGCAGCGCTTCGGCGACGGCGGCTTCGCTGCGCCGGGGGTTCAGCGTGCAGACGGCGACGAAAGCCGCGGCGGTCGAACGGCTGACCCCGGCATAGCAGTGAATCACCAGCGGGCTCGCGCGCTCCCAGCGTTCCACGAATGCGATGAGCTGCTCCACATGGGCGCTCGCGGGATGGACATGGCCGTCGCGCGGCTCGCTGATGTCGTGGAGTTGCAGCCACAGATGATTGTGGGCCGGTATGTCGAGCGGGCGGGTGAGATTGTCCTCGCTTCCCAGCAGCGAGACGAGGTGGCGCGCACCGGTCGCGGCGACGGTGTCGTGGAGTCGCGACAGCGAACAGACATGGATCATCGAATCATCCAACCTCGAATCGCGGACGCTCACCTGATCGCCAACTGGATCGCAAACTCGGATTGCGAAATTGAGACCTGCAGCATTGAGACCTGCAAAATTGAGACCTGATTGAGACCTGCGGTCAGGCTCCGGCGAGGGCGGCGAAGCGCTCGAGGAACCGGCCTTTGGCGGTCTCGGCCGGCCATGGAGTGAGATAATCCTTCTCCACCGTTGCAGGCAAGGTCGGCCGTGGACCGAACAGGCGGCGCGCTTCCGCAACGCCAAAGCCGGCGAGAGCCGTCGCTTCCAGGAATGCGGCGCCGTGGTCGGCCGCCTTGATGATGGCGATGAGTTCGGCCGGAAGCGCCGGCGGGAGACCGAACCGAATGTGGATGGCGTTCAGGAGACGGTGCTCCACCACCTTGTAGGAGCCGCCGATGACGGCCTTGAAGGGCGAGATCATGTCGCCGATCACATACTCCGGCGCGTCATGGAGAAGCACGGCGAGGCCGAGCCTGCGGTCGAGGTCGCCGGTCTGACGGCGGGCGATTTCGCCCACCAGCAGGGTGTGCTGCGCCACCGAAAAAATGTGCTCGCCCATGGTCTGGCCGTTCCAGCGTGCGACCCTGGCGAGGCCGTGGGCGATGTCCTCGATCTCGATGTCGAGCGGCGAGGGGTCGAGCAGGTCGAGCCGGCGTCCGGAGAGCATCCGCTGCCACGCCCGCGGCAGCGGCGCGGCGCGGCCGCCGGTCCGGCCCTGCGATCGTGAAGCGGTCATGTTGAAGCGGTCATGTTCCGATGCCCGGCACCGCGGCGACCGGGTTGCCGGTCGCGGGCCGCGTCACGGCTTTCCCGTCGAGCGGCCGAGCAGGCTCGCCATCTCCTCCTCGATGCTCGTGAATGCGGGCGGGGGGGCCGGGGGCTGCCGCGGGGTCGAGTCGGTGGGAACGACCTTCAATTCCGGAACCGTGGTCTCCTTGGGAAATGCAGGCGCCGCGGGCTCGCGGGCCGTGGCCGGCGGGGCCGGGGGAGTGGCGAACTCGCGCGAAGGCGCAGGCCGGGGCGGCATCGCAAGCGGGGCAGGTTCGGACGTAAAGCGGGGCGCAGGCGGTGGCGACGGCACCGGCTCCACCGGTTTGATCGGACGCCGCAACGCGGCTTCCAGCCGCTGCGCCATTTCGGCGAGATTGGATTCCTCGCTCTGGGGCGGCCGGGGCGGCAGCGGCGGCGCCGTCGGCATGCGTCTCGGTTCCGGCGCCGGCGGAATCTGGAACACCGGCTCGAAGGGCGGCGGCACCGGCGGGAACGCCGGTTCGGGTTCCGGGGGTGGCGTCGGCAGCAGGGGCG
>DASYNT010000071.1:0-16005 GCA_036008405.1 Xanthobacteraceae bacterium
CATCCACACGGTTATCGGATTCGCGTCTTAGACAGCTGGTCGCAAATCCAGCCGGCACGTTGAATCGGAACAGAACAGGTTTAGGAACCAAAATCGATTCGACTCAAACGAATGAAGCCCAGGCTGCATGCTCTATTATCAGGACGCCGGGCCATTTTGCCGTGGGTCGGTTTTTTCGAGATCGAGTATCCAACCGTCCGATGGGCCACAATAATGTATCAAATCGATACGTTCATCTACGCGCCCCGGCGTTCTCGCCGACACCTCCTATTTTTGTCGCAATCCCTTAAACCAGCGCGAAACGGGCGTTAAATATCGAGAGGCGAAAAATGTTGACGCAGGCTCGATCAACCACGCGGCCGCGAAGCCCCGTTCAGTCGCCTGCAGCATCATCGGGCTGGTCGTGTACGCGGTGGCCGTGACACGGCGGATGGTACGGCCGCCACATCACCGGCGTGACCGCCAAGGGCGTTCCGCGGCTCGAACTCACGAAGCCTTCCGCGGTGCGTCGACACGGGTAACGGAGCCCGTAGAAGGAGTCGTAAACATCGGTTACGAACAGTTCCAAGTCCTCGCCGTAAGGAGCTTCGGCAATCGGAAGCCAACCAGACTTGCCAGCGAACGCACGCATCGTCACATATCTGCCGCCGGGAGCGCGAATGCGCAGCCGAGCCTTGGTAACTCGACGATTTTCGCTGCAAGACCATATTTAAACTGCGGCGCTCGGGATCTGTCAATGATATTTGTCATATTTTTGTAACCGAATGTTGTGCGGCGCGTCACGGGACAAAGAGAGGCGGGACTCGTTATCGGCCGGGACGTACGGACGAATCCTTTGACCCGGACGCAAAGATTATGAAGCGCTGCTGTTAAATCGAACCCTAACAAGCGAGTTAGTTTATGATAGAAACGTCAGTGCCATTCTCATAAGAACGCTCTTTCAAAGGTCGAAACTGACGTCGCCGAAGCGACCATCTCGGCTGATTTTCTGTAAATTCTTGCGTCGCGGCGATAGAGCGTCGATCGAGTTGAGGCGCGAGCGAAATTCTGCGTGTCCGCGACGGCGGGCGCGCGAAGGCAGCCCGACGGCGCACTACGATTCGGAGAGCCCCGGTTCAGGTCTTGTCGTGCCGATGGCCGTGATCATTGCCCGCGTCGCGATCGCGATGGTCATGCGCGTGGCCATGGCCGGAGTGATCGTGATGATGGCCATGATCGTGACCATGGCCATCATGCTGTCCGTGATCGTGACCGTGATGGTGCTCATGGCTATGATCATGGTCGTGACCATGGGCATGATCATGCCCATGCGCGCTGCCGTCATCGGGCTCGAACGGCGCCATCACTGCGGCCGGCTTGAAACCGCGTTCCTCGAGCAGCAGCCCAATCGCGGGGTCCGCGAGCACGCGCAGGCGATGGGAGAGGATCTGGACCGGAACGTGGCGGTTGCCCAGCGCCAGCAACAGGCTCGCCGCCCTGGCGAAATCCTTCTCACGGACCTCCAGCACCGGCTCGGCATCGGCGACCACCTCGACGAGATGGCCGTCGTCGAGCACCAGGCGATCATCGGTGCGCAACAGCGGTGACACCGGGAAATCGAACTCGACGCAGGTGCCCTTGCCGCCGAACACGAAGCCATGCTGCTTGGTGCGGTCGGCGAATTTGAGCAGCAGCGTGTCGACGACTTCTCCGGCGCTGGTGTCGCCGGGGCGGATGGTTTTTTGGGTGCGCGGCATCGGGCGATCCGGATTCAATGGCGGGTCGGGCGCTCGCCGTCGCCGGCTTCGAACGGCACGACCGATGGCGGCCGGTCCGGGCTCGCAGCGGCCTCGACCGTGTCGGCCGGCAGCGCGCCCGCATCACGCCGGACATATTCGCGATAGGACAGAAACCCGAACGGCAGGCTCGCCAGATAAAGCACGGTGCCGACGGACAGGACCTCCCAGGGATAGCTGATCAGCACCGCGAAAAACAGCACGATGCCGACGAAGACCAGCAGCACCAGGTCCGGCGGCACCCTCGTGCCGAGCTTCTTGCCTGAATAGACCGGCAGCCGCGACACCATCAGGAAGGCGATGGCGAGGGTGTAGACGAACGTCACCGACGGGATGATGGCGAGCTGCGGGACGCCCAGGAAATGCATGTAGACCGGCAGCAGCACGGTGATGGCGCCGGCGGGCGCCGGCATGCCGACGAAAAAGTTCGCCGCCCAGGCCGGGCGGCTGGGATCGTCGATCATGACGTTGAAACGGGCGAGGCGCAGCCCGGCCGCGATCGCGAATATCATGGCGGCGATCCAGCCGGCCGATTTGAGATCGTGAAGGCTCCAGAAGTACAGCGTCAAGCCGGGAGCGACGCCGAAATTGACGAAATCGGCGAGGCTGTCGAGTTCGGCGCCGAACCGCGAGGTGCCCTTGAGGAGCCGCGCCACCCTGCCGTCGAGGCCGTCGAGCACCGCGGCGAACACAATCGCGCCCAGCGCCCATTCGAGCTTGCCTTCGGTCGCGAGGCGGATCGCGGTGAGCCCGGCGCACAGCGCCAGCAGCGTGATCAGGTTCGGCACCAGCGTGCGCACGGGAATAGCGCGAAACCGCCGCTGTCGCGGCCCCAGGCGACGCTTGAAGGGCGAGATCGGAGTGTTGGTCATGGCCTCAACATATACTCTGGCTCGGCACGGCGCCATTACATCTGGTGCTCGCGCGTGTTCGCGCTCCCGCGCAGGCCTCCGGTGGCGCCCTACCCTACCCGGTAGCTGCGGCCGGGGTCGCCGCCGTGCAGATCGGCGATGATGGTTTCCCCGGCGACGGCGATCTGGCCCTCGGCCACCAGCGGCCGCCCGCCGTCGGCCAGATAGACGTCCACTCGGGAGCCGAACCGGATCATGCCAATTCGCTCCCCCGCGCCGATGGCGGTGCCCTCGCGCACGAACGGCACGATGCGCCGCGCGACGAGGCCGGCGATCTGCACCACGCCGATGCGCGCGCCGCTCGCGGTCTTGATCAGGAAGCAGTTGCGCTCGTTGTCGTCGCTCGCCTTGTCGAGGTCGGCATTGATGAACAGGCCGGCCCGGTAGGCCATGCGCTCGATCCGACCGGTCACGGGACTGCGGTTCACATGGCAGTCGAACACGCTCATGAAGATCGAGATGCGCGCCACTGCCCGGTCACCGAGCGCGAGCTCGGCCGGCGGAACCGCGTTCACCACCCGGCTCACCCGCCCGTCCGCCGGCGAGATGACGAGCCCTTCGCGAAGCGGGGTCACCCGCGGCGGATCGCGGAAGAAATAGGCGCACCACAGCGTGACGATGAAGCCGAGCCAGCCGAGCGGCGTCCATAGCCACATCAGGATCAGGCTCCCGATCGCGAACGTCGCGATGAAGGGATAGCCTTCCTGGCTGACCGGGACGAGCTGGGAACGGATCGAGGCGACGATCGACATGCTCACTCCGCGGCATCGGCGGCGGCGATCTCCGCGCCGACGCCCTGCGCGGCTGCGCCGAGCGGCGGCGGCGTCCGGTCCGGAGCGACGTCGTCATCGCCCACCCGGGCGAGGGTCTCGCGCGCCTGTTCGGCTTCGCGCTCCCGGTTCCACATGCTGGCATAAAGGCCGCCCATCGCCAACAGCCCCTGGTGGGTGCCACGCTCCACTATGATGCCGTTGTCGAGCACCAGGATCTCGTCTGCGTCGATGATGGTCGAGAGCCGGTGAGCGATCACGAGGGAGGTGCGGTTCCTGGAGATGCGGTCGAGGGCATCCTGGATGTCCTTCTCAGTATGGCTGTCCAGCGCCGAGGTGGCCTCGTCCAGCAGCAGGATCGGCGGCCCCTTCAGGATGGTGCGGGCGATGGCGACACGCTGCTTCTCGCCGCCCGACAGCTTGAGGCCGCGTTCGCCCACCTCGGTGTCGTAGCCCTTCGGCGCCGAGCGGATGAAGCCGTCGATCTGGGCGTGCGCCGCGGCGGCTTCGACCTCGGCATCGCTCGCGTCCCAGCGGCCGTAGCGGATGTTGTAGCGCACGGTGTCGTTGAACAGGACGGTGTCCTGCGGAACCATGCCGATGGCGTCGCGCAGCGAACTCTGGGTGACCTCCCGGATGTCCTGCCCGTCGATGGTGATGTGGCCGCCGGTCACTTCGTAGAAACGGAACAGCAGCCGCGAGATGGTCGACTTTCCGGCCCCGGACGGGCCGACGATCGCCACCGTGCGCCCGGCCGGAACCTCGAACGAAATTCCCTTGAGGATCGGCCGCGCCGGCTCATAGGCGAACCGCACGTCCTCGAAACGGATCGTGCCGCTTGTGATCGCGAGCGGCGGGGCGCCCGGACGGTCCTTGATCTCGGAATCGCGGTCGAGGATCGCGAACATGGATTCGATGTCGATCACCGCCTGCTTGATCTCGCGATAGACCATGCCCATGAAGTTCAGCGGCTGATAGAGCTGGATCATCATGGCGTTGATCATGACGAAGTCGCCGATCGAGTGGGTCCCGGCCTTGATGCCGTAGACGCACAACCCCATTGTGACGGTGAGACCGACGGTGAAGATGGCGGCCTGCCCGGCATTGAGGACGGCGAGCGAGACGTAGGCCTGCACGCTCGCCTGCTCGTAGCGCGCCATCGAGCGGTCGTAGCGGAGCGTCTCGCGCTGCTCCGCGCTGAAATACTTGACGGTCTCGTAATTGAGGAGGGAATCGATCGCCTTGGTGTTGGCGTCGGTGTCGCTCTCGTTCATCTTGCGGCGGATGCCGATCCGCCACTCGGTCGCGAGATAGGTGTACCACATGTACAGCGCGACGGTGATGAAGATGACCACCACATAGCGCCAGTCGAACTGATAGAGCAGCACGCCGGAAATCATCAGCACTTCGACGATGGTCGGGACCAGTTGCAGGATCACCATCCGCACGATGGTCTCGATGCCGTTGCGCCCGCGCTCGAGCACGCGGGTGAGCCCGCCGGTCTTGCGCTCGAGATGGAAGCGCAGCGACAGCTGGTGCATGTGCGCGAAGGTCAGGATCGCGAGCCGCCGCACCGCGTTCATGGCGACCTTGGCGAACAACCCGTCACGGGCCTGGGTCAGCACCGCCATCAGGATGCGGGAGCCGCCATAGGCCGCGGTCATCAGCAGCGGCACCGCCAGCGCGAATGTGGTCGCCTCGGCGCCGCTGGTGTCCTGCACCAGCGCGTCGGTCGCCCATTTGAAGGTGAACGGCACCGCGATGGTGGCGAGCTTCGCCAACAGCAGCAGCCCCAGAGCGATGATCACCCGTGCTTTGAGGTCGGGCCGGTCGGCCGGCCACATGTAGGGCCACAGCTGATACAGCGTGCTCCATAACGTCCCGCCGTCGGCCGAGACCTCGCGTTTCATCATCTGGGGGGTTCGCACGAATTCGCTCATGGCCGGTCCGTATCCGACGGACCGCACGGCCGTCAACCAACCATCATATAGGCGTTTTTGCCGGGACATTCATCCGTCCGCCCTACGATCCTCATGTCCCCAGCGCATGCGGCCGGAGCGATTGCGCCGGGCGGCCATGCGCTTGACGCCAGGGGGCACCCGGTGCCAAATGATTTCCAATGAGCAAAATCAAGCGCATCTGCGTATATTGCGGCTCCAGTTCAGGCAACGATCCGGTCTACGCCGCCGCCGCCAGGCAATTCGGCCAAGTCCTCGCAGAAAACAGAATCCGGCTGATCTACGGCTGCGGCTCGACCGGCCTGATGGGAACTCTCGCGCGCGCGGTCCACGACCATGGCGGCGAGATCACCGGAATCATACCGGAGTTCCTGAGGGCGCAGGAGCGCCTGTTCCGGGATGCCGACGAGATCATCGTCACCGCCGACATGCATGAGCGCAAGCGGCTGATGTTCGAGCGCGCCGATGCCTTCGTGGCATTGCCCGGCGGCATTGGCACCGTGGAAGAGTTCGTCGAGCAGTTGACCTGGGCGCAGCTCGGCCGCCATCGCAAGCCGATCCTGCTCGCCAATGTCGCCGGATTCTGGGACCCGCTGATCACCGTGTTCGAGCACCTGCGCGGCGCTGCCTTCCTGCCGGGGGGAAGGCGCCTCGCCTATATCGCCGTCGACGGCGTCGAGAAGATTTTGCCGGCGCTCGCCGCTGCCCTCGCGCGGGTCGAGGAGAGCGAGTTGCAGGGCGAGCCGGATCGCGTGCGGCGGCTATAGTCCCTACGCACGGAAGGCCGGCTCTACCTGTGTGCCCGGTGCGTCTTCGCGCACGGGAAGCGGCCAGTCAGCCGTCATGCCTTGGCGAGCTGTTCGTCTTTCGCCTTCGCGCGGACGGCCGCCGGGCGATCGGCGAAGCGGGCGATGTAGTCGGTGAATTCCTTGCGCTCGGGGATCAGCTTGAACGCCGTCCCCCAGCGCAAGCCGGCGCCGATGACGACATCGGCCGCGGTGAACGTGTCGCCCAAGAGGAACGGCCCCGGCGTCAGCGCATCGGCAACGACATTCATCGCAGTGTCGAAATCGCCATAGCCGAGCGCGGCGCGCGCCGGCTCGCCCGTGCGCGGATAGGCGCGGTCGATGATCGCGGCTTCCAGCACGGCCGGCCCGAAGAACAGCCATTTGAGATAAGGCCCACGCCGGATTTCGCCGATCGGTATACCAAGTCCCGCGGCAGGAAACGCATCGGCGAGATAACAACAGATCGCCGCCGCCTCCGTGATCACCACGTCGCCATGCTTGAGCGCGGGCACCTTGCCCATCGGATTGATGTCGAGATAGGGGCGTTCGCGGTTCTCGCCCTTCTTCATGCTCAGCAGATGGATGCCATAAGGCTCGCCGATCTCCTCCAGCATCCAGAGCACGGTCGAAGAACGGGAGGGAGCGATGTGATAGAGCGTGAGAGCAGGCATGTAAATCTCCTCGGCAACGGCTTCGGCCCAGCGACTAGCCGGCAAAGGCGACGGACTCGTGGCGGCGGCAGCAACCCGCCGCCAATTGTGCCGAGATCAGGGCCCGGCCGGCTCCATGCCCTTGGACTTGAACAAGGCCTGCGCGGACGGGCCGGACAGCACCGCGATCAGCTTCTTTGCCTCGTCCGGATATTTGGTGCCGGGACCGACGCCGGCGGCATAGACCGTGTAGTTCTGGATATTCGCGGGCAGCGGCCCGACCAGGGTGACGCCCTTGGCCGGCACGATCTCGCTGATCTGATGGATGCCGAGCTCGGACTCGCCGGACGAGATCAAATCGGCGACATAGCCGCCCTGCTTGAGCTTCTCCTTGGGCTTCACCTGGTCGGCGATGCCGAGGCGCTGCAGCAGCTTGGCGACATAGATGCCGCTGGACCCGCCGCTGGCGGGATCGATGTAGGACACCGACTTGGCGTCGAGCACCGCCTTCTTGAAAGCATCGACGGTGGCAATATCCGGTTTCGGCGCGCCCTCCCTGACCATGACGCCGACGCCGACGCGGGCCAGATTGGTGCGGCTGAACGGCGCGATCTTGCCCTTGGCGGCGAGCGCGTCGATGACCTCTGGCGTCATGACGATGGCGTCGAAGGCTTCCCCGGCCTCGACCCGCTTGACCAGCGCGCCGACGGTGTCCGCAGTGATGATGAGCTTGTTTCCGCTGGCTTTCTCGTATTCGGGGCCGAGCGCCGCCACGGTGGATTGGAAGGCGCCCGCGGACAGCACCTTCAGTTCCAGCGCCTGCGCCGCCGGCGACGACAATGCGGCGCCGATCGCGCTGGCGAGAACGAGCAGGGTGTTCCTCATGGCGGTTCCTCCGGGGTGGTCCCAACGGGACGACGACGTCATTGATGGGGTGTTTGGCGGTTGACTCCGATCATTTTTCCAATATCCACGGGTCCGATGCAACCCATCCATATCATCGGCGGCGGACTGGCCGGAAGCGAGGCCGCCTGGCAGGTCGCTTCCCGCGGCGTTCCCGTGGTGTTGCATGAGATGCGCCCGCTGCGGAGCACCGCGGTCCATAAGACCGGCGGCCTCGCCGAACTGGTGTGCTCGAACTCGTTCCGCTCCGACGACCGCGAGCACAATGCGGTCGGACTGCTCCACGAGGAGATGCGCCGGCTCGGCTCCCTGGTCATGCGCGCGGCCGACGCCAACCAGGTGCCGGCCGGCGGCGCGCTCGCGGTCGATCGCGACGGCTTTTCGCAGGCCGTCGGCGCGGCGCTGGAGCCGCACCCGCTGGTCCAGGTTTCCCGCGAGGAGATCGCCGAATTGCCGCCGGCCGAATGGGACAACGTCATCGTCGCCACCGGTCCGCTGACCTCGCCCGGCCTTGCCGCCGCGATCGGCGGCATCACCGGAGAGACCGCGCTCGCCTTCTTCGACGCCATCGCGCCGATCGTTTATCGCGACAGCATCGACATGTCGGTGGCCTGGTTTCAATCCCGCTACGACAGCATCGGTCCCGGCGGCACCGGCGCCGACTACATCAATTGCCCGCTCGATCGCGACCACTACGACCGTTTCCTCGACGCCCTGCTCGCCGGGGACCGGGTCTCGTTTCACGACTGGGAAAGCGCGCCCTATTTCGACGGCTGCCTGCCGATCGAGATCATGGCCGAGCGCGGCCGCGACACGCTGCGCTGGGGCCCGATGAAGCCGGTCGGATTGACCAACGCCCACCGGCCCGGGCAGAAGCCTCATGCGGTCGTCCAGTTGCGCCAGGACAACCGGCTCGGCACCCTGTTCAACATCGTCGGCTTCCAGACCAAGCTCAAGCATGCCGAACAGATGCGGGTGTTCCGGATGATCCCCGGCCTGGAACACGCGGAATTCGCGCGGCTCGGCGGCCTGCACCGCAATACGTTCCTGAATTCGCCGAAGCTGCTCGACGGCGCGTTGCGCCTGAAGAATTTGCCGCGCCTGCGCTTTGCCGGGCAGATCACGGGCTGCGAGGGCTATGTGGAATCCGCCGCAATTGGGCTGCTCGCGGGACGCTTCGCCGCCGCCGAGCGGCGGGGCGAAGCATTGGATTTGCCGCCGCCGACCACCGCCCATGGCGCCCTGCTCGCCCACATCACCGGCGGGCATGTGGAAACGATCGACGCCGGGCCGCGGTCGTTCCAGCCGATGAACGTCAATTTCGGGCTGTTCCCGCTGCTGGCGTATTCGCCGAGCCGCGGATCGGACGGCACGCGGTTGCGCGGCACCGAGAAGACCATGGCCAAGCGGCGCGCCCTCACGGCACGCGCGCTCGGCGATCTCGAGCGCTGGAACACCGGCGTTCCCGTGGCCGCCGAGGCGGCTGCCGGCCTGGTGCCGGCCGAACAGCCCGCCGGCCTGCCGGAGCCGCACCTGCGATGAAGGGCCCAGCGGGATGAAGGGCGCAGCGCGATCCGATGAATTCACCGGGCGGTGGCAGACCGCGGTCGTGCTCAAGCGTGACGTCTTTTCCACTGTGGAGCGCGGCACCTTCCGCAGCGATGCCGGCGAGCTTCCCGGCGTGTTGCGGCGGCTCGACCAGGTGCCCTGGTGGTCGCGGCCGCTCGCAATCCACCTCTTCAATCGGGAGCGTCGCGCGCTTGCAGCCGTCACCGGGCTGGGCGTCGCGCCGCCCCTGCTCTATGCCGACCGCGACCGCCTGGTGCGCGGCTACATCCCCGGCAGCGCGCTGAAGATCGCGCGTCCGTTCGGCGATCTCGCCTATTTCCGCTCCGCCCGCGCGGCGCTGCGCACGATGCATCGCCTGCGCATCTCCCACAACGACCTCGCCAAGGAGCAGAACTGGCTGCGCAGCCCGGACGGACGCGCCTATCTCCTGGACTTCCAGCTCGCTTCGGCATTTCGTCGCCGCAACTGGCTGTTCCGCATCGCGGCCTATGAAGACCTGCGCCATTTCCTCAAGCACAAGCGTCGTTACGTGCCGGACGCGCTGACCGCCATGGAAAAGCGCGTGCTGGCGCGCAAGAGCCTGCCGACGCGGATCTGGATGGCGACCGGCAAGGAGGTCTACATGCTGGTCACCCGCGGCCTGCTCGGCTTCATCGATTCCGAAGGCGGCGGCAAGCGCATGGCCCATGACGCGCCGGCGATCGAGACCGCGGCACGGGCGCTCGCCGGCGTGCGCGACGTCGCTGTGCTCGATTTTCCCGACCGCCAGCGCGGCATCGGGCTTTACGCCTTCGTCGAAGCCGACGGGCGCGTGGCCGAGGATGCCCTGCTTGAAACGCTGACCCGCACGCTGGGTGCCGACCGGCTGCCTGAATTCACCCAGCTGGTCGAAGCGTTGCCGCGCCGGCCGGAAGGCACGGTGCGGCGGGACGTGCTGCGTCTGATCAGCACCAACCAGGTCGACATGATCGAGCCGCTGCTGGCGTCACCTGACGAAGCCCGGCTGGTCGCGCGCATCGTCGCCCAACGCAAGAATCTGTTCGGCGCGCCCGCCATTGCCGCTGCCCTGTCATCCCATCCCGAGGTGCAGGATGCCGCGGTGCTGGTCTATCCGGATCGGCTGGCCGGGACGGCGCTCTACGCCTTCGTCGAGACCAGCGCGGCGGTCACCGAGGAGAAATTGCAGGCGTTCGTCGCCGCGGCGATCGGCCGGGACAACGCGCCGCAATTCATCCAGGTCGTCTCCGCCCTGCCCCGCGCCGCCGACGGCCGCGTGCGCTTGGACATCCTCCAGCTCGTCGCCACCAATCAGGTCGACAGCATCGACCCCCTGATCACCTCGCAAGCCGAACGGCGCATCGTCGACGAGATCCTCAATGCTCGCCGCAACATGCGCGACCGGTTCGTGCTGTGAGCGCGATCACAGCACCGGCCACCGACGCGCCGCGCGCCAGATAGCCCATTGCCGCCGCCATTGCGGCAGCTCCACCGGCATGAACGGGTCATCCGCGGCGCAGTCGAGCCGTGTGAGCAAAGGCGCTACGATCGCGACCGCGAGGAAGGCCGGCGCGCAGCTGTCGGGAATCCCGCCAGCACTACCACGGAATTGCGCGAATGCCGCGTGCGCGCAGGCGCGCAGTTCGGCGAGCGCCGCTCGCAGTCTCTCGCTGTTGCGGCGGGACTCCAATTCCTCGCGCGGGACGCCGTAGCGCTCCAGCAGTTCCGACGGCACGAACATCTGGCGCCGCGAGACGTCGTAGGGAAAGCTGCGCAGGCGGTGCGCGATCGTGCAGGCGATGCCGGCAGCCGCGGCGGCAGCGGCCATGCCGGAATCCTGGTTCCCGGCCAGAATTCGTGTTCCGAGCGCCATCAACGCGCCTTCGGTGTCGCGTCCATAGGCGTCGAGATCGGCGAGGCTCGCCATCGGCTCGTCATAAAGATCGAAGCTGTGGGCGTCGATCAGCCCGAGCAGCGGCGCGGATGGGAGGCCGCATCGCGCAATGGTATCGCGCAGCGCCGCGGCGATCGGATGGGCGTCGACCTCACCGCGCGCTTCGCCGCCCACGGCGTCACGCCACCATTGCAGGCGGATTTCACCTGGCAATACCTCGCGCGCCGCCTCGCGCACCCGGGCGATCTCGCCGTTGAAGGCGTAGAGCGCATGAAGATGCCGGCGCAGCTCCACCGGTGCGAACAGAGCGGCGAGAAACCGATCCTTGTCGGCTGCCCGCACCACGGCTTCGCAATGGGCATAGGCCTCCTGCATGGGCGAACCCGGAGCTCCCGCGACGACGGCGTCGTCGGCCGCGCGACAAAGTCAATTCACCGCAATCAGGAGCGCGCCGATCCGCCGCCGCTCGCCGAGCAGGATATTGTACGTCCGCACCGCGGCACCCGTGGACATAGCCTCGAGCGCGATGCGGCGGGCCCGGAAGGCGTCACCCAACGCGACCGGCAGGGGCACCATTGCCTCGCCGGTCCCGACCAGGAAGTGATCGATCGCGGCGTCCTGCGCCAGCGCGAGCGACACGGCGGCGAGATCGACGCCGCCCGCCGCCCTCACGTCGCTCGGCCAGATGCCGCTCGGCAGGCACAGGATCGAGCCGCGGTGGGACATGTCGGCAAACCGGAACCCGCCCCGGCCGTATACCTCGATCGGCGCCGGTCGCGGCAGATGGGGAGGCGGTCGCGACGGCGCCGTCAGCGGCGGACTCGCGCGGCCACCGCAGGGGCCTTGCGGGGCGGCGGCGGCTCGACCGCGGCCGCCTCCTTCTCCTCAGGCGCGTCGGGGGCGTTCTGGCGACCGGTGCCGACGCCGAGATAGATCAGGATCGGCGAAGCGATGAACACCGACGTGTAAGTGCCGACCAGCACGACGCCGAACATCATCGTCGCGGTGAAGCTGTGGATCGCCTGGCCGCCGAACAGGAGAAGGGCCAACAACGCGAGCGACACCGTCACATGGGTAATGACGGAGCGCGACAGCGTCGAATTGATCGAGGTGTTGAGCAGGTCCGTCATCGGCATCTTCTTGTAGCGCCGCAGCATTTCGCGGATACGGTCGTAGATGACGACGGTGTCGTTGAGCGAATAGCCGAGAATGGTGAGCAGTGCGGCGATGCTGGTGAGATCGAAGTCGATCTGGGTGATCGACATGAAGCCCAGGGTCAGCACGATGTCGTGCACGTTCGCGATCATGGCGCCGAGGGCGAACTGCCACTCGAACCGGAACCACAGGTAGATCAGGATGGCGCCGATGGCGACCATGATGCCGACGATGCCGAGGTGGAGGAACTCGCCCGAAACCCGCGGTCCCACCACGTCGATGCGGCGATAGTCGACGGCATCGCCCAACGCGGCGCGCACCTTCACCTCGACCTGCTGCTGGGCCTGTTCGCCGCCGGGCTGCTGCGCGACGCGGATCAGCACGGTGTCCGGGCTGCCGTATTCCTGGAGCTGGACCTCGCCGAGACCGAGCCCGGAGACGGTCATGCGCATCTTGGCGATGTCGACCGGGCCGGCCTTGTTCTGCACCTCGATCAGCGTGCCGCCGCTGAAATCGATGCCGAAATTCAGGCCATGGGTGAAATACAGCGTGATGGCGACGAGCGACAGCAGCGCGGACATCGGGAAGCTGAACCGCCGGAAGCGGATGAAGTCGAACTTGGTGTTGTCGGGTACGATGCGAAGCAGATGCACTTTGGTCTCGCTTCTCTAAACGGGGCGGCGATCAGATCGGCACGGTCTGCGGGCGCTGCATGCGCACCCAGGTGGCCACGATCAGACGCGTCAGGGTGAAAGCGGTGAACAGGGTCGTGAGGATCCCGACCCCGAGCGTCACCGCGAAGCCGCGCACCGGGCCGGTCCCGATGAAGAACAGCACCGCGGCGGCGATGAAGGTCGTGATGTTGGAGTCGAGGATGGTCGCCAGCGCCCGCGTGAAGCCGGCGTCGATGGCGGAGATCGGGGTGCGGCCGTTGCGCACCTCCTCGCGGATGCGCTCGTAGATCAGCACGTTGGAGTCCACCGCGATGCCGACGGTGAGCACGATGCCGGCGATGCCGGGCAACGTCAGCGTCGCACTGAGGAACGACAGGATGCCGATGATCATTCCCACATTGATGGCGACCGCGACGTTGGCGAACAGCCCGAACAGCCCGTAGGTGGCCAGCATGAACACGACCACGAGGATGGCTCCGGCGATGGAGGCATGCACTCCGGCCCTGATCGAATCCTCGCCGAGACCGGGACCCACGACCCGTTGCTCGATGACGGCGAGCTTGGCCGGCAGCGCACCCGCTCGCAGCAGGATCGCGAGGTTGTTCGCGGTCTCGACGGTGAAGTTGCCGGAAATCTGGCCGGAGCCGCCGAGGATCGGCTCGCGGATGACCGGGGCCGATATCACCTTGTTGTCGAGCACGATGGCGAAGGGACGACCGACATTCTCCTGGGTGGCGGTGGCGAACTTGCGGGCGCCGCTGGTGTTAAAGCGAAACGACACGATCGGCTCACTGGTCCGCTGGTCGAAACCGGCCTGGGCGTCGGTCAGGTCGGCGCCTTCAACCAGCGCCTGCTTGTAGACGAGGATCGGAACCTGCTGGCCGCCCTCGGTCTCGAACAGGACTTCCGAATCCGGCGGCGCCCGTCCCTGCAGCGCCTCCTGCGGGCTGACGGAATTATCCACCATCCGGAACTCGAGCTTGGCGGTTTGCCCCAGCAGTTCCAGGAGGCGCCGCGGATCGCCGAGGCCCGGTACCTGCACCAGGATGCGGTCGGAGCCCTGGCGCTGGATCGTCGGCTCGACCAGGCCCAGTTCGTTGATGCGCTTTTCGATGATCGGGATGGACTGCTCGACGGTCTGGCGGATGCGCTCGGTCATCGCGGCGTCCGACGGCGTCAGCCGGATCAGGCCGCCGCCGGCATCGGCGACCTCGAGGGTGCGCTGGCCATTGCCTTGCAGCACGCCGCCGAGGGGCTGCGACAGCTCGCGAAGCTTGGCGAGCGCAGCCGGGAAGCCAGGCCCCTCGCGGAGCCTGACCTCGACGCTGTTGCCGCGCACGATCGGAGGGGTGGAAAAGCTGATGCGGGCATCGCGCAGAGTGCGGCGCACGTCGTCGCGCAGCGAATCCAGACGCTGCTTGCGGACGTCGCTGAGATCGACCTCGAGCAGGATCTGGGAGCCGCCCTGCAAGTCGAGGCCGAGCACCAGCCGCCGCTGGCTCCATGCCGGCCAGCCCTTGACCACCTGTTCGGAGAAGAAATTGGGCACGGTGAAGCCGCACACCAAGATCGCCGTCGCCAGAATGGCCACTACCTTCCATCGCGCGAAATACAACATGGGTTCCAACCATTCCGCGCCCGGGTCTCAGCCCGCGGCGCTGTCATCCTTCACCGGTTCGCCTTTGACGCGGACATCCGCGATCATGCTCTTGACCTGCCGCACCCTCACTCCGTCGGCGATCTCGACCTCGACCTGATCGTCATCCACCACCTTGGTGACCTTGCCGACCAGTCCACCCGAGGTGATGACGTTATCGCCGCGGCGCAGGTTCTTCACCATTTCCTGGTGCTGCTTCGCCCGCTTCTGCTGCGGGCGCAGGATCAGGAAATACATTATGACAAAAATCAGAACAAAAGGCAGCATATTGGTCACGAGGTCGCCGCCGCCGGCACCAAAGCCCATGTGAAAACTCTCCTTGACCGGACTGCGCCGCGACCGGACTGGCTGCCGCGCCGGGCGGTGGCGAAACCGTTGCCAGCTCCGAAGTCGCGCGGACTATACCGGCAGTCGGCCCGATTGCAATGTCGACGGCCGGCCGCCTGCCGGCCCCTGTCGGCCCCTCTCAAATGAACATCATCCGCCGATTTTTGCAGTGCGGGAGCGCCTTGCGGTCAACGCCCTGCCCCGCTATGGGGAGCGACCCAAAAAGGCACTTCAATGACCGCATCCGACAAGCCCTCCACCGCCGTCCCGGATGGCGACGTGCTGCAACGCATTGCGACGGCATTGGAACGGCTCGCACCGGCGCCGCCCAAGGCGCCCGATTTCAGCAGTGCCGACGCCTTCATCTGGTACCCCGATGCGCACCGGCTGGCCCCGGTGCCGCGCGTCAACCGCGTCGACATGTCGCTTCTCAAGGGCATCGACCGCATGCGCGACATCCTGGTGGAGAACACCGAGCGGTTCGCCAGGGGGCTGCCGGCCAACAATGCCCTGTTGTGGGGCGCACGCGGCATGGGCAAGTCGTCCCTGGTCAAGGCCGCCCATGCAGCCGTGAATGCGGGCCTGGGAAAGGACGCCGGCCTGTTGAAGCTCGTCGAAATCCACCGCGAGGACATCGAGAGCCTGCCCGACCTGATGGCGCTGCTGCGCGGCGCGCCGCTGCGTTTCCTGGTCTTCTGCGACGACCTCTCCTTCGACGCCCAGGATACTTCTTACAAATCGCTGAAAGCGGTGCTGGAAGGCGGCATCGAGGGCCGGCCCGACAACGTCCTTCTCTATGCGACGTCCAACCGGCGGCACCTGTTGTCGCGCGACATGATCGAGAACGAGCGCTCCAGCGCGATCAATCCCGGCGAGGCGGTGGAGGAGAAGGTCTCGCTGTCCGACCGCTTCGGCCTGTGGCTCGGGTTTCACCGCTGCAGCCAGGACGAATTCCTCGCCATGGTCGAGGGCTATGT
>DASYNT010000072.1:0-10681 GCA_036008405.1 Xanthobacteraceae bacterium
CGCCTCGATCGAGTCGACCCGTCTGACGCGCTGGAATTTTGGACTGGGCGCGCTGACACTGTTGGGCGTTTTTGCAATTGCCCTCGCTCTCATCCTGCCTTGATTTCATTCGGCTGGGAGAGGGCGATCCGTGCGCTGCTCACTTTCGGAGGCGCGGGAAATTAATGTAACGTTCAATTGCGCCAGCGGGATGTGCCGATGCCCGATGAATTGAACGGCGCCTCCGGGATCTTCTCCGGAGGGGCAGTACGGGTATGAGCATCCAAAGACGCCATTTCCTGCAACTGGCATCGGGCGCCGCCGCGGCGCCGGTTTCGATACGAATTGCGGGGGCGCAGACCTTATCCGACGCTGGTCCGGCCTGGCCGGCGCCGGATGATGATCGCGTCTTAGTCGGGCATGACAAGCCTCTCCAGCGGCAGCAGGCGCCATTGTAATAACCAGTTGAGGAGCCGCTTCGACCGGCGTCAAAGAGCGAGGGCAATGTCACCTTGGCGGTCGAACCTTGGCGAATTCCACGGTCGGTTCGCCCGCCGAACCGCCTCGCGCTTTGACGGAAGGGTGCCTCGGGAGAAGTGCCATGGGAAAGATGTTCGAATCGGGCGACCACGTGAGCTGGAACTCAGAGGTCGGTCGCGTCAGCGGTCGTATTTTGAAGGTCCACACGATGAATGTGAACTATAAGGGCTACATCCATCACGCCAGCAAGGATGATCCTCAATACGAGATCAAAAGCGACAAGACTGATCACATCGCCTTACATAAGGGGGCTGCATTGACGCTTCTTCGCCGGTGATCGATCGCAAGAAGTCTCTTGCTGATTGACCTAGTCGCGAACCTCACGCACTTTGGTACGCGCGATCAAAACCAAAGATAAGGGATAACAGCGACTTATCTGGCGCGCCCGGAGAGATTCGAACTCCCGACCCCCAGATTCGTAGTCTGGTGCTCTATCCAGCTGAGCTACGGGCGCTTCGCCTTCCGGGGAGCCCCGGCAGCGGCGCGCATAGCTATAACCTATGTTTCGGCTTGGCAAGGCGTTCGGCGCCGGATCGCTCCGGATCGATCCGGACCCGCATTTGGGGGGCGCGGCGCCGGAGGCCGCGGTTTGCGGCGCGGACGCTCGTCGGCAGGCGCCGTGCCGACGGCCTCAGGCGCTTGCCCGTTCGCTGCGGCGGGCATCGAGCGCGATCGGCCGGTCGGGGATCTTGATGCGGAAGGTGGCGCCGATGGTTCCCTCCACCAGGTCGACCTCGCCGCCATGGGCGCGCACCAGTTCGGCGGCGATGGCGAGGCCGAGGCCGGCGCCGCCGGCGCGGGTCGACCCCTGGAACGCCTCGAACAGGTGGGCCCGCGCCCGATCCGAGAGGCCGGGGCCGGTGTCGGCCACCTCGATGACGGTGACGGCGCCCTCGCGGCGTCCGGAAATGCGGATCTGGTCGCGGGCCGGATCGTTCGGCGCCCGCGTCTCCAGCGCCTGGCGGGCATTGCGGGCGAGGTTGACCAGCACGCGCAGCAGCTGCTCGCGGTCGGCATCGACGGCGAGGCCGCGATCGACCGCGGTGACCCATCCGATCGGCGACTCCGGCGACAGGCCGATGGTGTCGCGGACCTCGTCCACGAGGCCGTCCAGCGCGATGATGCGGCGGTCCGGCGCCGGCTCCTGGGCGCGGCCATAGGACAGGGTCGACTGGCAGAACGCGATGGCGCGCTCGAGCGCCTGCATGAGCTTGGGGGCGAAGCGCTGCACCTGCGGATCGGGAAGCTTGACCAGGCGATCGGAGAACAGCTGGGCGGAAGCCAGCAGGTTGCGCAGATCGTGATTGATCTTCGACACCGCGAGCCCGAGCGCCGCCAGGCGGGTCTTCTGCTGCAGCATCGAGGCGAGATCGCGCTGCATGCCGGCCAGTTCGCGCTCGGCAATGCCGATCTCGTCGCGGCGGCGGCTGGCGGCGATGATGCGCGCCGGATTCTCCGGGTCGGCGCGGAACGCCATCATGTTGGCGGTGATGCGGTGCAGCGGGCGCACAAACAGATAATGCAGGGAGAAATAGACCAGCGCCGCGCTGATCGCCGAGATCAGCAGCGAGATCAAGAGCACGTCGCGGGAATACTGCCACATCGCCCGGCGCAGCGGACCTTCGTCGATCACGATCTCGACGAACTCGCCGCCCATCGGCGCCGGCCCGATCGCCCGGATGATGTCCTGGTTGTTGTCGAACAGGAGGGTGCGGAACGCCTCGACGATGGCCATCCAGGCGCCCATGTCGCGGACGTCGACCTCCTGCTGCACCTCGCTGGGGAGGTTGGAGGTGGCGAGCAGGCGGCGCTGCTGGCCCGTCTTCATCGCCACCGCCCGGGCGCCGATGCTGTCGAGAATCTGCTGGGCGAGGCTTTCCGGCACCATGCCGCTGGGCGCCGCCTCGAGCACCAGGGCGGCGGTGTGGGCGGCGGCGAGGCGGTCATCGAGCCAGGTCATGCGGAAATTCGCGATCGACGGCACGTAGATCAGCACTTCCGCCAGCATGACGAAGAAAATCGTCAGGATCAGCAGCTTGCCAGAAAGGCCGAAGCGGATCGGCGGCTCCGTCGCGGCCGCGTCGCGCGCAATGTCGGGGTCGGTCTCGGTTTGCAATGGCTCGCCTCACCTCCGGCGAGTACGAGGCAGGACCTCGCCGCGCCCCGGAATCACCTCTGCCGCACCAGGGATATTCCATCGTGGCGGGCATGTTAACCTAGCCGAAAGCCGGGCAGTGCGCCGCAGCCCCGTATGCGGCAGCCCCGCATACGGAGCTTGGGTCATATTACCGTCGGCTGCCGGCCACTCAAGTCGTCACCCGACCCGTCCCGGCCCCGAAACCGAATAAGGGTCAGACCGATAGACCAAGATCCGCCGAGCAGGATACATCCCGGGTCAGCCGGCGTTTTGCATCTCCGACGCTCGGGATCGTGTCGAGGCGGCGGCTCGGCCCGGGACGTCGACCCGAAACACGGTGCGCCCCAATGACCGCTCATCGGCCCGTGCGCGGCCGGTTGCCATTTTGCCGGCTCTCTGCCATAAACCCGCCCTCCCCGCTGCCCGGCTAAAGGGCTGCCGTGGCGGCGGCGAAGTGCTCAATCAGCACGCTCGAACCGAGCATCACCGGTTGACCCCGGTCGGCGGCCGCTGTGCCGCAAAAGGAGAGCCAAATGCCCAAGTTGAAGACCAAATCAGGCGCCAAGAAGCGCTTCAAGATTACCGGTACCGGGAAGGTGCTGTTTGCCCAGTCGGGCAAGCGCCACGGGATGATCAAGCGGACCACCAAGCAGATCCGCGAGCACCGCGGCACCAAGGTCCTGTTCAAGACCGACGGCGACCGCATCAAGAAATACTGGCTGCCCAACAGCTGATCGCCCATCCGGCCGCGCAGGCGCGGCTCCGTCATCCCATCAGGTAATCGATTTCGAAGGAGATCGGCCATGGCCCGCGTCAAACGGGGTGTCACCGGACACGCCAAGCACAAGAAAGTCCTCAAAGCCGCCAAAGGCTATTACGGCCGGCGCAAGAACACCATCCGGGTCGCCAAGCAGGCGGTGGAGAAGGCGAACCAATACGCCTTCCGCGACCGCAAGCGGCGCAAGCGCACCTTCCGCGCTCTGTGGATCCAGCGCCTGAACGCCGCCGTCCGGGGCTTCGGGCTCACCTACAGCCGATTTATCTCCGGCCTCGGCAAAGCCGGGGTCATCGTGGACCGCAAGGTGCTGTCCGATCTCGCCATCAACGAGCCGGCCGCGTTCGAGGCGATCGTCGACAAGGCCAAGGCCGCGTTGGCGGCCTGAGCTGACACTCCGGTCTCGGCCGGTTCGACGTCTTCCGCTCTCCCTGGGTAAGGGAGTTTCCGGATGGGAGATCGCGGGCGGCGTATGCGGCGCCTCAGCGGCCCCCCAGCCGACCTCCCCTGGAAGAAGTGGGAGGGAGTCGCCGCGTTCGGGCGCCGAAACCTTTTCGATTCTGCCGGCTTGCGAGGATCCATGACCGACATTGTCGCACTCGAAGGCGAGTTGATGCGCATGGTCGAGGCGACCGCCGACGAGGCGGCGCTCGAAGCCGTGCGGGTGGCGGCGCTCGGCAAGAAGGGCTCGATCTCGGCGCTGCTGGCGACGCTGGGCAGGATGTCGCCGGAGGAGCGCAAGGAAAACGGCCCGCTGATCAACGGCCTCAAGGAGGCGGTCACCGCGGCGATCGCGGCGCGGCGCGAGGCGCTCAAGGGCATAGCGCTCGCGCAGCGGCTCGCCGGCGAGACCATCGACGTCACCCTGCCGACGCTCGACAATCCGGCCGATGCGGGCCGCATCCACCCGATCAGCCAGGTGATGGACGAGCTCACCGCCATCTTCGCCGACATGGGCTTTGCGGTGGCGGAAGGGCCGGACATCGAGACCGACGACTACAACTTCACCCGGCTGAATTTTCCCGACGGCCATCCGGCCCGGGAAATGCACGATACGTTCTTCTTCAACCCGAAGCCCGACGGCTCGCGGCTGCTGTTGCGCACCCATACCTCGCCGGTGCAGGTGCGCACCATGCTGGCGCAGAAGCCGCCGATCCGCGTGATCTGCCCGGGACGGACCTATCGCTGCGACAGCGACCAGACCCATACGCCGATGTTCCACCAGGTCGAGGGCCTCGTCATCGACAAGGGCTCCCATCTCGGCCATCTCAAGTGGATCCTCGCGGAATTCTGCAAGGCGTTCTTCGAGGTCGAGCACGTCAAGATGCGGTTCCGGCCGTCATTCTTCCCGTTCACCGAGCCGTCGCTGGAGGTCGACATCCAGTGCCGCCGCGACAAGGGCGAAATCCGCTTCGGCGAGGGCGACGACTGGCTGGAGATTCTCGGCTGCGGCATGGTGCATCCCGCCGTGTTGCACAATTGCGGGATCGACCCCGATGTCTACCAGGGTTTCGCCTGGGGCATGGGCATCGATCGCATCGCCATGCTCAAATATGGCATGCATGACCTGCGCGCCTTCTTCGAGGCCGACATGCGCTGGCTCGCCCATTACGGTTTCCGCCCGCTCGATTTCCCCACCCTCGCCGGAGGGCTGAGCGGATGAGCAGCAGCTTGCCCATGCCGTCGCTGCGAGGCCGCGCCTCCATTCCCTCCCCCGCCTGCGGGGGAGGGTTAGGGAGGGGGCCTTCGGCCGTCCGGCTCGCAGTGGCAGCGATGATGGAGGAGACATATTTGCCCTCGTCCTTCGTACCTGCTGAGGCGAGCGGCCAGAGCCCCCTCCCCACCCCTCCCCCGCAAGCGGGGGAGGGAGCACGCGGGGCCACGCCATGAAATTCACCCTCTCATGGCTCAAGGAGCACCTCGACACCGACACGCCTCTGGACGCGGTGGTGGATCGGCTCACCATGATCGGCCTCGAGGTCGAGAGCGTCGCCGACAAGGCCGCGGCGCTGGCGCCGTTCACCATCGCGCAGGTGATCTCGGCCGAGCAGCATCCCAATGCCGACCGCCTGCGCGTCTGCATGGTCGACACCGGCGCCGGCGAGCCGGTGCAGGTCGTGTGCGGCGCGCCTAATGCGCGCACCGGCATGATGAGCGTGTTTTCCCCGCCCGGCACCTTCATTCCGGGCAAGAACATGACGCTGGGCATCGGCACCATTCGTGGCGTCGAGAGCCGGGGCATGCTGTGCTCGCCATTCGAGCTGCAGATATCCGACGATCACGACGGCATATTGGATCTGCCGGCCGATGCGCCGCTCGGCGCGCTCTATGCGCAATGGGCGAAGCTCGATGACCCTGTGATCGAGATCAATTTGACGCCGAACCGGCCGGACTGCACCGCCGTCCACGGCATCGCCCGCGACCTTGCCGCTGCCGGCATGGGCAAGCTGAAGGATGTCCCGATCGAGCCGGTCGCGGGCATTGGCCCCTGCCCGGTCGCGGTACGGCTGGATTTCGAGACCACGCCGTCATTATGCCGCGGCTTCGCCTTGCGCCTGGTGCGCGGCGTCAAGAACGGCCCGAGCCCGCAATGGCTGGAGCGGCGCCTCGCCGCGATCGGGCTGCGGCCCATCAATGCGCTGGTCGACATCACCAACTTCATCACCTTTGACCGCGGCCGGCCGCTGCACGTGTTCGATGCCGCCAAGGTCAAAGGGAACCTGGTGGTGCGCCGCGCGCACGCAGGCGAGACTCTGCTGGCGCTCGACGGCAAGACCTATGCGCTCGACGACACCATGTGTGTCATCGCCGACGACGGCGGCGTCGAATCGCTCGCCGGCATCATGGGCGGGGAAGCCAGCGGCTGCTCCGAGGCGACCACCGACGTGCTGATCGAGTCCGCGCTGTGGGACGAGATCAACATCGCCCATACCGGGCGCAAGCTGAACCTCAACTCCGATGCGCGCTACCGCTTCGAGCGCGGCGTCGATCCCGCCTTCATGGTTCCGGGCCTGGAACTCGCAACCCGCATGGTTCTCGATCTCTGCGGCGGGACCGCGACGCAAATCACGGTGGCGGGCGCAACACCGGTTCCGGAGCGGGTGATCGACTTTCCCCTCGGCGAGGTCGAGCGCCTTGCCGGGCTCGCGCTGCCGGCCGCCGAGGTCGAGCGCGTGCTCGCCCGGCTCGGCTTCGTTACCACGGGCGCCGGCCCGATCCTGCGGACCATCGTACCCACCTGGCGCCCCGACGTGCACGGCAAGGCCGACATCGTCGAGGAGATCGTGCGGATCGTCGGGGTCGACCGCGTGCCGATGATGCCGTTCGAGCGCGGCGAGGCCGCGCGCAGGCCGGTGCTGACGCCGCTGCAGGTGCGCACCCGCAAGGCGAGGCGCGCGCTCGGCGTGCGTGGCCTCGTCGAGGCCGTCACCTGGTCGTTCATATCCCACCCGGCGGCGGCTCTGTTCGGCGGCGGCAAGCCGGAGCTGGTATTGGCGAACCCGATCGCGGCCGAGCTCTCGGACATGCGGCCGAGCCTCGTCCCCGGCCTGGTCGCCGCCGCCCAGAAGAACGCCGATCGCGGCTACTCCGACGCGGCGCTGTTCGAGGTCGGCCAGATTTTCCTCGGCGACCGGCCGCAGGACCAGATGACCGCGGCCGGCGGCGTGCGCCGCCGCCTCGCCAAGGCGTCGGGCGCCGGCCGGCACTGGGCGAGCGGCGGCCGCGGCGTCGATGCCTATGACGCCAAGGCCGATGCGCTGGCCGTGCTCGCCGCCGCGGGCGCGCCGATGCAGGCCGTGCAGGTGGTGCCGGGCGGCCCGCCCTGGCTGCACCCCGGCCGCAGCGGCACGATCCAGATCGGGCCGCAGAACGTGCTCGGATATTTCGGCGAGTTGCACCCCAAGGCGCTGGAAGCGCTCGGCGCAGACGGCCCGCTGGTCGCCTTCGAGGTGGTGCTGGAGCGCATTCCCGAGGCCAAGGCGAAGGCGACCCGCGCCAGGCCGGCGCTGGAGCTCGCGCCGTTCCAGCCGGTCGAGCGCGACTTCGCCTTCATCGTCGATCGCGCCGTGAAGGCGGCCGACATCGTACGCGCCGCCCAGGGGGTCGACCGCAAGCTGATCGCGGGGATCGCCGTGTTCGACGTCTATGAGGGCCCCGGCATCGATGCCGGCAAGAAGTCGATTGCCATCGCCGTCACCCTGCAGCCGCGCGACAAGACCATGACCGACCAGGAGATCGATGCCGTCGCCGCAAAGATCGTGGCCGAGGTCGGCAAACGGACCGGCGGCGTGCTGCGCGGGTAGCGCTACTGTGTCACAAGTGCGGGTCTTGCTCAGAATCCCTCCCCGACTTCGGGGAGGGTGGCCTCGCGAAGCGAGGTCGGGTGGGGTCCACGGCCGCGGTTTTTGCGAAGAAAGAACCCCACCCTGCCCTCCCCGAAGACGGGAGGGAAAGCGCAGCGTAAGCCGAGGATCGCTTTGCGACACAGTGGTAGCGAGGCTTCGGTGCCGTCATCCCGGCACGCAGTCTTCGCTGGTGCGTCACAGGCTGGGTTCCGGGGTCGCGCAAGGCGTGCCCGGCATGACCGGCCTTGTCACGCCGCCCCGGTCTGCAGGTGGGCGGCGCGGCGCTGGTAGAGGTCCTCGTCCGCATAGCCCATGGTCTCGGGCTTGCCGCGGCCGAGCATGACCTGGAAATAGACCGGCTCGAGGCTGTCGTTCTGGTAGCCGTGGATCACGCCGGCGGGGCAGGCGATGCATTCCCAGGGGCCGAGCCGGGTGGTGGCGCGCTTGCCGGTCTCGTCCTCGACGAAGACGTCGAGAAAGCCCTGCAGCACGAAGAACACCTCTTCGACCTCGTGGGTGTGCGCCGCATTGCCTTGGCCGGGCTCGACGAACATGATCGACAGGGTGAAATTGCCGGCCGGAATCACGGTGGGATCGCCATGCTTTCCCGACCCGCCGGCGCCGATGAAACGGTGCTGCGCCCGCTTGAAGCCCTCGATCTTGGCGTCCTCGAACGCCGCCCAGTCCGGCTTGCGATCGCGGAACCGGCGCACATAGCGATCCATGATCGCCTCGATGGGAACGCCCACCAGGTCCGGCGGAAGCGGATGCCGCGCAACGCCCATGGGATGAACTCCTGTGGTCGATTCTTATCCGGAGGCGGTGCCTCGTATATTGTCGCGTCGCGGCCTTCGTCAATGGACGCGAATAAACGCGGGGGGGAGCGCAAACGCGGCGGGAGCGCGGGCGCAGCCTAGCGCTACTCCGCCATGTTGGCCGAGCCCTCTTTGGTCGACGTCTCCGGCGTGACGCCGGTGCGCTGGCGGGCCAGCGTCTCGCGACCGGTCTCTTCCCAGTCGCCGGCAATGGCGCGGCGGGCGAAGGTCTCCCAGGCCTCGGTCCAGTCGCCGAGCGTGTAGCCGTGCCACGGCGACTGCACGGCGAGCGCCGGCAGGCCGAGCTCGTCCCAGATGGCACGCGCATGTTCCATGAACTCGCGCGCCGGCAGCGCTAAGGGCGGCATCGGCCGCTTGCGGGTGGCGTCGATCAGCATGGCCGAATCGGCACCACGCGGTCCGTATTGGGCGCCCTGCACGCCGCCGCGATATGGCGAGATGTGGACGTCCTCGATCGGATTGGAGCGATAGGCGAGCGACCACAACACGGCGTCGGTGCTGCGCGGATCGATGTCCTCGCTCACGGCAATGACCACCTTGCCGCAATTGGGCATCAGGATCGAAGCGCCGGAGAGCCCGCGCCACACCTCGCTGCGCGGCGTCCCCGCCGCGTATTGGAGAAAGATGACCGGGCGCAGATTGGTGAGCCGCTCATGCATCACCACCGCGCGAATGCCCTTGATGGCGAGCGTATTGCGCAGGTGGTCGAGGAACAGCGGCTCATAGGCCACCTTCTTGATCACGCTCGATTCTGACGGCGTCACCTGGCTGATGATCGAGGCGAACACCGGCGCGGCCTTGCGGGTGATCGCGGTCACCTGCATCGGCATGTTGTAGGCTTCGAGCGCGACATAGCCGTTGCTCTCGCCGAACGGGGCTTCCGGCTCGAGCTTCTCCGGGTCGATGATCCCTTCGATGACGATCTCCGCGTCGGCGGGCACCATGAGATCGACGGTCTTGCACTTGACCATGCGGATCGGCGCGCCGGCGAGCCCGCCCGCCACCGCGAGCTCGTCGAAATCGATGGCGAGCTTCTGCGGCCCGGTGAAGACCACGACCGGTGCACAGCCGATCGCGATGGCGATCGGCATCGGCTCGCACCGCGCACTGTATTTGCGCCAGTGATAATAGCCGCCGGCGCCGCCGCTCGGCCGCGCCACCATGCGCACCGCCAGCCGGTCGGTCGCCTTCAGCGCAGCGCGGTACATGCCCATGTTCTGGACGCCGCTGTCGGGATCGCGGGTGACGCACAGCGTCGCCGTCAGATAGGGCGCGGCATCGAAGCCCGGCGTCGACACCGGTACCGGCAGCGCGGCGAGGCCGCCGCCGGGCCGGCGCAACTCCTCGCCGGTGATCACGACCTCCTGGCACGGCGCTTCGCCGACCTCGACCGGGGGGATCGGATGGGCGATGGCGTGCATCCATGCCGCGCCGATGCGCTCCACCTCCCGGCCCATGCCGACCGAATAGATCTCCGGCGAGGCCGCCAGCGCGCCGACCACGACGGGAATGTCGTAGCGCCGGCCCTTGGCGTCGATCACATTGGTGAACAGGAACGCGCGCCGCGCGCTTTCGGCAACGCCGCCCAGGAACTGCCAGCGCACCAGCGGGTGCAGCTCGGTGTCCTTGTCGATGGGGCGATCGACGCGCACCAGGAGGCCGCGCGCTTCGAGATCGGCGATATGCACCTGGAAGTCGAGCGCCGGCCGGCGCGCCTCGTCCTGCCGGGCCGGGAGGTCAGCGGGTTTGTCGAGCATGGGGCCTGCCGGGATGCGGCCTGAGACGATCTCGGGCGCGGCGGGATAATAGATGTTGCCGTCAACTTTGGCAATTCGTAACGATTACAAAGACTTGTCGTCACGGAGGCCCAGGCGGGAAAAATTTAATCGACGACATAGTGAACAAGGCCATTTCGGCTTGAAATCAACTTTACAGTAATTACTCACCCCGTGTGGGCTGGTCGCGGGCCGGCTGCCTGGCTGGCGGGTAGTGCCAGGGCGTCGCGGATGGCGGTGAGAGCGTTGCGGCTGTTGCGGCGGCCGGTTTCGACAATTGAGCAGAGAGCGGC
>DASYNT010000073.1:0-7202 GCA_036008405.1 Xanthobacteraceae bacterium
ACTTTTCAAAAGAGCGTCCGAGTTTTCGCACAGCCTGGCTCGCGGGGAGGGTCATGGAGGGGGCAACTCCGCGGGCGAAGGTTTCACTACGAGAACTCCCTCCCCCGCAAGCGACCGCAAGCGGGGGAGGGAGCAAGAAAGCTGGGCGATCTCGCGATTTGAAGCGGTACTTCGCGGACAGGTCCTTACTGCGTCGGCAGTTCGCAGCCGCCCTTCTGGGCGAGCTTCCTGGCTTCCAGGTTGGTGATCGCGAGGAGGTAGCTCAGGGACAGGCAATTCGCCGAATTAGCCATGCGGGTCAGTTCGGCCGTCATCTCGCGGATGTATTCCGCCACCTGCGGCGTCGCCGCAACGCTGGGCCACGCGTCCAAGGTGCCGATGACGCCGTCATCGGCCGTAGCTGTGGATTGATCGTTCATTTCCATCGGGTCCTCCCATCGCTCGAGTATCAAGCGCCCGAACCAGGCGACCTCCACAATCGCGGCAGTCGGTCCGCGCGGGTGTGAACTGGTTCACACAAGGGGAAAAATCTCGCACCCGCGGCATCAGGGCCTCGCGATCGGGCGCGCTGAGCCGAACGCGAAGTCAGGGCCGCGCGGGCCAGGGAGGATTTGAGCGGGATTTGCCGAAGGGTGGACATGGCCGACACGGAATGCACATCAGTCCTCTGCCATGGAACGCTTCGCGCGATTGTCCTGTTCGTGGGCGTCACTCGCCTTGTTCGCGCCGCACGAATCAGCTCTACAGCTGGCTTGGGTTCTGAAAATGTTCCGAAGCTCACGAACTCGCAAATTCACATGTTCACAATTTCTCTGATCGGGCAGAAGGGCGGCACCGGCAAAACCACGGTCGCATTGGGACTGGCGGTCGCGGCCGCTCGTGCCGGATACGCCACTGCAATCGTCGACCTCGACCCGCAGGCGTCCGCCGCGAAGTGGAAGGGCCGCCGCGCCGACGAAAATCCCGCGGTCGTCCCGGCCCAGGTACCCCGCCTGAAGCAGACCATGGAAACCGCCAGGTCCGGCGGTGTGGATTTCGTGTTCATCGACACCGCCGGACGCAAGGATGATTCCGCCCTCAGCGCGGCGCGGTGTTCAGACCTCGTACTCATTCCGACCCGAACATCGATTCTCGAGATCGAGACGCTGCCCGAAGTCAACGATATGCTCAGGCTTGCGGGCAGCCCGTCGGCATTCGTGCTCCTCAATTGTGTGCACCCGTCCGCCGGACCGCGCGGCATCACCGACACGCACGGTTCCATCAAGGACCTGTTCGAATTGAACGTGTGCCCCGTCCACATCTGTCAACGCAGCGCCTATGCCGAGGCACCGACCTCCGGGCAATCGCCGCAGGAACTCGATGCCGAAGGCAAGGCGGCGGACGAGCTGAAGCGGCTGTTCGAGTTCACAAGCGAAATTGTGAACTCGAGAAAGGATGTTCGGATTTTGAACAGCCTGACGAGGCGCGAGGCTGAACTGGATCGCCTGTTCGATTCCACCCGTGAACTCGTGAACAATTGGCGGCAATGATGGCTTCGAAGATGGCGGATATTCAAGCGCAACTGCTGCGTGCCAGCGGGCGCGCCTCGGCGCCGTTTGCGCCATCGGCACCTGCAGCAACGGTACCTGCCGCACCGGCAGCCACAGCGCCGGGGACCACCGCGTCTCGGCCGGCGCCGACCAAAGCACCCAGCCGCGAGGGGTTGATTCACATCGGCGCATATCTTCATCCCGATTTCAAATCGTCCCTCAGGCTGGTGCAGGCGCGGACCGGCAAGGACATCCAATCGCTTCTCGCCGACGCGCTGAACGAGTTGTTTCGCGCGCACAATGCGCCTGTGGTCGACCGCTAGACGAAGCTGAGTACATCGGAAAATGGAACGCACTGGCGCGAAGAAGGCGTTGCGCCGCACTGCCGGCGAACCGCGGTAGGGTTCCTCCGCTCGCGCAAGCGAGAATCGAGCCGCTGGCGTCCTGATCAGCGCCACGGGCGTGACGGCAAGGCCTTGCCGCGATCGTCGTGCTGTGCGGGCGTGCAGCGTTTCCGCCGGCGTCAGGCGCGGGCGAAGATGATGCAGGACGGACTCCCCGTCGGCACCACCAGGCCGGTCGGCGTCAGCTTGCCGGAGGTCTGGTCGACCCGGAAGGCGACGATGTCGTGGCTCTCCAGGTTTGCCGCGTAGAGCATATTGCCGGTCGGATCGAGGGAGAAGAAGCGCGGCGTATGCCCTTGCGTCGGCTCCCAGCCGACTGGCGCGAGCGTCCCGGTAGCGGGATCGACGCTGAAGCTGACGATGCTGTCATGGCCGCGATTCGAGACATAGACGAAGCGACCCGAGGGCGCGACCTGGATTTCGGCGGGTTCGCTCCTGCCGATGAATGACTCCGGCAGCGTCGGTATCACCTGTAGCGCTTTCAAGGCGCCCCGCTCGGAATCCCAGGCATAGGCGGTGACGGTGGAATCCAGCTCGTCGCATACATAGGCCCAGGGCTTGGCGGGATGGAAGGCGAGGTGGCGGGGGCCGGCTCCCGGGCGCGTTCGCGCGAACCCGGGATCGTTGGTGGCGAGCTTGCCGGTCGATGCGTCCAGGCGATAGATGTGGATGCGATCGACGCCGCGGTCGGGAGCGACGAGAAAGTGGCCGCTCGGATCGAACGATACGTAATGGGGATGCGGGCCGGCACCGGTTTGATTGCGGTGCGGGCCGATTTCGCCGCCCGCCGGCACCATGTCGCTGAACGGCGCCAGCGATCCGTCCGGATTGAACGGGAACACCGCCACCCCCGGGCCATTGCCGATCACGAGGTAACGGTTGCTCGGGTCCGGCGTCAGGTGCGTCGAGTTGTTGCCGCTGGTCGGCTGCTTGTTCAGGAACCGGATCCGGCCGCTCGCCTTGTCGATCGCGTAGGCGCAGGCCTCCGAACCGTCGCCGTGAATCGAATAGAGGAAACGCTGCTGGCGATCGAAGGCGATGAACTGCGGGTTCGGCACCGTCTCGAGCGTCTGCAGCAGCGTCCAGGCGCCCTCCGGATCGATGCGGTACACGCTGATGCCTTTCCCCTGCGCCTTGCGTTGCGTGCTGGTGAAGCATCCGACATAGGCGAGCAGGGGCGCGGCAGCGCCCGCCGGCTCCGCGGCGGAAGCCTGCTTCCCCGCAGCGATCATTCCGCCGGCTGCGAGCGTGGCCATCCCGCCTGCCGCTCCCAAAAGGAATGTTCTGCGCGCATCGCCCTTCAGGGTCAGCCGATCGTCGAATTCGTTCTCCGGTTCCATGGCGTGATTTCTCCTGTGCGAGGCACGGCGAGCCGTGAAGGCCCGGATCGAAACGGCGAGCGAGGGCACGGACGCCGATCGGGATACTACATCGTATCCGGGTCGGCTCCCAGCGGCGGCCATAGCGGGCAATCCACGCGCTGCAAAAGGCGGCCAAACGCTCCGCTACGGCGATTGCCCGGCTCCGGACTTCTCCCCGCGTCTCGCCATAGGTAGAATGCGCGCGCGGAGTGCTCGCAACCATGACCGGTGGCACAGCTCGGGCGCGGACAGGAAACGGCGGGCCGGCGGCGCTGCTGGCCATTACGCTTGGTGCGTGCGCAGCGAAAGATATCAAGATCGAGGACAATATTTTTCCCACCGACTACAAGCCCAAGATCGTGGAACGCCTCGCCCTCCAGCTCGATCGTCTCAAGGGCATACGCGACGCATATATCGCCGAGCCGGCCTTGAAGCCTCGTGGCACGTTCACTCGCTACATCATCTGCATGCGGTTCGACGCCAAGGACGCGCAGGGACAATATCAAGGGAACAAGGAATATGCCGCCTTCTATTACCAAGGCCAGCTGACCCAGATCGTAGATGCAAGCCGTGAAATGTGCGATGGGGCTCTTTACCGGCCTTTCCCGGAACTTGAGAAGTTTTGACGCGCGTGGACGGTGGCGCCGGGCGCGGACGGTGCCCACGCCTGCTCGCATCGACCGCGGTGGATCGTGCGGTGCGAGAGCCCTTCAACAGCGAATGGATCTACGTGAGCCTCGAAAGACGCCGCCGGCGCACCAATCGCTCACAGCTTGAGCGTTTTCCAACCCCACAGCACAACGGCGGCGCCGATGGCCGCGGCGACCAGGGCGGCAATGCCGCTGCCCGCCAATTTCGTGATCGCGCCGAGGTGAAACCCGAGAAAGGACCCTGCGATCCCCACCAGCGCGCTCGTCACGGCGCCGCGATGGCGGCCGGCGATCTGCTGCGAGATCCACGACGAGCGAAAAAAACGCTGCGCCAGCAATCCCGCCACGATGCCGATCAGCACCACCATGACGAAGACGACGAGGGGATCGGCGAGGCTGGTCATCGGCTGTTGCCCGCTTTCGTTGCCGCGCAATTCGGGTTCGTTGCGGGGCCACCACCGCTCGATCTCATTCTGGCCCCTGCCGTTCGAGCGATCCGCCATCGAGCCCGGACCGGATTGGGGGGGCCGGTCCCGATCTCAATGAACCGGAGCGCAATTCCGTTCCACCGGACGGGATTGCGCTCCGAGCGTCGTTTCGCTCAGCCTTTCACGAACCGGCGTACGGCCATCTTGCCGGTCCAGCCACCATAGACGTTACCGGCATCGTCGACGCCCACGCCTTCCGGCGCCGCGGTCTCGGGGGAAGGCTCGGGAATGAAGGCCGTGACCTTGCCGTCCTTGACATTGCCGATCCGGATGCCCTGCTTGAAGCCGGGATTGTTGGCCGGGGTCGACTGGGAATCCGACACGTAGATGTTGTCGTTCTTGTCGATGGCGACGTCGCTCGGACGGCCGAACTGCTTCCATTCCGCGACGAACTTGCCGTCCGGCTCGAAAATCTGGATGCGGCTGTTGGCGCGGTCGGCGACATAGACCCGTCCGGCCGAATCGAGCGCGATGCCGTGGGGCGTGTTGAACTCGCCGGCCGCCTTGCCGTGCTTGCCCCAGGCGGTGATGAACTTGCCGTCCTTGGAAAACTTCACGATGCGGTCGTTGCCGTTGCCGCCATGGCCGTCGGCGACATAGATGTCGCCGTTGGGCGCGACGACGACGCCGCTCGGTCCGTCCAGCATGTCTGGCCCATTGCCGGGCATGCCCGCCTTGCCGAGCGTCATCAGCACCTTGCCTTCCGGGCTGAATTTGACGACCACGGCGCCCTTGCCGTTCTTTGCCCGCTCGTCGGACACCCATACGTTGCCTTCGCGGTCGACATAGAAGCCGTGCGGCTGGTTGAACATGCCGCCGCCGAACGACGTCACGAACTTGCCGGAGGCATCGAACTTCTGGATCGGCGCCAGGGTGGAATTGCCGCAGTCGTTCGAAGCGCAGCGGTCGAACACCCAGATGCTCTTGCCGTCGCTGTGGTCGACCTGAACCTTGATGGCCGCGCCGAATTTGCGGCCCTGCGGAAGCTGCGCCCAGCCGTCCTGCATCTTGTACGGATTGGGTGCCGCGTTGGGGTCGGCGCCTTGGGCGTAGCCCCGGTCGCCCGACGCCAGCATCATCGCGCCGGCGGCGATGCCCGCCATCAGTGTCAGCCTGAATGCATGCTTCATGGTTGTCCTCCCAGTGGAATTGACGTTCCGGGCTCGCCCGGAGTGCATACCGGATATGACCGGCGGTCCTGTCGGCTTTGGCTCGAGGTCCGTTGAATCGACGGGTTTGCGGCACCTTCGAGCGGGCGCCATCTTAACGGGCGGCGCGCTCATCCGGAAGCCGCGAATTCGGCGGCATGGTAGGGTTCGGTTTCCGACGGCGGTGCCCAGGCAGGCGGGTCGGACCACTGGGTCGGATCACTTGGGTCGGATCACTTGGGTCGGATCAACTTGGCCCGAAACGTGCGGGCGGGAGCAACCATGAAACTGTCGATCGCAACCGTTTCGCTCAGCGGCGATCTGACCGAGAAGCTCGAAGCCATCGCCGCCGCCGGCTTCAAGGGGGTCGAGATTTTCGAGGCCGACCTGCTCTCGTTCGACGGCACGCCCGCCGACGTGCGCCGGCGGGTTGCCGATCTCGGGCTCGAGATCATCACCTTCCAGCCGTTTCGCGACTTCGAAGGCACGCCGCCGGACAGCCGCGAGCGCATTTTCGCCCGCGCCGAGCGCAAATTCGACCTGATGGACGAACTCGGCTGCGACCTGCTTCTGGTCTGCTCAAACGTGTCGCCGCAGAGCCTCGGCGGCATCGATCGCGCCGCGGCCGACCTCCATGCGCTCGGCGAGCGCGCGCGCCGCCACGGCATGCGTGTCGGCTTCGAGGCGCTCGCCTGGGGACGTCACATCAATGACTACCGCGACGCCTGGGAGGCGGTACGCCGTGCCGACCATCCGGCGATCGGGCTCGTGCTCGACACCTTCCACATCTTCGCCCGCAAGACCGATCTCAAGCCGATCGGCGCCATTCCGCGCGACCGCATCTTCCTGGTCCAGGTGGCGGACGCGCCGCTCCTCGACATGGATTCGCTGTCATGGAGCCGGCACTTCCGCAATTTCCCCGGCCAGGGGGAGTTGCCGCTGCTCGATTTCATGGAGGCGCTGCAGGCGACCGGCTTCGACGGCCTGCTCTCGCTCGAAATCTTCAACGACCAGTTTCGCGCCGGCTCCGCCCGCAGCGTCGCGGTGGACGGCCAGCGCTCGCTCCGGTTCCTGCTCGACCAGTTGCGCGAGCGCACCGGCGTCGCGCCGCCGGAACTCGCCCCGCTGCCGCCGCGCTCCCGGTGCCGCGGCACAGAATTCATCGAGTTCGCCATCGACGAGAGCGCGGCGCCGGGCTTCGAGAGGCTGCTGCGCGGGCTCGGCTTTGCGCGCCTGGGCGTGCACAAGTCGAAGGCGGTGACGCGGTGGTCGCAGGGCGCCATCAACATCGTGGTGAACACCGAAAAGGAGGGCTTTGCCCACGCCTTCAACATCACCCACGGCACCGGCGTCTGCGCGGTCGGCCTGCGGGTCGAGGATGCGGCGGCGACGCTCAGCCGCGCCGAGCGCCTGCTCGACAAGCCGTTCCGCCAGGCGGTCGGCCCGGGCGAGCTCGAGATCCCGGCGGTGCGCGGCCTCGGCGGCAGCCTCGTCTACTTCATCGACGAAAAGAGCGAGCTCGGCCGGGTGTGGGAGATCGAATTCGTGCCGACCAGCGAGGCGGCGGCCGGTGCCGGCCTCACCGTCGTCGATCACATCTCCCAGTCCATGCACTACGAGGA
>DASYNT010000074.1:0-2200 GCA_036008405.1 Xanthobacteraceae bacterium
ATGCCGCCGATCGAGGATCTGGCCGATGGCCCGCTCGCGGTCGAGCTGATGCGCCTGATGAACGACGGCCTGGCCGAGCTGGTGGATCGCCACCGCGACCGCTTTCCCGCCTTCGCCGCGGCGCTGTCGCTGCACGATGTCGACGCGGCGGTCGCCGAGATCGCTCGGGCCGACGCCTTGGGTGCGGCCGGCTTCCAGCTCTGTACCCACATGCGCGGCATTGCGCTGGATGACCTGCGCTTCCGCCCGGTATTCGCCGAGATCGCCCGCCGCGGCCTCGCCATCTGGCTGCATCCCGTCCGCGGCCCGGCGCCGGATTATCCGACCGAGAGCAAGTCGCGCTACGAGATCTGGTGGTGCTTCGGTTGGCCCTACGACTCTAGCGTCGCGATGGCTCGACTGGTGTTCTCCGGGCTGTTCGACCGCCATCCGGATTTGAGGATCATCACCCACCACATGGGCGCGATGATCCCCTATTTCGAAGGCCGTATCGCGCAAGGCTGGGGACTTGAGATGGGCGCGCGCACGCCGCCCGCGGATGCCGACCTGCTGCCGGGACGGTTGCTGCGGCCCGCCGGGGACTATTTCAAGATGTTCATTGCCGACACCGCGCTGTCGGGCGCCGTCGGCGCCACAAGATGCGGTCTGGACTATTTCGGCGCCGACAAGGTGGTGTTCGCGAGCGACTTCCCGTTTGACGCCGAAGGAGGCAGCTATCTGGTCCGCGAGACCATCAAGGCGCTCGATGCGCTCGAGCTGACGAGTGCCGTCCGCCGCCGGATCGACCTCGAAAACATATCCGCGATCGTCCGTCGCGGTTAGGTCATTTCAATCTGGACCGACGACCCGATCGGGCTCGAACCGGTCCGCGGCCTCGGAGCTGATCTGCGCGTAAAGGGTATAGGCAACGGTTTGTCCCGTCGCTATGGTTCCGCCGATGGAGGAAAGCATATGGCAAAACTCAATATCAACGGAACGTTGAGGGACGTATCGGCGGAGGCCGACACACCCCTTCTCTGGGTCATTCGGGAGCATGTCGGGCTGACCGGCACGAAATACGGGTGCGGCGTCGCCCAGTGCGGCGCATGCTCGGTTCACGTCAACGGCGAGGTGCAGCGCTCCTGCCAGCTTCCCGTCGGCGACGTCAAGGAAACCGACATGATCGTCACCATCGAGGGCCTGTCGGTCGGTGCATCGCACCCGGTGCAAAAAGCCTGGGCCGCGGTCGACGTTCCCCAGTGTGGCTATTGCCAGTCCGGGCAGATCATGGCCGCCGCGGCGCTGCTCAAGAAAAACCCCAGGCCGACCGACAAGGACATCGATGAAGCGATGACCAATATCTGCCGGTGCGGCACCTACCAGCGCATCCGCGAGGCCGTGCATATGGCGGCGGGCGTCGGTACCACCGGCCGCCGGGCCGAGGGAGGTTAGCCATGAACAATATGGTCTTGAACAATATGGCCTCGGAAAAAAGCCCAGCGCTCTCGCGCCGCACCTTCATCGTCGGCTCGGCGGCAATCGCCGGCGGCGGTCTGGCGCTCGGACTGAATGTGCCGTTCGGCGGTGACGTGGCGCAGGCAGAAGGCGCAGCGGCGACCGAAGTCAACGTCTGGGTCGCGATCAGGCCCGACGACACCTGTGTGATCCGCATCGCCCGCTCCGAGATGGGGCAGGGGACGCTGACGGGGCTTGCCCAGCTCGTCGCCGAGGAACTCGAATGCGACTGGAGCAAAGTGGCGACCGAAGGCATCACGCCGGGGCGCAATCTCGCCAGCAAACGCGCCTGGGGCGAAATGGGCACCGGCGGCAGCCGCGGCATCCGCACCTCGCAGGACTATGTCCGGCGTGGCGGCGCGGTGGCGCGCATGATGCTGCTGCAGGCCGCGGCCGACCAATGGAATGTTCCCGTCGGCGAATTGACGGTTTCCAACGGCGTCATCACGCATGCGGCGAGCCAGCGTCAGGTCCGTTATGGCGAGGTCGCAGCCTCGGCCGCCAAGCTGACGCCGCCCGATGCCAAGGCGATCAAGCTCAAGGATCCCAAGGACTGGAAGATCGCCGGCAAGCCGCTGAAGCGGCTCGATACCGCCGACAAGCTCGACGGCAGCAAGGTCTTCGCCATCGATCTGAAACTGCCCGGCATGCTCTGCGCGGCCATCAAGGACTGCCCGGTATTCGGCGGCAAGCTCAAGAGCTACGA
>DASYNT010000075.1:0-9402 GCA_036008405.1 Xanthobacteraceae bacterium
GGTCATGCCGGTTCCCTTGGGCGATTTAAACGGCTTGATCGACTTGAAGTCCGTGAACTGCTCGGTCACGGGGTCGAAACGGACCGCTCCATCCGCCGCCGAAGCCCAGATCTTGCCCTTGCCGTCGACGTCCATGGTCACCGCGCCGCCGAGCGGCGACATGGTCGCGGGCGTCTGGTAGACGCTGATCTTCTCGGTCTTGACGTCGAGCTTGCCGAGCGCGCGGCGTCCCGGATTGACGTCGAACCAGAAGTCGCCATTGCCGTCCCGCACCAGGCCATGGGCGTTGGCGGCGTGGCCGTTGGCGGCATCGACCTTGAGCCACTTCACCTCGCCGGTCTTGGCGTCGACCTTGCCGATGGTGGCGAGCTTGTTGGGGTTGTTGTTGGTGAAGTAGACATTGCCGTTGAAATCCATGCCGCCGTCATGGGGCATCTGGCCGAGCTTCGAGGTGACGCCGCGCGACCAGTCCGAGCCGTCATTGACCGCACTCGCGGAGGCGACGCCCTGGGTTCCGATGCCGGCATCGGGATTGAGCGGCAGGTCGTAGGTCGTCCACACGACGCGGGCGGCTTCGCCGGTCGGCCGCGGACGGTCCTTGAACTTCATCGAGGTTTCGCCGGGGCCGCGTGCGCGCGCCAGATAGGCCGCGAGATCCTTGCGATTGTATTCGATGATCTGGCTGACCTTGGCATTGGCGCCGGGATACACGCCGGAGCCGGGAACGACCTTCATCAGGTTGATGATCTTGTTCCAGCCGGCTTCGTCGAACTTGAACTGCAGCGGATAGCCGGGGGTGTGGCAGCCCGTGCACTCGTTGGTGAAGATCTTCTTGATGTTGGCGTCTTCGGGCGTCGCATCGGGCAAGGCCGCAACCATCATTTCCGGCGGCAGCTGGCGATAGCGCGCCTCCGCATCGGTGATGGCGGCGAGCTTGAGGTCCTGGTGCCTGGTCGCGGTCAGGTCGACGGCGTCCCGCACGGTGTTGAAGCCCAGGGCCTGCGCCCACACTTGGTACTTGCCGTCGGCCAAAGGCGGGAAGAAATAGTCGCCGTTCTCGTCGGTATACACGCTGGTCGTGATGGTGGAGCCTTCCTTCTTGGCCGACACCTGCACGCCTTCGAGCTTCTGCCCGGTCGCCGACGCGATCGAGCCCGTCAGCAGTTGGTCGGCCGCGGCGGGGGCCGCCGCAAATCCCAACGCAACCAGTCCGGCTACGCTCGCCAACAACTTGCCTCGTACTTTTGTCATCGGGGGTTCTCCTGGATTGCTGAAATCACTCGACGGGCGGGCGCGGTGCAGCGCCGCCCGGGGCTGCCTGGACGGGCACGGTTCGCACATACGAAATGATGGCGTCGATTTCCGCCGGCTTGAGGTAGTACTTGAAGGACGGCATGCGCGGCGTGCCGTTCTCCACGAACTCGCGCATCACGTCGTTGTCGCCGCCGCCGGCGTCCTTGTTGAGCGCCGGTCCATAGGTCCTCGCCCCGAGCGAGGTCGGCAAGTGGCACACCCCGCACGATTGTGCGAACACCTGGCGGCCGAGCTTCTGTTGGTCGGTGAGATTGTCGGCCGGCTGCTGGGCCGATGCCATAGGGGCCGACCACGCAACGATGATCAATCCAAGCCACAAGCTGCGCTTCATCTGGCGATTCCTCTGTTGGTTATTATATTTTTGCAGCATACCCCCCGGTATTACCGAAGGGAAGTATCCGAATGATTGATGCCGGGCGAATTTCGTGCGCCTTCGTCGTGCCCCTGCGGTGAAAATCGGAGGGTGCTGGGCCGCGTTTTCTCATCCCATGCCGCAATGCAACATGGGCCCTTCGCACAAATGACAAATGATGGAGATGACCATGAGTTGGATGCCGGACAAGGACCCCGTGCGCGGCGACCAGGCTTCGTGCGATGCGCTCGAACTCATCATCGTGCCGCGCACCCGCGACCTTGGCGGCGGCTTCGAGGTGCGCCGCGCGCTACCGCATGCCCAGCGCCAGATGGTCGGGCCGTTCATCTTTTTCGACCATTTCGGCCCGGTGCAATTCATCGCCGGGCAGGGGATGGACGTGCGCCCGCACCCCCATATCGGGCTCGCAACCGTGACTTACCTGTTCGACGGCAAGGTGATGCATCGCGACAGCGAGGGCAATACGATGGAGATCATGCCGGGGGCCATGAACCTGATGACGGCCGGCCGCGGCATCGCCCACTCCGAACGCACCCCCGACGGCGAGCGCCGCAGCGGCCAGAACATGTTCGGGATCCAGAGCTGGATCGCCCTGCCGCAGGCCGACGAGGAGACCGCGCCGTCGTTCCAGCATTTTGATGCGGCAAGGCTGCCGGTGGTCGAGGACGGCGGAGTGTGGGCGCGTGTCATCGCGGGATCGGCGTTCGGCCGCACCTCCCCGGTCGGGATGCTGTCGGAATGGCTCTATGCCGAAGTGGTGCTTGGGCCAGGTGCCAGCGCGCCGCTCGATCCGGGCCACGAGGAACGGGCGATCTATGTGGTGGAAGGCGAGATCGAGATTGCAGGCGACCGTTTCGCAGCCCCCCAGCTGCTGATTTTCCGGCCCGGCGACAGGATCACGGCGCGCGCGGTGTCCCGCGCCCGGCTGATGTTTCTCGGCGGCACGGCGCTCGAGGGGCCGCGCTATTTATGGTGGAATTTCGTGTCGTCGCGCCGCGAGCGGATCGAGCAGGCCAAGGAGGAATGGAAATCGGGCCGCTTCGCCCCGGTGCCCGGCGAGACCGAATTCATTCCGCTGCCGGACCATTGACGCGACACCCGCAGGGCCGCCCGGGGGCGGCCCTTGCCGCCTATGATGGCCGCACCGACGCCATAATCCCATCCGCAGCCTGGCCGATGGCCGGCTGAATCGTGCCGGAAAAGCCGCTCACGCCGGCGCCGATTCGCCCTTGACCTGGGTGCGATGCATGACGCGGCGCTGCTCGGGGTCGAAGGCGTCGCGCCGGTGCATGGTGCAGCGATTGTCCCACAGCACGAGATCGTCGACCCGCCAGACATGCTCCCAGGCGAATTCAGGCCGCTCCACATAGCTCCAGAGTTCGTCGAGCAAGGCCTCGGATTCCGCAAGCTCCAGGCCGCCGATATAAGCGTTGCGGCGGCGCCCGAGATAGAGCATGCGCCTGCCTGTATCGGGATGCGTGCATACCAGCGGATGCATGGCGCCGGGCGATGTGCGGGGATCGTCGGTCGCGGTGACTCCCTGGCGAACATAGCCGCCGCTGTTGTAGGTACCGTCGTGCTTTATCTCGAGGCCGGCGATGCGCCGCTTCAGCGCGTCGGGCAGCGCGTCGTAGACCGCATACATGCTGCAGAACGACGTGTTGCCGCCGCTGGTCGGGATTTCGAGGGCGTAGAGCATGCTCGCCTTGGGCGGCATGTCGAGATAGGACATGTCGGTGTGCCACACCGCTTCGCCGTCGCCGAGGCTGCCGATCGGTTCGCCGTTCACCTTGACGTTGGAGACGATGTAGATCTCCGGCATTCCCTCGACGAAGCGGCGGCCGGTTTCCTGGATCGGCGCCCAATCGAGATCGCCGAAACGGCGGCTGAACGCGACCAGGTCCCGATCGCTCAGCGCCTGGCCGCGAAACAGCACCACCGCGTGGTCGTGCCAAGCTCGCAGCACCCGCTCGAACGCGGCCTCGTCGAGGGATCTGAGGTCGCCGACCCGGATCTCGGCGCCGAGCACGGGCGTGGTCGGTATCACGGCGATCACCTCGGTCGCGACGGGTGCTTGGGCATGAACGCTCGCTGTCATCATCGCCTCCTGGCGCACCAATCTGCGAAATCGACGTGCGCCGGGCGCAAGGCTAGCACCATCGCGGCCAACCGCAACGGCACGACTTGTCCCTCCCTATTCCTGGCGCGCAAAAAAGGAGGCGCGCCAAGGCGCCGCATGCGCAGACCACGACCCGTCGGCTCCCGACTGGGAGGTCGATGAGCCTCGGCATGCCGTGGCGGCGCTACTCCCGATGCACGCCCCGCGTCTGCCGCTCGGCCCACCAAAGCGTCAGCGCGAATCCGATGAAGGCTGCGGTAATCGCGCTGAGCAAGATCGCTGTTTCGGTCGTCATCGTTGTGTCTCCTGCTGAGAACGAGAGCAGGATCACCGAACCGGCGCCGGGAGACTTTGATCGAAGTCAAATTTCGGGCGCGGAGCCGCGTGCGACGCCGTGGCGAAGTTGTCATCAAATCGTCATGAGCGATATTGCATTGAGTGAGAGATGATGGCGACCGTAGCGCTTCGGACTCCCTCAGGCCATCCGGTAAGCGACTGAGGTCTCTTTCTTTTCCCGCAACCCCGATTGGACATCGTGAACTTGACCGGCACCCTCCGACCGATCCGAGCGGCCTTGATGAGCGTCTCGCATGCGCCGGTATGGCTGCACCCAATGTCTGCAGCAAAACCATGAATATCAGTGCCTTCATTTCGGTCGTCGCCGGCCTCGGATTGTTCATCATTGGGATCAAGGGCATCGCGGGCAACATGGGTCAGCTCGCCGGGCGCAGCGTGCGCGACTGGCTGGCGCGTTCGACGAACAGTTATCTTTCCAGCGCGGCGGTCGGCATGCTCACCGGCGCGCTTACGCAGAGCACCAACGCCGTCACCGTCATCCTGATGAGCCTGTACAAGGCCGATCTGATCACCGTCCCGCAGGCGCGGCCGGTGCTGGTCTGGGCCAATGTCGGGACCATGGCGCTGGTGTTCGCCGCCGCCGTCGACACCCATTTGTTCGTGCTATTGATCATTTGCGTCGCCGGCCTCTGCTTCTATCTCGACCTCGACCGTTCGGCGCGGTGGCGGCCGACGGTATCGGCCTTGTTCTCCTTCGCCCTGTTGTTTCTCGGCCTGGAACTGATGCGCCAGGGCTCCCACGACATCCGCTCGTCCGAGTGGGTCGGGCAGTTCTTGGCCTATTCGGCGCAATGGATGCTGCTCGGTTTCGTGGTCGGCATCGTCCTGGCGCTGGCGACCCAGTCCTCGGCGACGGTGACGGTCATCGCGATGGCTATGGCGTCGGCGGGACTGATGACGCTGCAGGGGGCGATGATGACGCTGTATGGCGCCAGCGTCGGCTCGGGGGTGAGCACCTACCTCATCGCCACCAGCATGAGGGGAAAGGCGCGCCAACTCGCCATACTCCAGGTCATGGTGAAGGCGCTCGGCATCGCCGTGCTGCTGCCGCTGTTCGTGATCGAGCACTATTTCGGGCAGCCGCTGCTCGCCCATGCCATCACCGCCGCGACGGCCGATCCGAGCCTGCAGATCGCCATCGTCTACGCGGTCATTCAGTTCGTCTCCGTGCTCGCCCAGGAAGCCCTCAACCGGCCATTGTGGCCGCTGATCGTGCTGCTGTCGCCGGCATCGGCCGAGGATGCGCTGTCGACGCCGAAATACCTTTATGCCCAGGCCCGGGAAGATCCCGAGACCGCTTTGACCCTGATCGATCGCGAGCAGGCCCGCGTGTTCTCGCTGCTGCCGCTCTACATCGGCAAGGCCGACGCCTGGAGCGAATCCGAGCCGGTGCCGCCGCGCAGCGCGATCCTGCCGGGAGCGAAGTCCTTGCTGGCGGCGCTCGACCGGTTCCTCGGCGAGCTTTCCGACACCGGCGCGAGCCGCGACGTGCTCGAACTGTGCGCCAACCGGCAGGCCCGCAACCTCATGATCGGGGCGGTGCATGAGGCGATGGACGAACTCTCCGTCGCGCTCTCGGCGGCCTTCGGGGCGGACGAGCTCAGGGCGCTTTGCAGCAACCTCACCGAGGGGATCGGCGCATTGCTCCTCACCGCCGAAGAGGCGAATCGCTCGCTCGACCCCGGCGACCTCGCCATGTTCCGCGATCTCACCGCCGACCGCGACAGCCTCGTCGATGCCATGCGGCGCCGGGTCATCGCCTCGGAGCGCGCACTTTCGGCAGCGGACCAGCAGATGCTGTACGGCATCACCAGCCTGTTCGAGCGGATCATCTGGCTGTTGCGGCGCTATTCCACGCTGCTCACGCCGCGGGCCGAGCCGGCCCCGGAGCCCGCCTTGTCCTACGGCGCCGAGAGCCGGGCCACCGCCGTATCATAGGAGGGCTGGATATCGAGGATCGAGCTGAAGCCGCTGATATCGAACACCTCGGCGATCTGGCGGTTGAGGGAACACAGCGACATCCGGCCGCCGGAGGCCCGGATTCGCTTGGCGGCGAGCAGGACGCTGCGCAGGCCGGCGCTGCTGATGTAGTCGAGCTTTGAAAAGTCGATCAGGACCCTGGTCGCACCGGAATCGATGTTCCTGAGCAGATCGCGTTCGAAAACCGCGGTGGTGACGCTGTCGAGGCGGCCCTGCGGGCGCACCACGGAAATATCATTCGCCATCAGCGCCTCGGGCACATGTCCAAAGGGCAATCGCCGCGGCGAATGTCCCTTCCGGTTCAGGTTTTCATATCAATGTCGCGGCCCGACCACAATGATGGCCGTCCGCAAGCGCCCCGCCTCGTTCACGATCTGTCACAAATCGGCAATATTATTATGTTGCCTCGGCGCGGATGTCGCTCCAGCGAGACGTCCCCGAGGTGGATGGAGACCGATCCATGGACATGGATGTCGAAGAGATCGAGGGTGGGATCACCAATGTGGTGCTCCGCGGCCGCCTCGATACCGCCGGCGCAGGAGCGATCGATCTGAAATTCAACGTGATAGCGGGCGCCAAGCGCGCCGTGGTCGTCGACCTCTCGAATGTCGCCTTCATGGCGTCGCTGGGTATCAGGCTGCTGGTGATGGGGGCCAAGACGATCACCAGGAAGGGCGGCAAGCTGGTGATCCTGTCTCCGGACGAGAACGTGCACGCCGTTCTCAAGACCGCCGGAATAGATCAGCTCATACCGATCATGTTCGATCGCTCGGCCGCCATCGAAGCGGTCCGCCGGTAACGGTCCCGCCCATGACGGCCTGCGCCAAAGAAGCATTCAGGTCCGCGATGCGCATCCGCAACGATTCCGCCGAGCTCGACAAGCTGACGCAGTGGATCATCGAGGCCTGCGACGCGGCGCAGCTCTCCAAAAAAACCGCTTTCGCGGTGCAACTGTGCCTCGACGAAGCGGTGGCCAACATCCTGGAGCACGGCAAGGGCGGCGCGCGCGCGTCCGCCATCGCCGCCGATCTCGAATGCTCGGATTCGGGGGTGGTCCTCGTCATCGCGGACGATGGCGGACCGTTCGATCCCAATCAGGTGGCGCCGCCGCAGGTGCCCCAGGCCGTTGAAACCGCGTCGGTGGGCGGCCGCGGCATCCACCTCATTCGCGAATTCTCGTCGCGCATGGAATACGCCAGAAGCGGCGGCTGCAACCGCCTGCGGCTGAAATTCGCCACTTGAAATCCCAAGCAGGAATTCGGCCGTCGAGATTCGGACGTGGCCGGTGCCGTCCCCGTTTGGTCGCTGTGCACAGGAGTTTTTGACTGCAGTGCTCCGGTTAACTATAGACTTTAGCCGGGGCTATCGATCCGGTGGTCTGGGAGGATATGCTTCGCGACAGCCCGCTTTCTTCGATGGGAGCTGGTGAAGATCGTCATCACAGTGGCTATTTCGGCGAATCCTCCCTCTACTGCGTGCAACGACCGTGGCCCCTTTCCAAAAGACAGCCGACCCGACCGATGTGGCCATGATGCGCCGTTGCATCGCGCTTTCACAGGCCGCGACGAGCGAAGGCGAATACCCGTTTGCCACGGTCATCGCACTGGACGGCGAGGTGGTCGCCGAGGCCATCAATCATGCAGTCCGCGATGGCGACGTGTCGCGCCACGCCGAAGTGATCGCCCTCTCGCTCGCGCAGAAGCGGCTGGGCCGCAAGGGGCTCCGCCATGCCACCCTCTATACGAATGTCGAGCCCTGCGCGATGTGCTCGTTCTGCGTCCGCGAAGCGCAAGTCGGCCGGGTGGTCTATGCGATCGGCTCCCCGGTCATGGGCGGATCGTCGAAATGGAACATCCTGCGCGACGAGGACATGACCGACCGCCTGCCGCAGATTTTCGGTTCCGTCCCTGAGGTCGTCAGCGGACTGCTGCACCAGGAAGCCGAGCAGGTGTGGCGGGACTGGAACCCGCTCGCCTGGCACATGATCAAGCGCCTGGGGTTCATGACCGATCCGGCGGCGCCGGTGGTCCGCGTCGAGCCGGCCCGCAGCTGGTCGCTGTGGCGCTACCTGCGCGGCCTGATCGCGTCCGGCGCCTGAGACGAGACGGCCGCGCCTGACGGCGCGGTCAGCTCGTAAATGATCATGGATTCGATATAAAGCGAGTGCTCGTGCACCTGACGGGCGCGGAATCCCGCATGGTCGATCAGCTGGCCGAACAGTCCGAGGTCGGAATCCGAGGAGACCATGACGAGCATCCGGCCGCCCGGCCTGAGCCGCCCGCGGGATTGGTCGAACAAGGCGGAAACGTAGCGATACTTCGCGCCGGCATGCCAGCCGAGATCGGCGAGGTTGCGCGGCTCGCCCGCATGCTTGGGCGGGCTCGACAGGATCACGTCGAACAGCGGCCGCGGTGCCAGCGCCGCCAACAGGTCGGAGCACGCCGCGAACACGCGGTCGCCCAGGCCGTTCGCACGCGCGTTCTCGGCGGCGTTGAGGGCGGCATTCGGGTTGATGTCGGCGGCGATCACGGAGGCTGCACCGGCGCGCGCGGCCGCCAGCGCCAGGACGCCGGTTCCGGTTCCGACATCGAGAACGCGCTTGCCGGACAGGTCGAGACCGTCAATGAACGCGGCAAAGGCCTCGCTGCTGATGAAAAATCGGGGATGGAACACGGTCGGGCGTACCGTCAGGCGGAAGCCTGCGGCACGCGTGGTGCGGATGGTCTGCCGCGACAGGACCAGGTGGTATGAGAAAAAATGAATGACCCAACGCAGCACCCGGCGCAGCGGGCCATGCGGCCTACTGCGGCGGCCGAGGGCGCCGAGATCATCGACATCCCCGCCGCGGCCGTCAGCGCGATTGATCTGGTCCATGACCGGCATTGCTCCCGCGGCATTTTGGAGTGATCGTCCATCCGTGGATCTGCGATTCGCACATGTGTTCGGTGCCGGGCATCATCAGCACACCGAGCGTCCCCCGCGCCAAGGGGTCGGTTCGGGCCTGTCTGGTTCATGGGGCAGGACACCACCCAAAGTCAAAGTGCATCTTGCGCAGCCGGCGCGTCTTGTGAGGGCGGTCCGGCGCCGCCTGCTGTCCCACTGGCGGGACCGGGGCATGCGCGAGACTCGACGGGATAGCAACCTGTAGTGGTCAGGCCCTTTTGCTTCCCTGGCGCGATCAAACGGCTTTTTTGCTCCCCGCATGCGGGGGGGCACCAAAACCAGAATTGATTGTTGGCGAACGATCCTTAAGCTGCCG
>DASYNT010000076.1:0-14646 GCA_036008405.1 Xanthobacteraceae bacterium
GAGGATCGGCTTCTGCGCCTTGCAGATCGGGCACCAGGTCGCGTGAATTGCAACGAAGATCGGCTTGCCCGCCTTCTGCGCCGCGGCGAACGCCTGGCTGTCGAACGGCTGCGGCACGACCGCGAAAGCCGGCATCACCGCGGCGCCCGCGGCGGCGGTGGCCAGAAGAACTGACAGGACGGAGCGGCGTGAAAGCATCAGGACTCTCCTCGCGAATTCCAGGACAGGAACCGCAATTCATAGGCGCAAGCGGCGGCTGCGCCTAGCTTGGGCCTCGGGTGGTCAAATCACATCTCGTTGATGCCCAGGGCGCGCGGCACCGCATGCTGGGCGTGGCAAGTCTCGCCGGAGGCTGCGGTTGCCCGGTCTCGAGCGAAGGCTCAGACGTCCAGCTCGACGATCTCCGCCCGTAATTTGGCGCCGGACAGGATCAGGCGCCCCACCGATACGGGCAGGTCGAACCGCCGCGGCCCTGCGCTCCCCGGATTGAAGCAGAGGACCCCATCCCTGGTCTCGATCTTGGGTCGGTGGGAATGCCCGGCAATGACCGCATGAAAGCAGGCCGTGCTGGCATCCCTGTGCAGCGCGTCGAGATCGTGGAGGACATGGAGCCGACACTCCCCGACCTCGACCGTTGCGGTTTCCGGCAACGCCACGGCCCAGGCGCCGATGTCGACATTGCCGCGGACCGCAAACACCGGTGCGATGCGGCGCAACTCATCGAGTATCTCGGGGCGGCCGATATCGCCGGCATGGATGATGGGCGAACAGCCGCGTAGCGCCGCCACGGCCTGCGGCCGCAGCAGTCCGTGGGTGTCGGAGATGACGCCGATGTGCTGCATGGGTCGCCCGTGTCCGGGACCAGCGGCGATCCCACCCGTGCGGGTCTACCGGTTCACTTTTGAAGCGATGATCAATTCGCGGACGGGTCCCGACAACCGCGTCAGGCCTGCAGCAGCCGGCGCAGGCCGAGCGCCGGGCCGAACCGGTCGAGATTGGCAATTGCGGTGTTGAGTTCCTGCGCCCTGGCCTGGCCGAGAATCGGCGCGGTCAGGTCGAGAGCCTTGGCCGCGACCTCCTCGGCGCTCATGGGATTGCCGGGCGTGCCGCGCACCTCGTAGGTGCGGTGGCTCAGCGCCCGGCCGTCGGTGGTGTCGATCTTCACGATCGCCTGGCGCGCCGGCACCGCCTTCACCAGCTCCTGGTTGGGCACCGCTTCGACCAGCTTGCGGATGGCGAGCACCTTGGGATCGTTCATGCGCGCGGAATCATGCACGCTGTCGAAGGTGGCGCCGCCATCGGCGATCATGAGCGCGACCAGGTGCTGCAGGCAGATGTCGGGAATGGTGCGGTTGTCGACGATGTGGAGCCGGTCGGCGGGCATATCGACGACGATGCGCCGGATCTGGCCGGCGCGCACGGCGGGATCCTCGAGCAGCACCGTCACCGCATCGAGCACCGATTGGAGCGGCGAGCCCACGCACCATTTCTTGATCGACGTATCGATGATTTCAAAGCGGGTGCCGAGCTCGGCCGCAAGCTTCTCGGGCGCCGCGTTCTCGTCGCCCAGCGCCGTGAACATGTTTTTGGTGCCGCTCATGAAGTCGTCGACGCCGGTGAACCCGGCGGCGATCATGGTCGCGGCGGTGACGCCGTTGCGTGCGCCCATGCCGCCGAAATCGAACGCTTTTTCGATGTGCTCGCGGTCGCGCTCCCAATAGGGGACGCCGGAGGCCTGCTGCGCCGCGAACGAGAAGGCGTGGCGCACCTGAAGCGGGTTGAGCCGCAGCATAGCTGCCGCCGCGGCGGTGGCGCCGAACGTCGTCGCCAGGGTATGGGTGCTGTGGCGTTCGGTGTAGAGGGCGCGGAAGCCGAGCGCGAAGATCGCGCGGGCGCCGATGTCGTAGCCGAGCGCCACCGCGCGCAGCACGTCGTTGCCGCTGCGTCCGGCCAGCTCGGCGGTCGCGAGCGCCGCCGGCACGATGCCGCAGCCGGGATGGAAGCGGGCGGCGAGGTGGGAGTCGTCGGTCTCGTCGCCATGGGCCGACATGCCGTTGGCGAGGGCGGCGTTGACCGACGAGGTCAGGATGCCGGTGCCGATCACGGTCGCCTGCGGCTTGCCGCCCAGGGCGTCCACATAGCGGATCGCGAACTGCCCGGCCTTGAGGCGCGATCCCGACACCATCGCGGCGACGGTATCGAGCACATGCAGCTTGGTCTTGGCGGTGACCGCGGGCGGCAGCTCGCGATCGAGCGCCGTCGACACGTAGTCGGCGAGCGCAAGGGCGACCGGGGAGATCGGCTCCTCTTTGACCGCGCCCTCGTCCTCGGCGCCTTCCGCCTTGGTGGGCTTTGCCGCGGGCGCGCCCTTGTCCTGAGCGAGCGACGGCGACGTCGCAAGCGCATTCGACAGAATCGCTGCGCTGCCGGCATTGATGATCCATCGTCTCGTCTGGTCCGCGTCATCCTTCATGGCGTTCACCGTCTCTGCTGGCCCAAGATGAAGTCTCGCCATCCTATCCGTTGCGATCGGGAGTTTCCACGCTTGTCGCTCGCCGCGGTGCTGCGATAAGGTCGCGCCGGCCGGAGACAAGATGCGCGATATTGCACTGCATGGTGCCGATGCCGGTCCTGGCCTACTCCGGGAATGGATCGACCGCGCGGCCGATCGCGATCCCGACAAGCCCTACGTCGTGTCCGCCGATGACGGCCGTTCCATCGGCTACGGCGCGTTTCGGCAGCTGACCCGCAGGATCGCGAGCTTCCTGCGCGGGCAGGGCATCCGCGCCGGCGACCGCGTCGTGCTGCTTGCCGGAAATTCGATCGAGCATGTGGCCTGCTACATCGGCGTGATGGCCTATGGGGCCACCATCGGCACCGTGCACATGGAAACGAACCGGCGGCACCTCGCGCACATTTTGGGGCAGTTGCAGGCCCGCCTCGTCATCCATGACGACATCGCCGGCGACGTCGGCGACGACGCGGTCGCGCGCGGCGACCTCGCGGCAGGCGCGCCCTGCATGCCGATCGGACGCTGCGACGCGGCGCCGGCGGGCAGCTTCTTCGCCGCGCTCGATCCGGCGGCGGGGCGCGACGACTTTCTCCCGGGAACGACGGCGCGCGACGACGGCGTCATCTTCTTCACCTCCGGGACCGGCGATCGGCCCAAAGGGGTGGTGCTGAGCTATCGCGAGCAACTGGGCAACATCGAGCCGATGACGGAAGGATTCGGCATCGTCGGCTCCGACCGCATCTACGACTTCCGCTCCTTCAACTGGGCGTCCGCGCAGCTCCTCGGCGTGCTGGCGCCGTTGTGTCGCGGCGCCACCCTGGTGATGGCGAGGAAGTTCTCGGCAACGCGCTTTTTCGACGATGTCCGCGCCCATGGCGTCACCGTTGCCGCCGGCAACCCCACCGTGATCAACATGCTGCTCGCGACTCCCGCGGCGGTCACGGCAAACGACGTGCCGACGCTGCGCTTCATCACCTCGAGCTCGGCGCCGCTGCTGCCGCAGGCGTGGCGGCGCTTCGAGGAGCGCTTCGGCATTCCGGTTGCCCAGGGCTATGGCAGCAGCGAGTCCGCCTGGATCGCCACCAATCCCGGTCACGAGCGGCGCTTCGGCAGCGTCGGCCGGCCGCTCGCCTATCATCGCCTCGCGATCGTCGATGCGGACGGCCGCGCGCTGCCGCCGGGCGAAATCGGCCATGTCGAGCTCGGCGCCTGGGCCGACAACGAATACCGCTATCTCGATGATGACGGCGCCGTGCGGGTGAACAGCCGCGGCCGCATGCGCACCGGCGACATGGGATATCTCGACGTAGACGGATTCCTCCACCTCACCGGCCGCGAGACGGAACTGATCATCCGCGGCGGCGTCAACATATCGCCGGTCGAGATCGACGGCGTGTTGATGCAGCGCGCCGAGGTCTCCGAGGCGGCGACGGTCGGCGTTCCCGACACGGTGTGGGGCGAGGAGGTCGTGAGCTATGTGGTGCTGCGCCCCGGCTCGCACTTCGCGCCGGACGAGCTGCTGCGCTTCTGCGCCACCCGGCTGCCACCCTTCAAGGCGCCCAAGCAGATCCTGCTGCGCGATCACCTGCCCAGGAGCGAGCGCGGCAAGCTCGACCGCAAGGCGCTGGTGGCGGAATGGAACTTATCTTTGAAATAGATCAATGATTTATCAGTCGGAGGGGAAAAGGCGCCCGCGATAGCAATGACGGGACCAGAGTATCGGTGCGTCAGTCTACGGGTTCGGGCGGTCGGAAACGCTGGCGCGATGCCGGTTTCCACTGGCTCTGGACACACCCAGGACGCCGCTGTTGCGTTTTCCAGACTCGGGGGCTGTCCCAAGTTTGACATCGGAGCCGGACGTTGCAAGGATGGAATGCTTCGATATTCAAGATACATTCTATAAGGCACGGACGGACGGATGACAAAGCTTGTCTCACGTGAGTATAGGAGCGGCCTATCGAGGTTGCTTAGCCAGGCAACTTTTCAACTTGCTTTGCTAAGATCGCAGTGGCCTGTTGTTGAAAGCAGCTTCAAACGCGAACAGCTTAGGTTGACACGCAAAATTCCGCCTGATGATCCGGTCCGACTTGGTGTTAATTTGCTGGCGCCCATCAATTGCAGCTTGGACGAGACACTTCACACGCGAGCCCTAAGTTATCTGCTTGATCCAGCCGCTCCACATGGATTCAAAAAAAAGGTACTCACCTCCTTTATCGAGAAAGTCCAAGACGTATCCCCTCGCGGATCAGGAGCAGCCGCGCTTCTCGCATTGCTACGCCGCAAGCGCACAAAGGTGAGTGTCACACCGGAATATCGCTACCGGGTTGCGGATTCCAAGCGATCTGTGGCTCGCTGTGACATCTGGATCGAGCTCCATGCCGCGGGAGCCGCTGGCCTTATGATAATTGAAAACAAGATAAAAGCCCCGGAGCACAACGATCAGCTTACGTGGTATGGAAAGAAAGCTCGTGCGTGGACCAAGGAGAATTTGAAGGCGCTTGAACCTCTGTGCGTCTACCTTACTCGCACCGACAAGCAAAACTTGAAGGAGCCGTGGTTACGTTTGACTTATATTGAATTGGCTGCCGTACTTCGCAGGGTGTGGGAGGAGAACCAGGACGCAGTCGGTCGTGAATGGCTTGCATTATACATCGCATCGATTACGAGTGGGGTTCTTAAAATAAAGGGAAATGCATTAGAGAAAGCTACGCTCAATGAGATTGAAGAATACCTTTGGGAGGGTGCATAAAATGGATAAATACCCGCTGCCTGCGATCTCTCACGAAATAAACTTTATTGCTGAGCATACTGATGAAGCAGATGCGATATTGGATCGTAACATCAAAGTTGACGAGTCGCTCGCAAACTATCGGACGTAGTATACGCTCGAGCTAATAAGGATGTTATCGCGCTCCTGGAGGAATTAGGTGGCGCTGTCGATTTAGGTCTAAAGGGTTTGCTGAGGACCAAGTGGGTTCGGCTGTCAACCGGCGACTGGGAAATTAATGGGTCCATGTATATGCCAAAAAGGCCGAAGAAGCGGCTTGCCACAATCGGCTTACATGTCGGCTTTCGTTCGTTGGCCGGACAACTTATATGCTGGGTATATCCAAAGGGCGGGCTCGACAGCCGCAGGAACTTTGCGCGGCAATGCAATTTAAAGAATCTAAAAGTTCATCTTGTAAGCGACGAAGCCGATCAATATCCAGGTTGGGATGATTGCGTGGTGTGGTCTAAGAAAAACCTAACGCTTAAAACTTCTCGGGATGATCTCATCAATGAAATTGCGAAGGAAACAAAGCGTTTTTTTAAGATCGCAAGACCGTTAATGAGGGCTCTTGCGAACAGCAAGTAAGGTGAAGGTTCTGCGCCTGCGGCGCTCAGTCGAAGCCTTTTCCTCGATCCTTCGCTTCGGCCAACTCAGGCCAGCTTCCGAAGTTGGGCGTCGACCAGCGCGGCAAGGGCGCCTTGCTGGTCACGGACGACCGTCGTGGAAATGTCGGCCGCGAGGTCCTTGAACGTGCTCTTTGCCTTGTCGAGAGCGCCTGCCTCGACGTGCCTGAAGGTGGCGACGTACTGGTTCACCAGCGCTTGCCGATGTGTCGCGGCATCGTGCGGCGCGACGAAGCCGGAGTCATGGAGGTTCGCCAGTGCCGACCTCAGCGTGCCCCATCCGAGATCGATGACCAGCGGCTTGACTCGCATGAATTCGGCCGCGATCTGCGACAGGCCGGCCACCTGCTGCACGAAATGGTTCTCGTCGAAGCCGTGCGCGCCGGCCTCGGTGTCGATCTGGGCGTAGGTCTGCGTCCAGCCGCCGGGCCAGTCGCCTGCCAGCCCGATGCCGGGGATCTTGTATTCGCGGCCCTTGTTCATCGGACTCTTCACCTGGCCCTGGAAACCGCCATTGACGCCGGGTGCCACATTGCCGGCCTTGACGTCGACCCGGGGCCAGTGATTGTCCGTCGCCGCCCCGGCGATCGCTTCGACGAGCCAGATGTTGTTGTTGTAAACATCCATCAGGCTGGTGATGACGCCGCCATTTTCCGCAAGCTCGCCGGAGTAGACGTACTGGTTGCCGCCCGGCCCGACTTCGATCGTCTGCCGTCCGCCCATGTGCTCCATGCCCAGCGTCGCCACGATCGGCTTCAGCCGCTCGGGATGCATGGTGTAATAGTCGAATTGCGGCCAGCTGCGCTCGCCCCCCGGCATGAAATGCCGGCAGTCGAAGTAGAACACCAGCGTGCGCGGCCGCGCCGGCTGCGGCAGGCGATTGAAATAGGACATGATGCCGAGCATGCCCAGGCCGCCATTCTCTTCGATCAAGGACATGGCGTCGGTGTGGGTGGCGAGCAGCACCTGCTCGTCTCCGGGCGTGCCGTAGTCCCTGCCGGGCAAATATGCGATGATCGCCTTGCCGGTGTCGCGCTGAAAACGGGCGGTGAGGGTCAGAGTGGCCGTCTTTGCGGCCTTGGCATCCGCCAGCACCTTCGCCCCGTTGACCCGATCGAGCGTGAGCGTGGGACAGTTGACGTAGGTCGCGCCCAATCCCGCCTTGCCGTCCGGCGTGTAGACGCTGCGCTGCGCCAGCCCGAACGCGGCCCCCGGCGACAGGTCGTAGACGATGACGATGCCGGCGGCGTGTCCTTTGATGCCGATCGCGGCATAGCCGTTGAGCTGGCTCCAAACCCAGCGGGAATGATAGGAGCTGGTGACGCTCGCCGGCGGCGGCGTGAACAGCGGCGGCCATTTGCCCGGCGAACGCCATTCGTAGTCGGTGGGCGTGAAGTTGTCCAAGAACGAATCGGAGTAGGGCGGGTCGGGGTAGGGTGCGGTCTGGAACACGAGAATCTTGCCCGCGATGTCTGCGGCCGCGGGCGGATGGGCGGGATCGTAGAACAGCATCGGGGCGGTTACGCCGCCGGGCGGCGTAAATCCGGATGTCATGCCGTACGAGGCGACGACGGGCACGGGGGTTCCGTCGGTCACGAGCTTCTCGACCGCCACGCCGGAGTCGTGGATGTGAGTGCGGCGATCCGGCCAATCGTCGACGATGTAATGGTCGTAGGGTATCTCGATGTAATCGAGGTCGACGGCGCCGAATTCCTGCATCTTCGAAACGAGGAAGTCGGCGAAGCGTTTCCACCCGATGCTACCGGCGTAGGTGGGACCGCCCTTTGCTTTGAACAGGTTCCAGTCCCACGCCTGCTCGGGCGTGATCATGAGCGCCGGATCGATCCTGGAAAGTCTCGCGTCGGACCGGGTGGCGGCCGCCTCGGGACCGGACTGGGCCGCCAGCGGTCGCCGCCCCAGAACCGTGCCCGCGGTCACGCCCGCGGCCGCCTCGAGGAATTTCCGCCGCGAAGAACCGGTCGTCCACTTCCGCGTGTTGCTCATCTTGCACCTGTTCGATTGGTGTGTCGCGTTGCGCCGGCGTTCAGGGAGCCAATCCGAGCCCCTTGCGGACTTCGGTTTTCGCGGCCTGGAAATCAGCCCTGAATTCGGGCTTCTGCATCATCAATGCGATCATGAGGGTGGCGCCGATATGGGCGGCCTCCCAATCGGTCGGATAGGCAACGCCGCTCGCGACCCGCTGCTCGCCATACTCCCAGCCGCGGGCATGGAGTTCGGCGGTCTTCTCCGGGATCATCATTGCGAGAACGAGCGCGACTTGGGCGCCGAACGTCGAGTGCCCGCTCGGGTAGGTCGGTCCTTGCGCTTCGCGGGCGATGTTTTCCGGAGTCTTGACCTCGTTGCTCACCTGGAACGGACGCTTTCGCTGGTACTTCACCTTGAGGTCGCGAACGCCCGCCCCGGAATCCGCTCTGATCTTGTCGAAGAAGGCCCCGGTGATCGGGAACCGGTCTTTGGTGAAGGTCGGGCCGAGCACTTCTCCCGCAACCCGATACACGGTCTGCTCGAGGTCGGCCTGGATGTGCTCCATCCGTGCGGGGGTCAGGTTCTTCTGCAGGTCCAGCACGCCTTGTAGGTCGCGCTTGTCGAGCGGCGATCCATCGGCCGGCGGCGGCGGCAGCAGATTACCGAAATCCGCGTCGCTGGCGCCGAGATAGGGCTTGTCCGACAAGGCCAAAGCCTGGGTCGCCCCAAGACACAGCAATACGACGGAACATAGAGCGAGGTTGCGCATGGGTCGGTTCCTTGGTGCGTCCGGCTCGATCCGGATTTGGCGGGAGATGCCCGAGGGGAAATAGCAGGCGATGAGGAACGGCGGAAGCCGCGCCCCGACATCGATGGGACCCGGACTGCCACCTTTCTGACAGACATTGCCAGGGCAACAGGGCGCGGACAGTAAAATCATACCACAAAAGCACATGACCGCGCCGCGCCGGCCCATTAGCCAGGCCCGAAGACGCCCGGCAGGACTGCAAATTATTTCGGGCATGCGCTTGAAACGGCTGGAATCGGTGGCGGAATTCTTCTAGGTTGGATGACGCTGTATGAAACCCTCGGGGAGACGTCGAATGAATCTCAAAGCACTAGGCCTCGCCGGCATCGCCTTCACCATGTCCGCGATCCCTGCGTTGGCACATCACTCCTTCGCCATGTTCGATGCCGAAAAGAAGATGACGCTGGACGGCACCGTGAAGGAATTTCAGTGGACCAATCCGCACAGCTGGATCCTGCTGACGGTTTCCGATGCCCAGGGCAAGGCCGAGCAGTGGGCGATCGAGATGGGCGGCCCGAGCGGCCTCGCCCGCCAGGGCTGGGTTCCCAAGACCCTCACCCCCGGCATGAAGGTCCAGGCCGTGATCCATCCGCTGCGCGACGGCACCCCCGGCGGGCAGTTCATGGCGGTCACGCTGCCGGACGGCACCCAGCTCGGAAATCCCAATGCGCGCCCCGGCGCCAATGCGGGCGCGGCTCCTTGAGCTGAGTCCACGTTTTAGAGGCCGTGCCGTTCCATCGTAGGTGGGCTGCACACGGTTGAGCGATTTACGGGCGGCCGGGGCATTTGCCCCGTGCCGTCCGTTCCGTGTTAGCCGGTTACTCATGCGCAGGGAAATGCCGATGAGCCCAGTTGCGATCCCGATCAGCGCGGCCGTCGCGGCTGCCTTCGTCCTCGCGGCCGCCGCTGCAGTGGCGCAGACGGAAGTCTCGACGGAATGGCTGTTGTGCATCAACGAGGGCAAGACGTACCCGCTCGATATCGCGGCCGACGGCTGCACCGCGGTGATCCGGTCGGGAAACCGCTCGCCGCGGGAGCTTGCAGTCGCCTACACCAATCGGGGCCTCGTCTACCGCAACCTCGGCGACTTCGATCGCGCGTTCGCCGACTACGATGCCGCCATCAAGCTCGACCCCAGCTACGCTCTCGCATTCAACAATCGAGGCACCGCCTACGGCGAGAAGGGCGATTACGACCGCGCCATCGCCGACTACAGTGAGGCGATCAAGCTCGTTCCCTCCAGCGCCGCGGTCATCGTCAATCGCGGCGCCGCCTATCGCGACAAGGGCGACCTCGACCGCGCCATCGCCGACTACGACGAGGCCATCCGCATCGATCCCAGATACGCCCCCGCCTTCACCGGCCGCGGCAATGCGTATCGCGAGAAGGGCGACATCGACCGCGCGGCCATCGATTACAGTGCGGCGATCGAGGTCGATCCGACCAACGCGGTGGCGTTCAACAACCGCGGCGCCGTCTTTCTGATCAAGGGCGATTTCGAGCATGCCCTGGTCTACTATTCGGAGGCGATCAGGCTCGATCCGAAATACGCCCTCGCATACAACAATCGCGGCGTGGCCTGGCGCGACAAGGGCGAACTGGACCAGGCGGTCGCCGATTTCGGCGAGGCGATCCGGCTCAATCCGCGCAACGGCGGCGCCATCATCAATCGCGGCAATGCCTGGCGCGCCAAGGGCGATTTCGACCGCGCCGTTGCGGACTACGGCGAGGCGATAAAACTCAATCCGCGGAACACCGCGGCCCTCAACAGCCGTGGATTGGCGCGTCTCATGAGCGGCGAGTTCGATGGCTCGATTGCGGATTTCAGCGCCGCGCTCGCCGTCAACCCGAGGCTCGCGAATTCGCTCTATGGACGGGGCATAGCCAAGCGTATGAAGGGCGACCCGGCGGCCGCCGAAGCCGACCTCGATGCCGCCACCGCGATGCGCCCCGGCGTCGCGCAGGAGTTTGCGATTTTCGAGATCGAGTAGCCGCGCGATGACGACAACAGGATTCGGGCGCGGCGACGGACACTCGCTTTCACGGAACCCGGATGGTCAGGGGAGATCAGAGAGGATCACATGAAAATAAACTATCTCGTTGCCGCGGCCGTCGCCCTGTCAGCCTTCGCAGCCAATGCCGCGATTGCCCAGCAGCGCGTGAAAGTGCCGATCACCAACAAGGAATGGGAGCAGCCCTTCCCCGGATTCAAGATCGTGGGGAACCTCTATTACGTCGGGACTTATGATCTCGGCTGCTATCTGATCGACACCGGCGCGGGGCTGATCCTGGTCAATTCCGGGGCGCCGGGCTCCTACGCGCTCATCAAGGCGAACATCGAAGCGCTCGGCTTCAAGACCAGCGACATCAAGGTCATCACTTCGACCCACGGGCATTTCGACCATGTCGGCGATCTCGCCTCCTTCCAGAAGGATGCCCCGGGCGCCAAGACCTATATGAGCGAGCGCGATGCGCCGGTGCTGGAATCGGGCGGCAATGTCGACTACCGGCGGGCGGAAGGCCGCGGCATCATCTACGATCCGATCAAGGTCGATGTGCGCACCAAGCCGGGCGACCATATCAAGCTCGGCAACACCGACATGACGACGCTGCAGGCCTACGGCCACACGCCCGGTGCGACGAGCTTCAGCTTCCCGGTGACGGATGCGGGCAAGACCTACAACGTCCTCATCGTCAACATGGACGGGATCAATGCCGGGGTGAAGCTCCTGGGCTCGCCGGGCTATCCGACCATCGTCGAGGACTTCAAGAACACGCTCGCCATGCAGGCGACCTACACCCCGGACATCTGGGTGTCGTCGCACGCCGGCCAGTTCGACCTGCACAAGGTCTACAAGCCAGGCGATCCGTACAATCCGGCGCGCTTCGGCGATCTCGCCGCCTATAAGGCCAAGATCGCGGGCTATCAGGCGGCCTATGAAAAGCAGCTCGCCGAGGAACGTTTGGCCGCGAAGTAGGCTCGCCACGCAGCGGCGCCGCGATCTCGCTACGCCGGAGTCGGGCACGTGGCATGTTGCGGCGACGGGCGCGGCACTGCGCCCGTCCGTTCTGCCGGTTGCACAGTTGCAGCCCCGGTCGGTTACAGCCCGGTCGGAGGCATCGGTGACGCGAGTTCCGACGCTTCCGCGTGCGGCGCCGGTTGAGCGGAGCGGGTGCCCGTCACCAGCCGGAGCAGCACCATGAGGTCGCTGCGGATGCGGCGGACCGCGAGATAGATGCCGGTTCCGCTGCCCGCGAGGCCGCCCAGCAGCAGCGTGATCATGATGATGTCCCAGGCCGGCCGGGCGCGCAGCCAAGCGGCAAAGTCGAGGCGGTGCAGCCCCGAGAACAGCCAGCGGTGCCAGCGGGCATCGGTGTCGGCGCGGCGCAACAGCGCGCCGGACACGGGGTCGAGATAATACCGCGTCTGCTCGGCGTCGTTCGCGATGATGCGGTAGACCGGCAACGCGACCTCTTCGTGAAGGCCGAAGTAATAGGCGTCCTCGTCGCTCAGCAAGGCTTGTGTCGAGATGCCGCTGGCTCCCAGCATCCGCTCCGCGGCCGCGGCCAGTTCGGGCGTCTGCAAGGGCGTCGCGTCGCCTTCGGCGTCGAATCTGGTCACGTTCCCGTCGGCCGCGGTGACGAGCCAGTACAGCTTGCCGTCGAGCGGCGCGGTCGTCAGGCTCACGGCGTTCGGCGCCTTGGCCTGCATGTTGGCGAGCGACTTGCGGACTTCGCCCCATTCGGGCGGTACGCCCTCCAGCCGGCGAATTTCGCCGCCGCCACCCCCGCCTTCGAGGAAACCCCACGGGTTCATTGAAATGAGACCGCTGACGACGAAGGTCAGGGTGGTGATCCCGAACACCAGCCCGGCCAGATGGTGCCAGTAGAACAGGCCGCGATAGGGCGACAGCCTGCGATCCTTGCCGCGCCGGAATTGCGCGATGCCGAGATAGAGGCCCAACACCGTCAGGAACGTGCCGAGGATCGCAGCCCAGGTGATCGTGGCGGTCCACAGCGGCCCGTCGCCGCGAAGCGCGGTCAGGTAGAACCAGTGCGGGATCGCGCCCACCCAGTTCCACGACCGCTGGGTCGCCGTCGTGCGCAGCACGATCCGGCCGCTGGTGCCCGAAACATAGATGGTCGAGCGCTCGGGGTCGTCGAAGGAGAAGCGGTACAGGGGGCGATCGCGGCGGAAGCGGCCGACGGTCCATTGATCTTCGTCGATGGTCTCTCCGGCGCCAAGGCCGGCGCGGCCGATCAACCGCGTGGCGGCGTCGACGGCAATTGCCCGGGCATCGGTAAAAGTGAAGTTCGTGACGCCGACACCCTCCGTGAGATCGACCACCGCATCCGGCCGCGGCGGACGGCGCAGCCGCAACACCGGGATGCCGAGGAGGCCTTCGACCTGGACGCGGTAAAACTGCAGGTCGTCCGGAATGAGCCCATCTGCCACCCGGCAGCAGGCCTGCCACGGAATGGGCTCCAGAGCGCCGGTCCGGTCGCGCTCGGAAAATTCGGGAAACTCGACATACATCATGACGATCCCGGAGGCGAACCAGATCAGCATCAGGATGCCGACTGCGATCCCGAGATAGCGGTGGAGGACGACCAGGGTGCGCCACAGGACGTTTTTCATGGGAGAAGTCTAGCAAGGATACGGCAGGCGCTCCACCCGGGCCGCTGCCGGGCCGCCGCGGATCGCCCCGCTCGCCGCGCCTTCGGGACCACCACGCGTTCCGCATTGGTGGCCTCGCAGACTATATTCCGTTCCGGCCGGCGGCCGTGTGCCTGCTGCATGCGCCACCAGCTCTATAAGATGATACCATGCACTCAATCCGTGCCCTACATTGATTCTTTGTCATGGACCGGAAAGCTGGCCGTAATGTCGGATTTTGCAATATGGCTCAACGTGTGAGCGCGGCTTGGAAGGCGTTGTCAGACCGCAGAAAAAATGCTGATTGTTGCTTCCTTTGCCTGGGTGGGCTGCTTACCTGAGAGCGTGGCAGGACAATGGACGATCGTACCAGCACGAATTTTCACCGGACGTTGCCGCTGGACCTTCCGGCGCCGCCCGCCAAGGTTGTGCCGAAGAAACGGCGCCGCTGGGGTGTTCTGCTTGTGCTCATGGTCGCGGCGGGCGCCGGCTGGTGGATGTACACGCGGCCTGCGCCCCAGCAGCCGCAGCTGCGCCGCACCGATTTTGCGGCGCCGACGCAGGTCGTCGCCGCCACCGCCAGCCTCGGCGATATCGACATTACCTTGAACGCGCTCGGAACCGTGACCTCGCTCGCCACGGTGACAATCAGATCGCAGATCAGCGGCTACCTCGTCAAAGTCGCCTACGAGGAGGGACAGATCGTCAAGAAGGGCGATCTCCTGGCCGAAATCGATTCTCGCCCCTATGAACTCGCCCTCGCCCTGGCCCAGGGCTCGCTGGCACGCGACAAGGCGCTGCTGGCGACCGCCCAGCTCGATCTCAAGCGTTACCAGGACCTGGCGAAAACCAACGCGATCCCGCGCCAGCAGCTCGACACCCAGGCCTCGCTGGTCGTGCAGTACGAGGGCACCATCATTTCCGATCAGGCCCAGATCGACACGGCCAAGCTCAACATCGCCTACTGCCATATCGTGGCGCCGGTCAGCGGCCGGGTCGGGCTGCGGCTGGTGGACCAGGGCAACTACGTGACCCCGGGGGATGCAACCGGACTCGTGGTCATCACCCAGTTGCAGCCGATCAGCGTGATATTCACCACGGCCGAGGACAACCTGCCGCAACTCCAGAAGCGGCTTCGCGCCAACGCCACCCTTCAGGCGACGGCGTTCGACCGCACCGGCGTCACCAAGTTGAGCGTCGGCGAGCTCAAGACCCTCGACAACCAGATCGACACGACGACCGGCACGGTGAAGCTGCGGGCACTGTTCGCCAATGAGGACGACAACCTCT